>DIWB01000032.1 GCA_002428385.1 Bacteroidales bacterium UBA6117
AAAATTATATACTGATGAAAAACCTTATTATGTTGAGAAATATTTTTTTACTGGCTATGTACATTACAGTGTCTTCATTTTCGGGATGTTCGGGAGGAACTGTTCAGGATCTGTTTCCCGACGGCACACCGGCGCCCGAATGGTTCAGGGTTTTACAGTAAATAATGTTGTTGTCAACGGCAAAAAGGCAGAATAAAAGGCATTCCTGTCGAAAGTGAAGCTGTTAAGGGCCTGTGGCCGGGCGATCCCGCATTTTTATTTTGAGCCCTTTGAAGGATGTTTGATGCTTTTATTTAAATTTGGCATATATACTAACCCCTAAATCCATAAATATGAAAATCAAATCTGTCTTAACATTAATTCTTGTCTCCATGTTTACCGGCATCAGCCTGTATGGTCAGGAGCCGGCTTTTAAAATATCACTTGCCGAGTGGTCGCTTAACCGCACCCTGAGGAAGGGTACAATCACCAATATGGATTTCCCGAGGATTACAAAGGAGACCTATGGTCTTGATGCAGTGGAATATGTCTCAACATTCTTCAAAGGAAAAGCAGAGGACATGGAATACCTCGCCCAGCTGAAAGGAGAGTGTGAGAAATACGGTGTAAAAAGCCTTCTTATCATGGTTGACGGGGAAGGGAATCTTGCCGACACCTCCCTGGCAGCAAGGAACAAAGCGATTGAAAACCACCACAAATGGGTGAAGGCTGCCAAATTCCTGGGTTGTCATTCGATCAGGGTAAATGCCGCCGGCCGCGGAACAATGGGCCAGATGCAGGAAGCAGCAATCGACGGCCTCGGCAGACTTGCCGCCTATGCCGAAGATTTCGGGATAAACGTGATTGTTGAAAACCATGGGGGCAATTCATCCTACGGGAAATGGCTTGCCGAAATAATGAAATGCGTCAACAAACCCAACTGCGGAACACTTCCCGACCTTGGCAACTTCTATGAATACGACCGTTACAAGGGAGTCCAGGAACTGATGCCCTATGCCAAGGGTGTAAGCGGCAAGACTCATGATTTCGATGAGAACGGAAACGAAACCCAGATCGATTATGAGAGAATGATGAAGATTGTTTACGATTCAGGCTACAGAGGTTATATCGATGTCGAATACGAGGGTAACAAGCTAAGCGAGGATGAGGGCATCAAGGCAACAATAGCGCTTCTGAAGAAAGTCACCGAGCCGTATAAGAAATAGGCTGAGTGCCTCACCGCGTACCGCGCACCGCGCACCGCAAACCGCCATGCAACCAGCAATAATAACATTATTTTTTTACCAACTTAAGACAACGTATTATGAAAAAGCTTTTACTCATTCTTGCCGTTGTAATATTTTCTTCAGCGATTTTTGCACAGGGACCCGATTTCAGCGGATCATGGAAGCTGAATGATTCCAAAAGCACCCTTGGAGCTGAATTCTCAATGGCTCCCAAAGAGGTGATCATTGCACAGACCGGCAATGACATGTCGGTTGAAAAGCATTCTGAATTTCAGGGACAGGCATTTGTCAGCGCAGACAAGCTCACACTCGACGGGAAAGAATGCACAAACACGGCATTTCAGGACATGCAAAAGAAGTCGACCTGCACATGGTCGGATGACAAGACAAGCCTGAAGGTGGTTTCGAAGATGTCGATGGGTGATGGCGGTGACATAACAATAAACGAGGTTTACAAACTCGACGGCGATACCCTTGTAATTGAATCGACGGCCAATTCTTCATATGGCGACCTTACTGAGAAGATGGTCTACGAAAAGAAACAGTAAGCAGAAATGAGAATGAAGGAAATAGCGCTGAGTATACTTATATTCACGCTTGCTTCTGGTATTACTTCTGCCCAGGATCCGGTGACGCCCAATGTCTCTCCTGAGGCAAGGGCTTTGCTGAAATATCTCTATGGCATAAGCGGGAAGCATATACTTGCCGGTCAGCGCACTGGCCGTGTACGATTAATATTAAATGGAGCACGACCACATGACCGCACGACCGCAAGACCTTCCTCTTTATCCCAGCAGCTTCTTAACCACAGCTGATATTTCCTTCCCGTCGGCCTTTCCGGC
This sequence comes from Bacteroidales bacterium UBA6117, assembly GCA_002428385.1. GTDB lineage: Bacteria > Bacteroidota > Bacteroidia > Bacteroidales > VadinHA17 > LD21. Next base: position 2,069 of record DIWB01000032.1, read on the forward strand.
CAGTTCTTTCATGGCCGGGCCCATTACCTTTCCAAGGTCGGATGCTGATTTAGCACCAACCCGTCCGATAATAGCCCTGATTACTCCCTCCAGTTCTTCTTCGCTCATTTTTGCAGGAAGATACTTCTCAAGTACATCCGCTTCAGATGTCTCCTTATCGCTGAGGTCGGTCCTGTTGTTTTCCCTGTAGATCTGTGCGGATTCGCGTCTCTGCTTAACAAGTTTCTGGATTATCCTGATCTCCTCTTCGGGTGTAAGAATGCTGCCGGAGCCTTTCTCCGAATGAGCAAGCAGGAACGCTGTCTTCGCTGCCCTGAGGGCTTCGAGCGATACAGTATCTTTCGATTTCATGGCAGTGATCAGATCGGCTGCAATTTTTTCTGTTAGTGTCATCTCTTTATTGATTTATTTTGCAAATTGTAACTGGGTAAGGCTTTTGTAAAGGCCGTTGTTGTTGAGCATCAGTTCATCATGGGTTCCCTGTTCCACTATCGTTCCGCTCTCCAGGACTATTATCCTGTCGGCATTTCTTACAGTCGACAGCCTGTGAGCAATGACAACCGAGGTGCGTCCGCGCATAAGTTTTTCCAGGGCTTCCTGGACCAGCCTTTCCGATTCTGAGTCGAGCGAAGATGTTGCTTCGTCAAGGATAAGAACAGCCGGATTCCGGAGTACAGCCCTTGCAATGGCAATTCTTTGCCGCTGACCTCCAGAGAGCTGAACCCCCCGCTCTCCCACAATGGTTCCAAGCCTGTCGGGAAACGACTGAATAAAATTCCACGCATTTGCCTGAACGGCTGCATCAATTATCTCCTGTTCGGTTGCTCCCGGTTTTCCATAGGCAATATTCTCCCTGACCGAACCTCCAAAGAGGAAGACATCCTGCATCACAATCGCCAGTTGCCTGCGTATTGAAGTTATGGGAAAGCTTCTGCTGGTCCGGTCGTCAAACAGCACTTCACCGGAAGTGGGTTCATAGAACCGGAGGAGCAGGGATGCAAGAGTCGACTTCCCTGCACCGCTCGGACCAACAAGAGCAATTTTCTGTCCCGGTTCAATTGTGAATGAAACATCATTCAGAACCTTTGCGTCAGGTCTCGACGGATAGATGAAATTAACATGGTCGAAAGTAATCTTACCTTTCAGTGCGCTGGCGGGATCAGGTTCCCACTCTTCGTCGACTGATTCGGTCGTTTCGTCGAGTATCAAAAGCAGTTTCTCGGCAGCGCCGATTGTCCTCTGAAGCCTGGTGTACACGCTTGCCATGCCGGCGATGTTCCCGGCAATGAACCCCGAATAAATCACAAACGAAAAGAGTTGTCCGGCTTCCATCATACCCTTGGAGATAAGAATTGATCCCCTCCATATTAGAAGTCCCATGGCAATGAAGAATCCGAGTGAAATGAATGAGAGAGATGCCTGGTATTTCCCTCCCTTTATTCCTGCTTTTGCAACTTCGTTTGTCCTGTCGCGGTACCGGTTTATCTCAAAAAGTTCGTTTGTGAAGGCCTTTACATTCTGTATCCCCTGAAGGGTCTCTTCCACAATGGTGTTTGATTCGGCAATGAACGACTGCACTTTTTTGGAGTATCTCCTGACGGCTCTTCCTGCAAAAAATGCCAGAAGTGCCATCGGGGGCACGACTGCCAGCATGAAGAGAGTAAGTTTGAATGAACTTACCATCATCAGTGTCAGGGCACCGGTTATCACAAGGATCTGCGACAGAAGGTCGGCAAGGGTTTCGGTAAGCGAATGCTGAAGGATTGCAATGTCGGCCGAGATCCTGCTGTTAAGCTCCCCGACCCGCCTCTCGGAAAAGAACGACATGGGAAGCTTGATAAGGTGTTTGTAAATATGCTGTCGTATCGAGGCAAGTGTCTTTTCAGTGACCATTACAAAGATACGGGTGCGGAAATATGAGAATATGGCCTGCACAACCACAACTGCAAGGAGTATGATCCCTGTCCGGGTGATCTCGTTCATTGAACTCCCCTGGTTGGCCAGATCGACCATATTCCCCAGATACTTCGGGAAGAGCAGACTTGCACCGCTTGAAATAAGAAGGAAAGCCATGCCCAGTGCAAAAATCCAGCGGTATGGCTTCAAAAACCTGTAAAGTTTGAATAATTCCCTTATCCCGCTTCCCGTACTGCCTGCTTTCTGTTCTTCCACTTTTAAACCGTATTGGTAATTACCGGCCCTATCCGGATTGACCTGCAAATATCCGGATATTGAACATCAATTGTATTAGAGGGAAGAAGATTTTTAACAAAAATTTAAGAAAATGCAAACACTAATTTAAAAAAACGGGCTTTTAAAAAAAGTTTCCGCTTTTTACATTTGCGGCAGTATTTATTGTCATTTAAATTAATGGAGGAACGTTTATGTCAATCTGTACTTGTTCGTTGAAAACAATTTTCGCAGCGATTCTGATCTGTCTATCGCTTAATACAGCTGCTTCCGCTCCATTGGACAGCGTGAAGCTTTACACACCCTTTCTCAAGATCTCGGTAGCGCCGGGAGAGGCGGTCGATTATTCGGTCGACCTGATAAATAACTCAGATGAGATCATCAACGCCGGGATTACCGTTTCTGGAATTCCTGCAAGCTGGAACAACACTGTCAAATCGGGAGGGTTCAATATAAGGGAGATCTCTGTACTTCCCGGCGACAAGAAAAATTTTACCCTGAGGGTTGAAGTTCCCCTTAAGGTCAACAGGGGAAGTTATCGTTTTCAGGTCAAGGCCGGGGACTTTGATGAACTGAATCTCACACTTATTGTCGCCTCGCAGGGAACATACAAAACTGAGTTCACCACCAAGCAGGCGAATATGCAGGGAACATCCACTTCAACATTCAACTTTCAGACCACAATTAACAACCTTACGGCCGACAACCAGCATTATGCCCTTACGGCCGATTATCCTCCGGGATGGGTTGTGACATTCAGGCCGAACTACCAGCAGGCCACCTCTGTTGATGTGCTTGCCAACGGGAAGGTAGATATGGGAGTGGATGTCAATCCTCCAGATAATTCAAAGGCCGGGACCTATAAAATCAGGGCAATGGTTGCAACAAACGCTTCCACTGCTGCACTCGATTTCGAAGTTGTTATTACGGGAACATACGGGCTGAATCTTACCACCCCGACAGGACTCCTCAGCACCAGCATCACGGCAGGTGAGACAAAACGCATCCCTCTGGTTGTCCAGAATACAGGTTCCCTGGAGCTTTCGAACATAAAACTCGAATCAGGTGCCCCGTTGAACTGGGAGGTCACCTTCGATCCTGCAAACATCGACAGGATAGCTCCCGGCGAGTCGGTTCAGGTCGGGGCTACACTGAAAGCCTACAAGAAGGCGATTGCCGGCGATTATGTAACCACCATGGATGCAACGATACCTGAATCGACAAGCAGGATATCATTCAGAGTCACTGTGAAGACGCCTATGCTCTGGGGATGGGTAGGTGTTTTTATCATTCTTGGAGCCCTCGGCGGTATATTTTATCTGTTCCGTAAGTACGGAAGGAGGTAATTAATGGAGGGCCCGGTTATTGAATTAACTGACCTGACAAAGAAATACGGGTCATTCACCGCTGTCGGCAACCTCAGCCTGAGTGTGGACAAGGGTGAAATATTCGGTTTGCTCGGTCCGAACGGCGCGGGCAAATCGACCACCATACTGATGATGCTCGGGCTTACGGAACCGACTTCCGGCACTCTCAGGGTGTGCGGAATAAATCCGACAACAAATCCGGTTGAAGTAAAAAGAAAGGTCGGATATCTGCCTGAGGATGTTGGTTTTTACGAAGACTATACCGGATTCGAGAACCTGATGTACACTGCAAGGCTCAACTCCATACCCCCGCGGGAAGCCAGGGAAAGGGTGATGCACCTGCTTGAAAGAGTCGGACTGTCGGGAGAGGAATCAAAAAAGGCAGGGAAATATTCAAGAGGCATGAGGCAGCGCCTGGGCCTTGCCGATGTTCTTGTAAAGGAACCTGAGGTGATAATACTTGATGAACCCACCCTGGGCATCGATCCCCGCGGTGTCAATGAGTTTCTTGCCCTTATAAAAAGGCTGAGCAGGGAAGAGAAGAACACAGTGCTGCTTTCTTCACATCACCTGCACCAGATACAAACTGTCTGCGACCGTGTGGGTATTTTCGTAGGAGGTCATCTGATTGCCGTTGGTGATATTGACACACTTTCCCGGGAACTCTTCCCGCACGAACCAATGGTTATAAAGGCAGGAGTCAGTCTGGATGATATTTATAACCGTTATTTCGAGGGATATGAAAAACAGCGATAATATTTCCGAAGGGAAAGGGAACAGCAGGGCCCTCCATCCCTTCATGGCAATGGTAAACAAGGAGATCTCCGATTACATCCGGAGCTGGCGGTTTATGATCTTGCTTCTTCTTGTTTTTCTTACCTGCCTAGGCTCGGTATCAGTGGCCATTTCAAATATTGATGAGGCGGTTAAAGCCAATGCAACTGGCGACTCATTTATCTTCCTGAGGTTGTTCACTGCATCGGATGGAACCCTCCCCTCATTCTTCGTATTCATCAGCTTCCTGGGACCACTTCTTGGTTTGATAATGGGATTTGATGCAATAAACGCTGAGGAGAACAGAGGAACCCTGAGCCGTATTCTGTCACAGCCGGTTCACAGGGATTATGTACTAAACAGCAAGTTTACCGCTGCCATTATCGTGCTTAGCGTTATGATGTTCAGTCTTGGATTCCTGGTTACCGGAACAGGCCTGATTGCCATCGGTATTCCCCCCACGGCCGATGAGTTTCTCAGAATAGTGTTCTTTATCCTGATAAGCATACTCTATATTTCTTTCTGGCTCAACCTGTCTATTTTCTTTTCGGTTAAATTCCGCCAGCCAGCCACGTCAGCCCTTGCCGGCATAGCCGTGTGGCTTTTCCTGACGGTTTTCTACAGTATTCTGGTCAGCCTGATAGCCAAAGCTGCTGAGCCTTCGGCCAACGCCTCGGCGGGCCAGGTTATGGCTTACCAGGAATTCGTGATGAATCTCTTCAGGGTGCTTCCGGGTCAGCTTTTCAGCGATGCAACGACAACTGTTCTTGTTCCGACGGTGAGAACCCTTGGTCCTCTGACTGTTGAGAAAATTTACGGCACCATTCCGGGATCGCTTCCCCTTGGACAGAGCCTGCTGATAGTGTGGCCCCAGCTTACCGGTCTGGTGGCCGCAACTGTCATCTGCTTCGTGCTTTCCTACATATCGTTCATGAAAAGGGAGGTGCGTTCAAGATAAAATCATACGGCAGTGGTCTCAATGGATTAACTTTGTGCTGCCTCGTTTGTTAGTATTAATGCGAACAAACGAGGAAGAGCAAAGTGAAAAGTGAAAAAAATACCACTGAGGAAGTGCCAGCCGGGAACAGTGTGAGAAAGCAGTTTCCGGTGACAGGAATGTCGTGTGCTTCGTGCGCGGCGAACATCGAGTCAACTATCAGAAAGCAGCCAGGTGTCGTTTCGGCATCGGTAAACCTGGCATCCCAGATTGTTACCCTCGATTATCTCCCGGCGGAGGTAACTCCCGATGAACTTAGGGAAGCCGTGGTGTCGGCAGGATATGACCTGATAACAAGCGATTCGGAGGATGCGAAGGAGGAGCTTGCGTCACTTCAGATGCTTAACCACCGGCTGCTGAAAAGAAAAGCCTTGACCGCCATAGCCCTGGCAATTCCCCTGTTTCTGGTAAGCATGGTTTTCATGAACATTCCATCTTCGGAATACCTGATGTGGGCCCTGGCAACACCCATTGTATTCTGGTCGGGATCTTCCTTTTTTATCAATGCATGGAAGCAGATCAGGCACCGGCACGCAACGATGGATACACTTGTTGCCCTGAGTACGGGGATAGCATATCTTTTCAGCGTGTTCAATGTTCTTTTCCCTGAGTTCTGGCACAGCAGGGGCCTTCATGCCCATGTTTACTTCGAAGCTTCAGGTGTTGTCATAGCCCTGGTTCTGCTGGGAAGACTTCTGGAAGACAATGCAAAGGTGAATACATCATCGGCGATAAAAAAGCTCATGGGACTTCAGCCACAAACTCTGTTTAAAGTTCTGCCAGGCGGGGAGATCAGGGAATATCTTATCTCAAAGGTTGTACCGGGTGATACTATTCTTGTACGACCCGGCGAAAATATCCCTGTCGACGGCAGGGTAAGCTTGGGCAGCAGTTATGTTGATGAAAGCATGATAAGCGGTGAACCTGTGGCAGCGCTTAAGGAGCCGGGGTCAGAGGTCTTTGCCGGAACAATAAACCAGAAGGGAAGCTTCCAGTTTGTTGCCGTAAAGGTGGGATCGGATACATTGCTCAGCAGCATTATCAAACTTGTTCAGGAAGCACAGGGAAGCAAGGCCCCCGTTCAGAAACTGGTCGACAAAGTTGCATCCATATTCGTTCCGGCAGTGGTGGCTATTGCAGTCCTTTCCTTTGCCGTCTGGATGATTGCAGCAGGGGAAGACGGCTTTGCTCCGGGGTTGATGGCAATGATTACAGTATTGGTCATTGCATGCCCGTGTGCCCTGGGACTGGCAACCCCGACAGCAATAATGGTCGGGATCGGTAAGGGAGCCGAAAAGGGCATCCTGATAAAGGATGCTGCAGCTCTGGAACTGACTCACAGAATGGATGCGATAGTGCTCGACAAGACAGGCACTTTAACCGTGGGAAAGCCTTCGGTTGACAAGATCAGATGGCAGCAGGAAACCGATGAGGCCAGGGGTAGGGATATTCTTTACAGTCTCGAAAAACTCTCGGAGCATCCTCTTGCAGGGGCGGTGGTCAGATTCCTTGAAAGGAACACCTCAGACCTGCCTGTTGAAAAAGTTGAAAGCATAACCGGAAAGGGTATCACAGGCAGCCTGAAAGGGGAGGTTTATTATGCGGGATCACTGAGCCTTATCACCGGCAAAGGCATAACACCGGATGAAGCACTGATGAAATTTGCTGAAGAGGAAGAGGGGAATGCATCCACGGTTATCTGGTTCTCCGACAGCAGAAGTGTAATTGCTGTTCTGTCGATCTCTGACACTATACGTGCCACATCGGCTGAAACGGTGATTCGACTGGGAGAGATGGGTATCGATGTTTACCTGGTTACGGGCGATAACAGGAAGACAGCAGAAACTGTGGCAAGGCTGACAGGGATAAAAAACTTCGAAGCGGAGATGATGCCCTCAGGTAAGGCGGAATTCATAAAGACATTGCAGTCATCGGGCAGGATTGTCGGAATGGCAGGAGACGGTATCAACGACAGCCAGGCGCTGGCTCAGGCAGATGTGAGCATCGCCATGGGAAGAGGATCGGATATAGCTATCGATGCCGCGGGAATGACAATCATCGGAAACGACCTTTCAGTAATACCCCTGGCTATACGTCTGAGCAGGAACACCGTCAGAACCATACGTCAGAACCTCTTCTGGGCATTCATCTACAATATTATCGGTATTCCTGTTGCCGCAGGTATCCTTTATCCTCTCACCGGATTCCTTCTCAATCCGATGATAGCCGGGGCAGCAATGGCGCTAAGCAGCGTGAGCGTGGTGAGCAACAGCCTCAGACTAAAATATATGAAATGATCTTCAGGGATGGGAAAGCCCCGGTCAGCAAGGTTCCACGTGAATGGTAACCGTAAGGTCGGAATATATATCTTTCAGTTTTTCCTCAATATTGTCGCAGTATGTATGAGCATTGCCAACCGATTCATTCTTGGGAAGCTCAATATGAACGTCCACGAATTTGTAATTGCCTGCCACACGGGTCCTGAGATCGTGGAAGTTAACGTTCATTTCACCGAGACGATATTCAAGATCCCTGATTTCACCTTCGGGCCATGAAGTATCGAGAAGGGGAGAAAAAGCCCTGGATATAAGGTTATAGGATTCCCTGAGGATGAAAAGAGCCACCAGTATCGCTATTACCGGATCGAGCCATACAATTCCGGTGAAGTAAATAATACCAAGCCCGGCAGCGACACCAAGCGATGTGTAAACGTCGGTCTTCAGGTGCAACGCGTCGGCCTCGAGAGCAAGCGACCCGGTTTCGCGGGCGACTTTGTAGAGTCTGCGCGACACATAGATATTGACTATACCTGAAATCAGCATCACAACGGCACCTATCCAGACAGACTCCGGAAGGGAGTGACTGCCAAACAGTTTCTTTACGGCTTCAATAATTATTATGAACGCTGCGACAAGGATGAGCAGTCCCTCAATGACTCCGGATATGTTCTCTACCTTGCCATGTCCGTACGGATGCCTGGAATCAGGGGGGGTGTCGGAAACCCTTACGGCAAAAAAAGCGATCAGGGCTGCCACAAGGTCCATGGATGAATGAATGGCTTCAGAAATAATACTTACGGATCCGCTAATAAAACCTATTGTAAATTTCATTGCAATAAGCAGTGAGTTTGAGGCGACTGAAAGCCTCGCAATCCTTGTCTTCTTGTTTGATTTAGCATTCATGTTTCCGGTTGTATATTCCTCAGATGTTCCGTATGTGATCCTTTACTTTCCTTATCAGCCATATAGGAGTTGAGGTCGCTCCGCATACTCCCACCGATTCCTTGCCTTCAAACCACGATTTTTCTATCTCTTCAACCGATGAAATGAAATGAGTGTCGGGATTGATGCTTTTGCATACGGAGTAAAGCATCCTGCCGTTTGAACTGTCTTTGCCGCTGACAAAAATTATGGTATCGTGCTCTTCGGCAAAATCCCTGAGATGAGGCTCCCTGCCGGAAACCTGGCCGCAGACAGTGTTGAAGACCATAAGATACTTTTCGGGGTCGGCAATTCCCCTTGCTTTCATTTTGTCGTATATAAGCTGCCTGATATTCGCGAACTCGGTTATCTCCATTGTTGTTTGTGAGAAAAGAGCCACGGGACGGGAAAAATCAATCCTGTCGATTTCGGCTGCTTTTGACACAAGCAGTCCTTCGTTGTCCGTCTGGCCCAGCAGTCCTATCACTTCAGCATGCCCCGGCTTCCCGAATATCACTATCTGCCCCTTAAGGTTTCTGATGTCATTCCAGGTCTTCCTGATCTTCGACTGCAGTTTTCTTACAATGGGACAGGTTGCCTCTATAATGGTAATATTGTTTTCAAGGGCCAGTTTGTATGTCTCAGGAGGTTCCCCGTGTGCCCGTATGAGTACCTTGCAGTTTTTCAGGGCCCTGAACCGCTCATGGTCAATTGTTATCAATCCCAGGGAAGACAGACGCTGCATTTCCATGTCGTTATGCATTATCGAACCAAGAGCATAGACTGTTTCCCCGTCAAGCAGGGCTTCTTCCGCAATCTCTACTGCATTGTGAACACCGAAGCAGAATCCTGATTTCTGGTCAATTTCTATCTTCATTTATCTTTTGCCTGATAATTTTCATCACCCATTCCATCTGCTGCGCGACAGTCATCCTGCTGTTATCCAGCACTAATGCATCATCGGCCCTTCTCAGGGGACTGATGTCCCTGTTCTCATCGGCTATGTCCCTGGAGATTATATTCATTCTGACTTCTTCGGGGTCCACATCGATGTTTTTGCCCCGGAGTTCGTCATACCTTCTTTTTGCCCGGATATCGACAGATGCTGTCATGAATATTTTCAGGTCGGCATCGGGAAAAACGACTGTTCCGATATCCCTTCCATCCATCACTATTCCCTTGTATACACCGATCTGCCTCTGGAGTTCCACCATTCGGGCGCGGACCTCATGGATCTGGCTTATCCGGCTCACATGGGAGGATACTTCAATACTTCTGATCTCCTCCTCAACATTCTCGGAGTTCAGGTAGGTTTCGTACGAGCCAATGTCGGGGTTGTAAATGAAGGAGATATGTATCGCGGGAAGATCTTCGATTATACTTCCGGTTTTTTGCTCTCCGTCACCTGTATATCCTTTTCTTATTGAATAAAGGGTTACCGCCCGGTACATCGCACCGCTGTCGATATAAATATAATTCAGCTCGGAGGCAATGGCCCTGGCAAAGGTGCTCTTGCCACACGATGAATAACCGTCGATAGCTATGATGAGTTTCTTTTCCATTTCATCTTTCTTATCGCAATCTGCCCTGTTCATTTTTCCCCGGACTTTATGTCGTTGCGGCTTCAAAGTTACTAATTTTATGATTTTCCGGTCCGGCTGATTCAAAGCTGCTGCTTTTTAAACATCCTGTCGGGCATGAAAATCACGGATATATTGTTTGATGCCCCTGCCAGGTGATATGATGCCCGGCCGAATTCAATCCTCATAACCGAGGCGTTTATGCCGAATCCCCACGAGAACCCTGTTCCCGATGCTTTTAAATCTGATTGAAGCTCGCTTCTCCGCTGATGGTTGTATCCAACGGTCAGCCAGAGGTTCCTGTGAGGAATGATCTCCACGCCGGTGACGACATGACGAAGGATGTTTTCAGTTATATCCTTCATGCCAGATCTGTTTTCCCCGCCTGATCCGTCATAATTATGAGTCAGATCAAAAAGCTCCAGATGCCTAAGTGTTAAGGAGAATCTGAACGGAGCATGCCTGAGTCTTGCGGAGAATCCTGCTATTACTTCAAGCGGCAGACCGGCTTTGGATTCACCTGCATAGGATGTCAGCTGGAGACCAAGGTTTCTCACGGCAAGGCCAGCGGAAAGGAAGTTACCGGGATTATGCCACGATGCTCCAAGATCAAAGGCAAATCCGATAGAGTTATATCTCTCAAGCTGAGAGATGACAGGCTTGAAGTTGACTCCGACCGAAAACTGGGAGTCGAGCCGGAGTGCGTATATCAGTGCAAGTGATGATTCCGAAGCACTGAAAGAACCCGTAATGGCTCCGGTTTCGTCGGCTTCATCAAATGATCCGTAATTCAGGTATGAAACTCCTCCGGCAACGACGGCCGATTTTCCCGATGCATGTGAATAGAGTGCCATACCGTAATTAACCCCGGCAAGATAATTTGTGAAGTTCAGGGCAACATTGCCCGACATGGTCCGGGAGAGAAGAGCCGGATTGGTCCATGCCAGGTTCAGACTGCTTTCGGCAAGCGAGACATTTGTCCCGCCAAGGGAAGATACCAGACCCGACTGAGTAAGGTTGAGGAACTCATATACATTGTCACCCCCTGTCTGGGAGAATCCCCGGGCAGTCAGCAGCAGAAGCAGCGATATGACTGAAATCCGTTTTGCCATTTCAGGCTCATTGATGTAAATATAGAATATTGCTTCGAAATTCAGGCCGTCTTTCCGGTGAGGATAAGAGCGTCGTCGCTCTTTTTATGACGCCCGTTCATCTGCGACATGATAAGCCCGGCTATCACAACCATCATGCCTGCAATGTTCTGAAGAGTCAGCCTGTCGCCAAGTATCAGGAAAGAGAAGAAGGCTGTGAAAATCGGGATGAAATTGGTAAAGACGTTCGCCCTGGTTATGCCCAGATTTCTTACCGAGTAGGCAAAAAGAATAAATGCTCCGCAGGAGGCGAAAACGGCAAGCTCAATTACAGGGACGAAAGCTTTAAGAGTAAGCGTTGTTTGGGCCAGATGCCCGGCTTCAAATATCAGGAACACCGGCAGGAAGAGAATGGCTCCCAGCGTATTCTGAATATTGACAATAAAAACAGGTTCATACTTGCCGACAAGCCTGCTGAGAGTCAGGTTATAGCCCGAAGCCGAGAACACCGCCAGCATCATCAGGGCAAGCCCCTTGACATTGTATGACAGGGTTCCGCTCCGGTCGATCACAAAGATCAGAATACCCGTGAACGACAGTACTATTCCGGCGTAGTTTATCATTTTAAGGCGTTCCTTCAGAAAGATCCATGCCCCAATGGTTGCAACAACCGGGATGGTTGATATCAGGACCGACCCTACGGTGGCAGATACATAGGTGAGCCCGAAGCTCTCGCCAAGAAAATACAGAAACGGCTCAAATACGGCAAGCATGATGAAAAGCTTCCTGTCCTCCTTTCTTATCCTTACAAATTTCTTCTTGACAGCCAGGTAGGTAGTCAGTATAAGTATGGCAGCGATAAGACGGAAAAAGACAATTGTGATCGGAAGGAAGGTCTCGTTGGCCACCTTGAACCATATGAAGGAAAAGGCCCAGAAGATCATCGCCAGGAAAATACCGCCATATATTCTTATTCTGTCTTTCAATTTGGTTCCTTTAATAATTAAGCGTGCGAATTTAATCTTTAAAATCATAGGTTGTCAATACCTGATTAAATTTGAGATAAAGCATGAATAATCTGATTCTTTCGACCAGGAAGTTGAAATACCATTTTGAGTATTTGTAAAAATCAGTTATATAAGTAATTAAGATGTCGATGTCTTTAGAACATCTTAAAAAATGAGTTTGCTCCGATTTGCAGATGAAGCTATAATTATTATATTTGACGCCTTTAAGACAAAAATCCATTCATAAAACTCTTTACTGATGAACATAGTGGTCTGTATCAGCAATGTTCCCGATACCACGACAAGGATAAAATTCTCTGAGGGGAATGCCTCTATTGATACATCGGGTATTCAGTGGGTAATCAATCCATGGGATGAATTATCCCTGGCAAGGGCTCTTGAACTGAGAGATGATCCCGCCAGCGGGGTGAAAAAGGTAACAGTGGCACATGCCGGTCCGGCATCTTCCGAACCCACCATCCGCAAAGCTCTTGCAATAGGAGCCGATGATGCAATAAGGGTCAACTGCAACCCGTCGGATGCTTATTATACAGCGGGTCAGCTGGCAGCGGCAATCGGGAAGGAGGGGTTCGATGTTATTATATGCGGAATTGAATCTAGCGACTTCAATGGTTCGGCAGTCGGCGGAATGATTTCGGAATTTATAGGCATTCCTTCGGTATCATCAGTTTCCGGACTGAATATCGATACCGGAGTGCCTGTCATTACACGTGAAATCGACGGTGGAAGGGAAAGCGTGAAAGTGCCTGTCCCGTTCGTTGCAATTGTCCAGAAGGGTATCGCCAAAGAACCCAGGATTGCATCGATGCGGGGCATAATGACAGCAAGGACAAAGCCCATAAAGGTGCATGAGCCTGTTGATTACGATTCTCTCACAGAGATCTCCGGGTTTGAAAAGCCGGCACCGAGGGCCGCCTGTAAATTTATTGATGCAGACGATCCGGCAAAGCTGATCGAATTGCTTCAGAACGAAGCAAAGGTAATCTGAGTCAAATAACGAAAATTCAAAAATATGTCAGTTCTGGTATATACTGAAAATTGGGATGGCAAATTCAAGAAGCTTTCCTGGGAGCTGGTTTCCTATGCTTCATCCGTTGCCCGTATGATGAATATGAAGGTCATAGCCTTCACAATCGGTAAGGCCGGCGAGGAAGATATGAAGGAGCTTGGCAGGTACGGCGCCGACAGGATACTGAGTCTTGTCAACAGTAACCTGGAGGTTATGGACAACCGCGCCCACGCAAAAGCCATTGCCGATCTTGCCGTGAAAGAGGGTTCCAAAGTCATAATTTTCTCAAACAATATGACGGGCAAGGCTCTTGCCCCAAGGGTCTCGGTAAGGCTGAAGGCGGGGATCGGTTCGGGCGTAAGCAAACTACCATTAAGTATAGAGCCTTTCACCGTTTATAAAAGAGCTTATTCAGGAAACGCTTTTGCCGATGTTGTGATCAGATCGGAAATCAAAATACTCACCCTGGCACAGAATTCCTACGAAATTACAGAGCGGCCAACCGGCGCCATCCCCGAAACAACAGAAGCTGAAGTAGATCCGTCGCTTGTTGCCACAACAGTTACTGAAACACAGAAGCAGACAGGCAAAATGCTGCTTAATGATGCCGCGATAGTGGTATCGGGCGGAAGGGGAATGAAGTCGCCCGACAACTGGGGACCTCTCGTTGAACTGGCATCTTTGTTGAACGGGGCAACAGCCTGTTCAAGACCGGTATCCGACGAAGGATGGAGACCTCATGAAGAGCACACAGGACAAACCGGTAAAATAATAGCTCCGGACCTCTACCTGGCATTCGGCATTTCAGGAGCAACACAGCACCTGGCCGGCGTGAGTTCTTCAAAATACATAGTTGCAATAAACAGCGACAAGGATGCACCGATATTCGAATCGGCCCAGTACGGAATAGTCGGCGATGCCATGAAGGTACTTCCCAAACTGGTGGATGCGGTAAAGAGCATAAAAAAATAGCTTTTTGCCACTAAGACGTTAAGACGCCTGTACTTCGCGTCTTTGTGCCTTTGTGGCATAAAAACAACAGGTTAAGATTTCTCATTATGCTTAAACAACTAATTTTCATAGTAATTTTTATTATTACGATTGCCGTTTTCGGTTACACGGTAAACAGGCTGATTAAATTCTTCAGTTTTACAAGGCCTGCATTTCCGGTAAAGGATTTCAGAAAGCGTTTTGGATTGGTAATGCGGGTGGCATTCGGTCAGACAAAGATCTTCCGCCGACCTGTTATCGGCTTCCTGCATGCATTGGTTTTCTGGGGATTTTGCGTAATAATTTTCGGAAGCATTGAAATGGTGATTGACGGCCTTTCAGGAGCTGAAAAATCACTCAGGTTCCTGGGGCCGGTTTATGATGTTCTTATGGCGGCAGGAGATGTTTTCGCCCTTCTGGTGGGCATCTCGATAGTCATTTTCACTATCCGGAGAAGCCTTCTGAACGTCAGGCGGTTCAGCGGTGAGGAAATGAAGCCAAAATCGCATATCGATGCAATCGTTTCTCTTTCGCTGATTTTGCTTCTTATGGTATCGCTCATCCTGATGAATACAGGTTACCTCGGATTTCAGCGCCTGTCTGCAGGAGAAATATACGGTATTTACCCGGTGAGCACGATCGTTTCTGATCTGTTCTCCGGATTTTCTGCATCTCAGTTCCATGGCCTCTATGAGGTCAGCTGGTGGGTGCATATTCTCACTATCTTCTTCTTTGCCAATTACCTTCCTTATTCAAAACACTTCCATGTATTCATGTCGCTTCCCAATGTTTTCCTTTCGAGACTCGATCCTCCAGGAAAGCTCGATAACATGGAAAGCATAACAAGGGAGGTGAGGATGATGCTGAACCCTGATACTGCTTTTGCTCAGGCGCCCGCTGATGCAGTGCCTGAAAGGTTCGGGGTGAAAGATGTCGTGGATGTAACCTGGAAAAACTACTTCGATTCACTCTCATGTACCGAATGCGGACGATGCACCTCGGTGTGTCCTGCCAACCTGACTGGTAAAAAGCTGTCACCCAGGAAGGTGATGATGAACCTCAGGGCCAGGATGAAGGAGATAGGCCCGCTGATGGTGAAGAACGGGAAAGATTATACCGACAACAGGTCGCTCCTGCGCGATTATATATCCGAGGAAGAACTCTGGGCTTGCACAACCTGCAATGCCTGCGTTCAGGAATGCCCGGTGAACATTAACCAGCCATCTCTGATAGTCGACATGCGCCGTTACCTGGTACTGGAGGAGGGCGCAGCTCCGGTTGAGCTTAAAAGTGTATTCAGCAATATAGAAAATAACGGGGCTCCCTGGCAATATCCGCCTGAGGACAGGCTGAACTGGACAAAGAACCTGGAATTTGAAATTCCTGTGTTTTCGGAACTTCCGGCAGGAAAAAAGCCCGAATACCTTTTCTGGGTCGGATGCGCCGGCGCTTTTGATGACAGGTATAAAAAGGTGGTCAGGGCATTTGCTGTGATTCTTAACAGGCTGAATGTCAGTTGGGCCGTACTCGGTAAAGAGGAGACATGCACCGGCGATCCCGCGCGCAGGGCAGGCAATGAGATGCTTTTCCAGATGCAGGCGATGCAGGTGATAGAGATCCTTAAAAACTATGATATCAAAAAGATAATCACCACTTGTCCTCACTGTTTCAACACTTTCAGGAATGAATATCCCGACCTGGGAGGCAATTTTGAGGTGATCAATTACCTCCAATTCATCGAACGGTCTATTGCTGAAGGCAGGCTTAAAGTGAACAGGGAGAAAATGAAAGGTGTAAAAATCACCTTCCACGATCCCTGCTACCTTGGAAGGGCAAACAACATCTATTCCGAGCCAAGGGATATTGCAAAAGCAATTTCTGCGGGCTTTACTGAAATGAAGAGGAACAGGAGCTTTGCACTATGCTGCGGTGCCGGAGGAAGTCAGATGTTCAAGGAGGCCGAAAAGGGAACCAGAGAAATATTCATCGAGCGAACAGGGGAAGCCCTGGAAACAGGTGCAGATATAATTGCAACAGCATGCCCGTTCTGCATGACCATGATTACTGACGGACTGAAATACGCGAACAGGGAAGAGGATGTAAGAAACCTCGATATTGCCGAACTTGTTGCTGAAGCAATGGAGATACAGTAAGATGACGGGCTTTTCCGGCCTGACAGATTAGAATATTTAAGAATTTATTAAAGCATTTTATATGGAAAGCAGAAAACTCTTGAAAAGCGGTGAATTCCTGGTAAGTTCAACTGAGGCGGCCGACGTCTTCATTCCTGAGGAGTTCAGTGAGGAACAGAAGATGATAGCCCAGACCTGCAGTGATTTCCTCCAGACCGAGGTGATGCCTAAAATGAACGATCTTGAGAAATCCGACAGGGAACTTATGAAAATGATCCTCAGAAAATCGGGTGAGCTCGGTATGCTGGGTATCTCGATTCCGGAAGAATACGGCGGATTCGGACAGGATTTCATTACCCAGATGCTCGTGGCTGAAACCACCGGAGCCGGTGCATCCTTTTCGGTTGCTTTCATGGCACACTGCGGAATAGGAACACTGCCCATAATGTACTATGGGAACGATGACCAGAGGCAGCGGTATGTTACCTTACTGGCTACCGGGGAAATGATAGGTGCTTACTGCCTTACCGAACCGGGAGCAGGAAGTGACGCAAATGCCGGAAAGACAAGCGCAAAACTATCGGACGACGGGAAAAACTATATAATCAACGGCCAGAAAATGTGGATCACAAATGCCGGCTTTGCCGATACACTGGTCGTTTTTGCAAAGATCGACAACGACAGGGTGCTCAGCGCCTTCATCATAGAGGCCGGATATCCCGGAGTGGTGATCGGTCCCGATGAACATAAAATGGGAATCAAGGGCTCATCGACCGCTCAGATATATTTCAACGACGTTAAAGTACCTGTGGAAAACCTCCTCGGAAAGAGGGGAGAAGGATTCAGAATAGCCCTCAGTATCCTGCACATGGGCAGGATCAAGCTGGGAGCCAATGTCCTCGGTGCTGCCAAAATGGCAATCAACGATTCGGTAAAATATGCAAATGAACGCAAACAGTTTGGCGTCCTGATATCTTCCTTCGGGGCCATAAAGCACAAACTGGCGGAACAGGTTATCAGGCTTTATGCCTCTGAATCGGCTGTTTACCGTGTTAGCAGGGATATAAATGAGCTTATAAACAGATATAAATCGGAATGCGGCGACAAGCATAGGGCTTCTATTGATGCAATAAGCCATTATGCTGTAGAGGCTGCAATCCTGAAGGTGGCCGGCTCGGAAATGCTCGACCTGGTGGTCGATGAGGCTGTTCAGATCCACGGGGGTATGGGATATTCGGCTGAGATGGAAGTTGAAAGAGCTTACAGGGATTCCCGTATCAACAGGATATTCGAAGGGACAAACGAGATAAACAGGCTGCTGGTAGGCGACACTGCAATGAAAAGGGCAATGAAAGGCGACTTTGACCTTTTCGGGGAAGCTGAAAAACTGTTTGCTGACATTGATAATCTGAATGACGGCAGGACTGCAGGCGAGTCTTATCACCAGGAGAAGAAAAGGTATATTGGCAATTTCAAGAAGCTGATCCTCCTGTGCATCCACGGCTCCATGAAACATTTTGCCAAGGGACTTATTAGCGAGCAGGAGGTGATGAACAACATAGCCAATATGATGATGGAAATATATCTTTCGGAGTCGATGGCGCTCAGGATAGAGAAACTTGAAACTATAAGGGGAGAGGTATCTGTTTACCGCGACATTCTCGATGTCAATATCCGGGAGACAGCAAACCTTGTAAGGAAAGAAGCCACGGATGCCATTTGCTCATTCGCCTCCGGCGACTCGCTGCCTTCCCTTGTCAGGGCTGCCGAAGAACTCACCAGAGTAAGCTTTGTCAATTCAAAGGATGCCAGAAGGAGGATAGCCGATAAGCTTATAGAAGATAATTCCTATAAATTCTGAAACATTTCATATTTTCGTGAACCGGCAAATAAAGACAGTAAGTCTTTATCCGGTTCAGTAAAATTATTTCGCGTGAAAATCCTGAAATTCCTTATTTCCCCGGTTTTCATGGGGATGCTGTTTGTCATTTTTGCAGCTTCGATGGCTGCTGCCACGTTTATAGAAAATGACTACGGCTCTTCAGCTGCCTACAACTTTGTCTACGACACCAGGTGGTTCGAACTTATTCTGGTCCTTCTGGCAGTCAATCTTGCCGGTCAGGTAATTACCTTAAGGCTTTACAGGAAAACGAAGCTTACAATCTTCCTTTTCCATCTTTCATTCATCCTGATCCTGGCGGGATCAGCCATTACCCGTTATGCAGGCTGGGAGGGATCAATCCACATACGCGAGGGAGAGGAACAGGATAAATGTTATTCGACCGACAGGTTCATAAGTCACAAGCTTGTGGATGCTTCAGGCACTATCGTGGATCAGAGTTCCGAAAAATACTATATGAGCCTGAAATCGGCCGGAAACTATAGAAAAAAGATCCGCGGTGCAGGAGCCGGTTACGAAATTTTACTTTCGAGAATAGTTGTAAATGCTGCTGAGGTTGTCGAAAAGGGCGGAGCCGGGAACGGTGCAATAATATCATTTGTGGCTGCCGACAGCCTGGCACGGCAGACGTTTATCCTGAGAGAAGGCGAATCAGTGAAGATCAGGGATATTTCAGTCGGGTTTCGTTCCGGTGAACAGAACGATGTGTCAATTACATACGATTCATCATCCTTTTACCTTAGCGCAGCCCTTCCGTTCGTCCGCGACGGCATGATGGCCGGAGAGTCCCTTTCCTTCAGCCAGGGTGATACGGCTGAGTTTCTGCCGATGAATATCTTCAGGATAAATGATATCAGCATAGTTCCCCAGCAGATGGAAATTCACGGAGACACCAGGGTTGTTTCGGCCGACGTGGATATGAGGGAAACAGGAGAGAATGCTTTTATCTTCAGCGTAAGGTCCGACGGCAGTCCCGCAGAAGAAATAATCATGTGGGATAATGAGAATCAGTCATTTACATCCGGGTCGGCTGTGATTGACGGCAAAACCCTTGAAATCAGCTTCGGCTCCGAAGAAATCACGCTTCCCTTCTCTCTCCGCCTGAATGACTTCATCCTCGACAGATATCCGGGATCAAACAGCCCTTCGGGGTACAAGAGCGCTTTGCTTCTTGTTGACAGGAACTCCGGCATCGAGAAACCGTTTACAATTTATATGAACAACATCCTGAAGTATAAAGGTTACAGGTTTTATCAGTCATCTTACGACCAGGACGAGATGGGCACCATTCTTTCGGTCAATCACGATCCGGCAGGAATGCTCGTTACATATGCCGGCTATGGTCTGCTGATTCTGTTCATGATCCTGTCGCTGCTGAACAGGAAATCGCTGTTCAATACAGTGCATTCAGGATTCTGGGATTCGGCTATAAGAAAGAAATCTGCTGCTGCCCTGCTGGCGTTTATTGTTACCGGCTCGCTTAATGGCTGGTCGCAGAGACTGGTTCCTGACAGGGACATGGCAGATGAGTTTGCGAAAGTTCTTGTGCAGGATCAGAAGGGACGCACGGAACCTCTTTTCACCCTGAGTAACGACATCCTGAGAAAAGTGACTAGGGAAAATAAATTCCAGGGCCTGACCTCCATGCAGGTTTTCCTCGGAGTGTATCTCGACTTCGATCACTGGAAGGATGTACAAATGATTAAAGTGTCAAACAGGGATATTCAGAAAACCATCGGGATCACCGGTGCCTTTGCGTCTTTTTCAGACCTTATCGACCTTACTACGGGTAAGTACAAGCTCGCGGAACAGGTGGGAGAAGCCTATTCCAGATCACCGGGATCAAGAACCAAAGCCGATAAGGAGTTAATGAAGGTGGATGAGAGATTAAATATTCTTTACACAATTTATACCGGTGGTTTTACAAAAATATTTCCTCTTCACGACGGAAGTCTGAACTGGGGTTCGCCCGAAGAAGCACTGAAGACTGCACTTAACCGGGACGACTCGGTTTTTATCGCGAATGTGATACCTGTATTATCCGATGCCCTGAGGAGTGGAAATGCCTCCACGGCAAAACAGATTGCAGGATCGGTAAGGGAGTACCAGTCGAGGTTCACTGCTTACGAGCTGCCGTCGCAGTCCAGGATAAATGCGGAATCGCTGTATTACAGGATGATGATTTTTGAACGGCTCTTCCCTTTCTATCTTGCCATTGGCATTCTGCTGCTTGCCGGTCTGATAATAATGGTAGTAAAGGGAAGGAAATCCCCGCTGCTGTTCACACGGATTCTCAGCTGGATTCTCTTTGCCGGTTTCCTTGTCCATACTCTTGGCCTTGGCCTGAGATGGTATATTTCAGGCCATTCGCCCATGAGCAACGGCTACGAATCGATGATATTCATTTCATGGGTTACGCTGCTTGCCGGATTTATTTTCAGCCGTAGGTCGCTTTTCGCTCTTCCTGCTACGGCGGTACTCTCGGGACTGACTCTGCTGGTGGCCCACCTCAGCTTCATGGATCCGGAAATCACCAACCTTGTACCGGTGCTTCAGTCGTACTGGCTTACCCTTCACGTGTCGGTTATAACGGCCAGCTACGGTTTTCTGGGACTGGGAGCAATACTGGCAATCATAACTATGATTCTGCTGTCGCTCTCCGGGAAATCAAGTCTGGAAAGGATCTCAGACACTATTGACGACCTGACTGTCATCAACTACAAATCACTTACAATAGGTTTGTATCTGCTTACAACCGGCACCTTCCTTGGAGCAGTGTGGGCAAATGAATCGTGGGGCAGGTACTGGGGCTGGGATCCCAAGGAGACCTGGTCGCTGATAACCATAATCGTTTACAGTTTCGTCATTCATGCAAGGATGATTCCAGGCCTGAAGGATATCTATACCTTTAACCTGCTGTCGCTGTTTGCATTTTCGTCGGTGCTTATGACTTATTTCGGGGTTAACTATTACCTTACCGGACTTCATTCCTATGCAGGAGGCGATCCGGTGCCGGTACCGGTCTTTGTATATGTGGCGGTCGCCGGCCTTGTTTCACTGGCAGTTCTGGCCTGGGTGAAGTATAGGAAGTGGGAGAAGGAAGTGTGAGCCAGGGTACGGGGATTGCCTCCTCCGCTGCGCTTCGTCGGCGATCCCCGGGGGGAGTCATCCAGACAGCTTAAGCCTTTCATTCGCTTCGCTCATTTGGGCTTTGTTTTTTCAGCGCTTATGAAAGTAAACTTTCAACGCACTGAAAAAACAAAGCCCTTCCCGCCTCAGGGCGGGAAAGGCTTAATCTGTCTGGGGTGGAAGATGGGATTTAATCCCGCCTCATAACAATCTGGTAATCAGCGAAAATAATTTTGTCTGTTTTGTCTGTTTGTCGGTTTTGTAAAGTTATTGTCTGTTTTTTCAGAATATCATAGATAAAATGGCGATAATAATGATGATAAATACAAGAATAAAAACCCCTTTAATTGTTTTAGAAGAGAATTCATCGTCCCTTGTATCAGTTTTTTCTATCATTACCGATGCTTCATTTTCAGTATCTAATTTAACAAGGTCCGATTTGGCCATTTTTTTTAATACTCTTAATGTGGCTTTGCAATCACCCAGGGCAGTATGGTCACCACCACTTAATTTTTGAAATTTATAATCATTATGGTAATCATTCCATTCCCCGACAAACTTTGAATATTCCTTCATTACACACCAGTAGGAAAATGGAAACTTTTTGCAATTGTTTGCATAACATGTTTGTCGTAACATTCGAGCATCAAACTCGGCATTATACATCAGGATTGTTTTATCTTTAATAACATCAATGAATTTAAAAACTGCAGTTTCAAAGAATGGAGCTTCTGCCAGGTCTTTTTTAGTTAAACCATGAATCAGTGTTGAATCCCTGGATATGGACTTTTTTACCTTAGGTTTTATTAAAGTATTATATAATACATTCTCGTCAAAATCAATTATTGCCATTTGAATAATCTCATCATCATCGGCCAGACCTGAGGTTTCAGTATCCATGATGAGATATTTTTGCTTGTTTTCCAAAACATTTCTGGCCCAGAGGATGGCATCATTTCTATCTTTCAGACTTGGTTTTTTCATCTCTGTCTATTACTATTTTTCCAAACAACTATCATGGTACTTTTTTCCCCAGAAGCTGATCTTCGCCACCAAGTGAGTACAGGGCAATCAATAATTCTTCAATCCGTTTATCTTTTTTAGCGCACTCTTTTTCGAGCCTGGCTATTTCTCCATCTTTTTTTATACATTCTTTACAAAATCCATATTTAATGGAGTCCTCTTCCTCAATCATATCTTTATCTCCGGTAATCAGCCAACGTGCATTGATATTGGGAAATGCATTCAATAGATCCTGAACTATTTGTACGCTAGGGCTGTTGTTTTCGTCATTTAAAAGCCGATACAGTTTTGCAGGGTTTGAACCATATCCCAGCTTCTCTCCTAACTTCTTTGGATTTAAATTATATTGCTTGAGTAATTTTTCCAGTCTGATTTTAAATGACATAGAAAATATTATAAAAAATAAATGATAACATATTTGGATTAATGATAATAAGATTGTATTATTGTGTCATAAATATATCAGAAAGTTATCATATTAAACTTTAAAAAACAATACCTAAATGTTATGACTAGAAGCGAATATGACAAATTAAAATTGAAGCTTCCTAAAAGATACCGATTGATCCTCAGGAAAAGACTTAACAAGTATAGCCTGTCGGCAATAAGCAGCGTGCTCAGGGGAGCTTATGTAAACAACGAGATCATCGACGCTGCGATACAGCTTGCAGAGGAGTATCAGAATGAGCTTCAGAAATATTCAAAAAAAATTGAACAATTATGAGACCCGTTAATCTACCTGCCGGACTTGAAGATAATGATATGGAGATATATATCCATCATGGGGAACTACGGGTGATTTATGACAGTCAGATAATTTCGTTCGACCATCTTCCGGAAAGGATCCGGGATATATTCAGCCAGCATATGATAGCCAACAAGGCAGCACTAAAAAGTTTAAAAACTGACTTAGGATTGACAGATGCCAACGCTATGCTGATGCAGTATATTAAGTGCAACTTTGGCAACTTCGACGGACAGCCTGACATGAACGAGGACGGGTTGACGATATCCGAATGTTGGGACTGTGGCCAGAGAGGAACCTGTCCCGGAGAGGGAAAAGTCTGCAGTAGGATCACCGGCCCGAATGGGATGCTCACAAAGCGAGAAACAGAGATCTTTTTCCTGCTGATCGAAGGCAAGTTCGATAAAGAGATCGCTGCACATTTTGAGGTTACCCTCCCGACAATTGAAACCCAGCTTAAATGCATCCGCGAAAAACTCGGATGCAATAATCGTATCGAGGTGATGAACTTCGCGATCCACCGTAAACTTATATTAATCTGATTTCCACATTTTCCAGATATGGCACAATTTGCAGCAGAAACCAGGACGTGGCTCACGAAAGTGATAAGGCAGAGGAAACGCCTAATACTTTCAAATAAAAGCTTCAAACCGGAGGCAGATGTAAAACAAGCCCTCTATATTCTTGACATGATGCTGAAAACCTACAGGTACGAAAATGACCTGCACATGGCTCGCTTTGTCACGCAGCAGCTTGGCAATATTGCCATGATCCTCCCGGGCTCAGGTTCCACTCTCCGGAGTCAGCGCGAGAGAGAATTTATGGATATCAAAAAGAGGGCGCTCCTGATTTCTGACGCCAGGCCTCTAAGGATCCCTGCCGAACTTAAAATTCCATTCTGATGCTTACAGAAGAAGAAACGAGAGTGCTTAACAGGATCCTGATCTTCTCGATCATACTTGGACTTGTTTTTTTGATTGCAGTAATACTGATGATCCATGGTAATTGAAGGAAAGAAAAATCTGAAACTGGTTAAGGAAAGTTTGCTATCGTATATGGTAGCTTGTTTGGTGGCGATAAAGAGATCTCCTAATAAAGAAGTCGCAGCAACCTTTGAACGAAAACTCGACTCTGTAAACGAACTTCTCGGAGCCGTAGAAACAAATCTCAGCTGGCTAAAAGCGCAGGAAATTAATTAATGCCCCAACTGATCCGGGCCAATGTAAGGGGGTTGACGACAGTAACCCGGATCAGCGGGCTTCACCAAAATATGAGAACGATGGATATAATTGATTTTAACCTTAAGGTTGCGAAGTATGCTTTTTGCTGCCCTGTCTGCGGAACAATGATCAGGAAAGGCGATAACTACATCGAAGAAAACGGAGTCGCTACCTGCTTGTGCCGTATGCCAGCACAGACTCCGCATACGGTAAAAGCTGCATCTGATTTTGAAGAGGCCCTCAGAATAGCCGCCAGGAAGAATCTGAAGCTCAGGCTCGAGATTGAAATTCTGACAATGCATCCGGAAGGGAAAGCAGCCAGGAGCATAAGGCAGAAGTACGAGAGAATCCGTGAGGATATCCGTGCAGAAAAGGAAAAATGTAACGTGGAGGGCTGATAATGACAGTATCTGAAGTTGTTAATAAACTGGCAATGGAGCAGGCCCTTGCGCTTGGTGATCTGGATACTTTGCCTACCTGCAGGAGATATATTCAAATGGCTCTGACTATCGGGCGCGATCACTTCAACGATCAAATGAATGAAATCATCGTATATGATCTGGACGGAAACGAGATCTACCGCTTCAAAGGCATACGCGAAGCAGGACGTCAGCTTAATATTGATACCTCCCATATAAGACGCGTAATCCGAGGCGACAGACATTCACACCTGGGATTCATATTTAGAAAGGATAAAGAACTGGTACCGGCGAGGGAAAGCGCATAATTATGATACTAAAATTCTTTTATAATTCCAACATGATTACACAAACCCAAATACAAGCAATGTCAGAACATCTCACTGATGCTATGACAAAAGAGGACCTCGGGAGAAGAGACGCAGCAAAATTTCTGAATCTCAATCCATGCTACATTACCATGGCGATGAATCCTAAATTCTGGGATTCCATGAGCCGGTTTGCAAAAGACAGAATAAAGGAATGGCATGATAGCAGGGATTTAATTTCAGCATTTCAGATACCAGAGGGAGAGGAAATATGGAAACCTGCTGAGAAAGTTTCACAAAAGACCGCAGTTGATGTGAAAGAAACAGAACCGGTGAGAGAGCAGAACGCACCGGAGGCACCGAGGACCAGAAGAGTTAAAAAGGTAAGGAAGATAAAAGCACCCATATCAAAGAAAGACGTGGAGAAGGAAGTTTTTTATGAATCGACACCGCTCAAATGCGAACCAAAAATTGAATATACCGAAAGAGCCCGCCTGAAAGGGCACTCGATATCGAAATCAACCTGGTTATCAACGGGAAAAAGGTTGCGCTGAATTAGTCAATATGGACAACGCCAGGGAAAAGATTCTTGACCTCGACATTGTTGAAGTCGTTGGTAAATACACACAGCTGAAAAAGGCCGGAGTTAATTATAGAGGATTGTGCCCTATCCACAAGGAGAAGACTCCGAGTATGGTTGTTTCCCCTGAAAAAAATATCTGGAAGTGCTTCGGATGTGGCAAGGGAGGGAACATTATTGATTTCGTAATGGCGAATGAGGGTTTAACGTTCTATGAAGCCCTTAGTAAACTCGCAAAAGAGCATAACATAGAACTGCCAAAAAGAGAACAGACCGACGAGCAGAGAAAGGAAGATCTGCACCGTGAGGCACTTTTCACTGTAAACTCTATTGCCTCGAGGTACTTTGAGGAATGCCTTTATAAACCCGAAAATAAGGCGGCCCTCGATTATGCCCTCTCGCGATGGAGCGAAGAGACAATAAAGCTTTTCAGCATAGGCTTTGCTCCGGGATCCTGGGACGGACTGACAAAAGACTTCGCGAATCGCGGAGTCAAAACAGAAATAGCCCTCGAAGCCGGACTACTGAGAGAAAGCACTAAGAATAAGAAGATATACGATTATTTCCGTGGGAGGATCATGTTCCCCATAAAAGACAAGATGGGAAGGATTGTCGGGTTCAGTGGCAGGGTATTGCCGACGGATCAGCTAGGACAGAAGGAAGAGGCAAAGTACATCAATACCCCTGAGACTGTAATTTATAACAAGGGAAAGATTCTATACGGGCTCAATACTGCTCTCAGATCCATAAGGGAAAAGCAATTT
The DNA here is from genome assembly GCA_002428385.1 of Bacteroidales bacterium UBA6117. Lineage (GTDB taxonomy): Bacteria > Bacteroidota > Bacteroidia > Bacteroidales > VadinHA17 > LD21. Next base: position 28,515 of record DIWB01000032.1, read on the forward strand.
GCCTACCTGGTAGAAGGAAACGCTGACGTAATAAAGCTCCAGGGAATAAACATAAATAATACCGTCGGTACCTGCGGTACCAGCTTAACGAAGGAGCAGATATCTGTCCTCAAACCCCTCATAAAAAGTGTCAATATCATCGGCGACTCTGATAAGGCAGGACAAAAGGCGGTAAAGAGAAGCGCTGAAATGTTGATACAGGAGGGCATATCAGTATGTGTCGTGACTTTTCCGGAGGGAGAAGAAAAGCAGGATCCAGATTCATTCTTCACTTCTGAAGAGCAGTTTAAGGAATATGTAAACAAGAACATCCCTGACTACATCCTTTACAGGGCAAGACAACTCGCCGAAAAGGCACATAACCCTGACTTCAAAGCGAAGGCAGTGGACGAATTGAGCAGCCTGATCTGCAAGCTCGAGGATCCGACACTCCATGAACTCTACGCGGACCAGCTGGGGAAGATAATAGGATCAAAAAAAGCCTGGACTGATAAAATTAAGTTTATCCTGAGGGAGGAAGGGAAGGAAGACAATAAGGAGAAAAAAGACTTTATACCGGCCAATGTCGACGTTAACGAATTTGAGCGTTACGGGTTTTATTCGGACAAAGACGGATACCACTTCCGCACCAGGCAGGGTATAACCAGGGGCTGTAACTTCACCATGAAACCCCTCTTTCATATCCAGAGCGTCATAAATGCGAAGAGACTGTACCAGATCACAAACGAATACGGCCACACCGAGGTAATTGAGCTGCTGCAGAAAGATCTTGTTGCCCTGGCAAGCTTCAAGGTGAGAGTCGAGAGCCTTGGCAACTTCCTTTGGGAGGCTACCGAGACAGAACTTAATAAGCTGAAGCGGTACCTCTACGAGAAAACCGAGACCTGTATAGAAATCACACAACTCGGCTGGCAGAAGACAGGGTTCTATGCCTGGGCGAACGGGATATATAACGGCCAATTTACAGCCGTGGACGGAAACGGGATAGTAAAGCACGGGGATAAAAACTATTATCTGCCTGCGTTCTCCAGTATCTATAAAGGGGAAGACGGGCTATTTATGAGTGAAAGAAAATTCATTCACCGAGAGGGCAATAAAATAACACTCTACGATTATTCCCGCCGGCTGATAGATGTTTACGGGGATAACGCCATGATCGCGCTGTGCTTCTACTTTGCCACTCTCTTCCGCGATTACCTGGTCAATATCTTCAACTTCTTTCCGATACTGAACCTGTTCGGTCCGAAGGGCGCCGGTAAGACCGAGCTGGCTGTTTCTATCCTTCATTTTTTCGGGCGCGGGGGTAAGGGACCTAACATCAATAACACCACCAAGGCAGCCCTGGCTGACCACGTGGCTCAGATCGCAAACGGTTGTATCCATATCGACGAATACAAAAATAACATCGACTTCGAGAAGATCGAGTTTCTGAAGGGATTATGGGATGGAACCGGACGAACAAAGATGAACATGGACAAGGATAAGAAAAAGGAGACCACCGCTGTTGACTGCGGAGTGATTCTCTCCGGACAGGAAATGCCAACTGCCGACATTGCCCTGTTCTCGAGGCTTATTTATTTGAGTTTCTTCAAAACAGAATATACCGAGGATGAAAAGAAAAACTTCACGGAGCTGAAGGAGATTGAAAAGAAGGGGCTTACTCATATCACTCATGAGATCCTTACCTATCGGGATTTTTTCAAGGAAAACTATCTCGGAGTTTACGATCATATCTCAATGGAAATATCCAGGGAGTTAGGGAAAGAGATCATTGAGGACCGGTTGTTCCGCGGCTGGGCCATGATCGTAAGCGCTTTCGCTACTCTCGAGAGCAAAATAAGCGTTCCCTTCACCCGCCCTGAGCTTATATCATCAGCGGCCAGACAGCTGAAGATACAGCAGAAGGAGACCAGGACGAGCAACGAGATCTCCACTTTTTGGAATTTAGTCCAGTACATGCAAGCAGACGGAATGATCCAGGAAGGCGTCGACTTTAAAATCGACTTTGCAGTTTCTTCTATTAAGACAGATGTTGTCGATGCTCATTTCCCCGAACCGAAGAATGTCCTCTTTATTCAGTACAGCAGGATCATTCCCCTTTACCGGAAGATCGGAAAAACCAACAATGAGAAAATTCTGCCGGCTGATTCGATCGATTATTATTTAAAACATGATAAGCGGTACCTGGGGAAAAAACTGATTGCATTCAGGGCTTTGGATCCAAAAACGGGTTTGGAACTCACAGATGGCAATGGAAACAAAAAAAGGAAGGTTACAAACGCTTATGCCTTCATTTATGACCTGCTTGGCATCACTTTACACTCGGAAGAAACTGAGGATGATTTATTTAAACCACTTAACAGTAAGAGGCAGGATGATGATCCACCGTACTGAAAAATATTTTTTGAAAAACTTGGCGATAAAAAGGCATCTACAGCATCTACAACCATCTACAAAATATAAAATACTGATAATAAATAATATATAAAGATAAACTAAGAATATGAAACATCTACAACCATCTACAACCATCTACAAGCATCTACATTCATCTACAGAAATCAGGGTTAAATCTACAACCCTTAAAAATGATGATACTGAATATCAATTAAATAAAAGTTGTAGACGGTTGTAGATGCTGTAGATGGCAAAATAGGTATCCTGTGCAGAAAAAATAAAATTTTTTGGTATGGAAAAATTCTTTTTACAGAATAGATTTTTAACTCCCGATTTTGATGATATAGAGTTTCAATGGAATCTCTCAGTTGAAGATATTAATGAATCAAATAGAGGGTATGATGACGCTATAGCATTCATCGTAACAACATTCAATTGTTCGGAAGATCCTTATGATGTATGCAATAGTATTGAAAATGCCCTGATATCTGTTTTTTTAAAATTAACGCACGACAATCATTCTAAAAGTTATCTGGCAACCCATTGCAGAATGATTATACAGAAGATATCTGAGCAGATAGAATGTTATCCAAGAGTATTACGCTTTTTATTTACACGAGAGAACGAAGCCAGTTTTATTTTTTATGCAGGAATTTTTAATTACCTGTTTTTTAGAAACTAAAGGATTATTTGTAATGATAATTTATGTCCCCGACTCAATCCGTCCTTACAATCCAGGCTTTCCTGATAAAGTTTTGTCGAGATACATTGATAATGTATGGCGCGATTGTGAGGCCATGCGTCCGGGGGATAAGTGGATAATAAGCGAGATTGCAGAAAACCATCCTGATCTTTTTGTTGCGTGTGTAAAGAACTACATGGACGAACATGATAACCAGGACGGGATCTCATTTAACAATGAAAAATGTGAGGTGCTCAGGAAGACTGATGTATCACTATTACAAAAATAATAACCTTAAAACTAAAATAATATGTCTTACGGAACATGCAAAATTTGCGGATGTACAGAAGATGCCGCCTGTTACCATCCTGAATTCGGTCTATGTTTTTGGATCGACGAAACACATGAACTCTGCAGTCATTGCGTAGAACTGAAGGATGACCTAGATGTAATACGAAAGGCTGATTTTGAAAAAAAAAGGATTAATAACCCTAACACCAAAAAAACATGAAGTACTATTTCACATTAATCAGCAACGACTACCGGGCTGCAATAAAAAGGATGTTTAAATAAAAAACCAGATAACGATGAGAGATCTGTATAACTTTTTCTTTTACAAAAACTACCGGATTAAGGAGATTAACTCAACATATCCTACCGGGTGGATCTATGTTACCAATCCGATCACGGAATTAGAGGCGCGGCTATGGCTCTGGAGCAATCACTGTAAAGCCAGGGAAAACGCCGGACCATCTCTTAATATTTGCAGTGAACTAATCTGGTGGCAGGCAGAGAACATTTACGCTAACTTATAGATTCAACAATGAACGACAAGAAAGAAGGTACTAATGACGGACTTAAGGCTGAGGGTAGGTTTCCAAAGCAGCTGGGGCAGATCCCATACAAGCGTAAAAACCATCTTCCCGGAAGAAATGACAAGTGTACGTGCGGAAGCGGACTGAAATTCAAACACTGCTGCGAGAAAAACATGAGACGGAGCATACAGAAAAAGTTCATTGAAGCCAGGCAAAAGAAAGTCAAATAAAAAAGCACTGAAAAATGATACACGAAAGAGGTTACTGGCTAAGCCAGGAGGAGATCAAGACGCATGAGTTTGATGAAAGACTCTGCGAGGCGATCATTAAAAAGTATGCCGGAGTAAAAACCGCTGTTGATATCGGTTGCGGTCCCGGCAGGTATGTAATGAAGCTGATCGGCGCCAGGATCCCCTGCACAGGATACGACGGATCCCCGCTTACTCCAAATTTAACAGGAGGTCTTTGTCAGGTCATGGATTTTTCAGAACCGGTCAACATAGGTCAATACGACCTGGTTCTCAGCCTGGAGGTTGGAGAACATATCCCTGCAGCTTATGAGCAGACATTTCTGGATAACCTTGCAAGGGCTGCCGATAGGTACTTGGTTATGAGCTGGGCAAAAGAAGGGCAGGCGGGTGTCGGTCATGTTAACTGCCGCAGTAATGAATATATCATTGCTGAAATGTTTGCCCGTGGATTTAAGTTTGATATTGAATCTACGGAGCATTTACGAAGGGAAAGTACCCTGCCCTGGTTCCCTGAAACCTTAATGGTATTTGTGCGATGAACGAACCTGTAACTGCAATATTCTTCTCGTGCCGGCGGCTACAGGACTGCTGTGCTTACTGAAGATTACGTCATCAATATTAGTATTGGAATTCATGTGAATACATGACAAAATAAAAAAAATGAAAATTGAAGTCTTTGCACTCTGCTATAACGAGGAGATCCTTCTCCCGTTCTTTCTGAGGCACTATGAAAGGTTTGCCTCCAGGATAACAGTATATGATAACTACTCTACCGATCGCAGCCCTGAGATATGCCGGGCGCATCCACTGGTTAACCTGGTCCAGTACGATTCGGGCAATCAGATCCGGGATGACCTGTATCTTGATATCAAAAACAACTGCTGGAAGCACTCAACCGCTGACTGGGTTGTTGTCTGTGACATGGACGAGTTTTTGATAGGCCTTGAGTTGCTCCCTTCCATCGACTCTCAGGGATATACAATAATAAGCCCTGACTGGTGGGAGATGTTATCGGAAACGATTCCAGACAGCAGCTCAGGAGAGCAGATCTTCACTATCGTAAACAGAGGCGTGAATCTCGGACAGGCAACAAAGAGTATCATCTTTAAGCCCGGTCAGATCCAGGAGATAGAATACAATCCTGGCTGTCATTCATTCAATGCTCAGGGCGACGTTAATCTGCTGCGGACCGGTGACATGAAGATCCTGCATTATAAGAATCTGTCTTTACATTATGTTTTAGAGAGGAACGCTCTTTTTGTAGCCCGTCTCAGCGATATCAACATTCAGAAGAGCTGGGGCTTTCACTATAATTTTGCACCTGAAAAGGTAGAAGCATGGTTCAACAATATGCTGCAGAGGGCGGTAAAAGTGGAGGGCGTGCTATGAAAAACCACGACTATGCTTATGACACTGTAATTGAGGATAGCTGCTTTATAGCCTTCCTGGTGGTGGTCTAATTGATTGTACTGAGCGGACTTGCCGATATAAGTTATGGTATCTGGCTAATAATTGAGAAGTGGGTTTGCTAACGGATACAAATAAAACAAGTTAAAAATATTAGTGATGGCACTATTAACAGACGATTGTGACATTAACAATAACCGACTTATTACCTATGTGGGAGGCAATGGAGATTACTATATCGAAATTATTGGTGATGATGACAGAAGTTTAGCTGTGCGAATAGCTATGAGTGGGGGAATTGCACCCTTAGAAGTAAAGCTGGCAGCTGTTGCCTTTTATCGAGCAATGGAAAAGACCGGATTAAATGAACGCAATAATACCCCAATGGTACGATGAGCGATGGAATTTTTAATTGGTTTTATTAATAGTTAGGTTGCGTACTTGGTTAAAAAGGCAGTTTTAAAAATAAGTTCAAACGGTACGGCTCGGCAAGATCTGAAGTTAAAAAGGTAAAGATGATAAGTGAAGTTTATAATGAGGACTGTATGATCGGGATGGCGAGATATCCTGATAAGTATTTTGATCTGGCTATTGTAGATCCTCCGTATGGAATTGGAGAATACTGGATGAAATCAAAACGCACATATAATTACGGCCGGCAATCATGGAATAATGAAACACCTGGTGAGGAATATTTTCAGCAGCTTTTTAGAGTTTCAAAAAACCAGATTATCTGGGGTGCAAACTATTATTGTCAGTTTTTACCTCAAAGAAATAGCTGGCTTATATGGGATAAAAACAGAAACTCTGAAAAGACATTTATGAGTGAAGCAGAGTTGGCTTGGACATCTTTGAATATTGTAATGAAGATTGTTAAGATCACGTGGGATGGAATCCATAAAGCTGGCGAACATAGGAATATACCTGCAAATAAAAATATTCATCCTTGTCAGCGACCTGTGCAATTATATACGTGGCAGCTGAAAAAGTTTGCAACGCCGGCATTCAAGATTATCGATACTCATATGGGTTCCGGCAGCTCTCGTATTGCTAGTTATGATTTTGGATGTGATTTTGTTGGATTTGAAATTGACCCTGGTTATTATGAAAAGCAGGATAAAAGATTTGAAATACATAAACAGCATCTTGTCATGTCGTTCTGAGTCATTGCCTTTATTATTCGATAAAGGCAGTTACTCAGAGTCCAGTGTCACGGTTGCGTGGAATGAAATGGAACGCTACCGTTGGCTGAGGGGAAACATCCTGCCTTTTTTGTATTATTGTAAGTTCTAATCAATACCTTATGCCATGAGACCAACTGTTGCTTTATTATTTCTTCTTCTCTTAATGCCTTCCCTGAGCGCCCAGGAGACACCTTCCCCTACAGACACGGTAAAGTTCTACTACTGCGAAATGCTCGCAATGGACCAAGCCCTTGCCCCTATGCGGAGCTTTATGGTTAACTTTGGAGAGGAAAAGCAATTTGAAAACAAATATGCGGATCTGAAGCAGGGTAAATTCAAATCCTTTGTATCAGCTGCTATTCCCCTGAACATCCTGGCTCAGGACGGATGGCAGCTGGTCACAGTCTACAGGACGACCGTTCTGAAGGAACCTGGCGACTGTTACATACTACGAAAACCAAGATAAGGGAAAGCCTTTTCCTGACCTCTTATCACATCCGGATCCTCCAGGTTTCGGATTTTTTATTGCTCTGCCCTGCTGCTTTCCTTTTCGTTTATGAAATTTCTTACGAAAAAAATGTAACTCTGTAACTTACTCCAAATAATTAAAAAATAAGAGAATTGCAGGTTACACTTTTTGGTTACACTTTTTCAGGGTTACAAAAAAAAGTGTAACCTTAAGTAACGGAATTACCCGGTTACATTTTTATTTCTGATCTGCAGCCCATGGTTACATTTTGAGTGTAACCTTTATTTAGTTGAAAACAAATATTTTACAAGGAAAAAAACCGCCTGTTACAGGGTTACACTTTTTTATGTGCTTTTTATCACAGTCACATCATAACTAATCTTTCATCTGGCAGCACCTGTCCTTTTTTGCTTTCCTGTTTCGCTTTAAAATTGTACTCACTGGTTTTTCTCATGCTCAGGTTTAGGTTTCAAAAAAGAGGTGGACAACTTTCTCGTTTCCACCTCTTTTTTTTTATCAGATATTCTTAAATTTGAGCATTACTGCTGTTAACCCCCTTTTTACTTATTAACCAGGATCTTTCTGTCCTTGACAGGAAGACTGTTGTAATTATATTTTTGTATGGCAGACAATTTTACGATTGAGATCCATTGTAAAAAATATGTGAAGGCGTACCTTGAAATGCATTGCGGGATCCCGGCAGACCTCCGGCATATTCCGGATCTTCTCCTGGAGCTTCGATCGGGACTGATGAACAAACCAGGGCACAGGGAAAAGGCAGAAGTAATGAAATACACTGACACGGTGAGGATTATTATCCCTCCAGATTATTTTTACCGGCACGGATGGGAGATGAATAAGGAGAATGAACTCGATTTTAACAGAATGGTAGAGCAGAAGATAAAGTTTTTTATGAGGCAGTATGTTGCCCTTAACCACGCCCTGGGTTTTCCTGTTGCAGTCTGCATAAGGGAATTTCAGGAGAAATTCGGCTTTTATGAGCACATCTGGAGTTATGAAAGCATAAAAAAAGATTTTTACCGGAATGGGAAAACCGTTCCCTTGTCAGCATTGAGATTATTAAAGGAAGAAATCACTAAAATACTTTTGGACAATTTGTCTGAAATGAGGACATATTCGAAGAAACTTTTAAAGGGAAACTGTAATGAATAACATGGGTGGAATTAATCGTCTTTACCTCGTCGATGCCGACTATTTTTCGGCTCTCGACCAGGACTCAGGCTTCATATATGATCTCCTGCTCGACTCGGGAGTGGAAATGAACGAGATTGAGTTTACTGAGGACACCGGAAGGGTCTCAGAGACAGAGGAAGAAACTGATGACGGTGTGGTATTTAACTATGAAGCTACGGTTCTGGTTCCAAAGGTAAGCCCGGGAGATTCCCGCCGGTTTTCGTCCCTGCGAGACAAAAAGCTGCTGGTACTGGTGCGCGACAATAACGATCTCTGGTGGCTGACAGGCGCCCCCGGATCGTATTTCAAGATAAGCATATCTGCATCTACAGGCACTGCTGCAGCTGAGCGTAATGGCAGCACACTTACAATATCAGCATCATTACCATCCGGATCGGTCTTTATAAATGAGCTTCCGTAAGCCACAGTATATCAATTAGCTTAATTTTATTTTTGTCCTTTTTTCTGCCTTTTCCTGCATGTAACATTGCGGGAAATGGACGCGAACAATATTTATTTATACCGCCAAATACTTAAAGGCAAGTGGTTTATCCACTGGTCTTATGCCTTATCTCTTGCCCCGCTCCTGGGCAACCTCTTCCAGGGAAAATCGATGGGTGACGCCCGCGACTGGCGTGGCGATCAGACAACAAACCTGGAAGAGTCGGAATCGAGAGCTAAATTTCCAATTATCTGCGGCACTCATGCATCTGCAGTTTCAGCATTTTCGAAATATGATGATGCTCCTGAGGGAAGCGTTGCCCTGGTACCACTTAAGTCGGTGATGGTGAAATATGGAACCATGTGCCAGTATGGTACCGAGGAGATCGCCGGCTTTATGATGCAGGCTGCAGCTTCAAAAAAGATTGTCGCGGTGGTTCTCGACATCGACTCCGGCGGCGGATCCGTTGACTCTATACCCCCCTTGCTCGAGGCAATCAGGAAAGTACAGAATATATATAACAAACCGGTCATTGCAAGCGCTGATCTCTGCGCCTCGGCTGCTTATTATGTAGCCGCTCACTGCGATCGTATTATTGCAAATAATCCCGTGTCAGCCGAATTCGGCTCCATTGGAGTAATGATGAGCTGGTGGGATGTTCAGCCTTATTACGAAAAGGAAGGATTTGTATTCCATAAAATTTACGCTCCGGAGAGCACTCACAAGAACCTTCCATTCGAGAAAGCCCTGAAAGGAGAATATGACCTTATAAAGGAGGAGGAACTGTCGCCCCTGGCGATCGGCTTCCAGAACTCTGTCAAAGCAGCCAGAGTATCGAAGCTCGATCTTAAGGTTGAAGGGATATTAAACGGGCGGATGTTTTATGCCGACAATCAGAAGAATTCTGCTCTCTCGGCTAAGACAGTAGGCCTGATCGACGAGGTTGCGGACCTGGACAGGGCAATTTCCCTGGCAAAAGGACTTGCTGAAGTAAGAAAAATATTCAACGAATAGTCATGGAAAAGAAGGCTGGTAAACTGAAACAGATCATCAATAAGCTCCTGGGCACAGACAAGCCCTGGAAGCTTGGATATGACGGACATCTTGATGTTGAAGCAGGTGAGCTCGCGCGGATCCGCGAGGAATATGGCGAAGACTTCATATCAAAATTTGAAAAGCTTCTGAGCGAAGAAAACGAAAATACTAATAATCAAATTCAAACTGAAATGCCAAAAATTCTAACTCTGGCGCAGGTTTGCGCCGTNNCGTGCTTGGTGTTAAGGAGCTGCAGGCCGCCGATAACGGATCTGTCACACTTAACGAAGAGCAGCTGAACGCCCTCGAGGCTGAGCTGAAAAAGCTTCAGGACGAGAAGACAGCTGCTGAATCAAAAGTGGCTTCTGCTGTCACCGCGAAGGAGACTGCAGAAAATGCCCTGTCGGATGCCGTGAAGGCAATGGACGATCTGGATGCTTCTGTCACAAAGGCCGTGAAGCCTGCAGAGAAGGTTGAAGCTATCCGCACACTGCTTGCTGCAAAGCCGGCCGTGGATGCCTCGCAGAACCTGGGAAAGGACGGACAGTCTGACCTTGCTCTCCAGGGCAAAGATGAAGTTAACAACTACATCCGCGACAACTTTTGAAATCACTAATATTTAAATAAAAAAAGCCGTGGATTACACGAAACCAATCAACATTACCGACGTCAACAACACGGCGGTAAAATACGCCAACATGCTGAAGCCTCTGAATATGATGGCAGTGGCGGAAGTACTGGCAAACTGCCAGCCCATCTTTGGCGTCAAGGATTCTATCAAGCTCGGAAAGGTTGAACACGGAAGCATAAGCAAGAAGTACGATGGTACTTTCACCGGCGACGCTTCTGTTGGAACCATCGTTCCGAGGACACTGACGGTCTACCCGATTGTCGCTGAACTTGCCGACGAGCCCGAGAGGTACCGCCGTTCGTTCATCGCCGAAGTTGCCGGCAACATGTGGGCTCAAAAGCACCCCTTCGAGCTCTGGATTCTCCAACATGCTATCAATCTCGCCTCGGAAGAGCTTTTTTATGCTCTTTTCACAGCTAAATATGACAGCTCTGCCCTGAAGAAAACCCTCAATGACTCATTCGACAGCTGGAATGCTGTCATCGACGCAGACATAGCTGCAGGAACCATCGCAGCTGCTCACAAGAACCTGTACTCCGGTGATGAAGCTATCACACGGTCAAACGCCGGTGAATACCTGCTCGACATGTACCGCAGCCGTCATGCCGCTCTCCGCAACCGCGATCTTAATGCGTGGATCAGCCTGGATGTTGCCGACATATATGATAACTGGTACCGCGACGAGCATGATGCTCCTCCTTTCGTTGATGCTTCCGGTCTGATGAAGCTTGAGGGCACAAACGGAAGAGTTAACCTGATCCGCAGTGCCGCCATGCCGGAAGGAAGCCAGAGGGTGATCCTTACCACTAAGGAAAACATGGTGTTTGGCACCGACAACATCGCTGATCTCAAAGCCATGAAGGCATTTGAAAGCGGTAACCCCTACCTTTTCACGATGACCATGAAATACGTGTGGGGCTGCCAGTTTGTATCTGTGCATGAACGTGAATTTGCAGTTAACGATCTGTCAGCTACAGGATCAGGATCAGGTTCGGAATAGTTTCAAAATCTAAATCTGAAAAGCTATGGATTTTGTAAACATTGACAAAAATCTCACCAACGGTGAAAACATGGGAGGCCTCGTTCAGACATGCATCTTCGGCTTATGGGAAGATGTGGCAACCTGGCCGGCCGCTCCGGTCTTTCCGCTGACCGTCGAGGATAACGGTGAATGGACCGGCGATCTGGTTATGAAAGCCGGGAAAAACGCCTTCACCTTTTACTCCACCGACGACACATCGGAGTTCAAGATCAACCCAGTAGGTGAACAGGATGGAATGTCGTTCGAACAGGAACTTACGATCTTCAACCCCGGACTGAAAAAGAAGCTGCTGGGATTCATTTCGGCTGCAAAAAATGAGAACCTCTTCTTTATTGTCCAGGACTCTGAAGGTCAGTATTACCTGATCGGCGACGCCAAGAGAGCTGCACACATGGTTTCAGGAGAAGTAGGCACAGGGAAAGCAAGCTCTGACCGCAAGGGAGCGAGCCTGACTTTTAAACACAAAACCAATACCCCAAGGGTATATACAGGCGATGTGACTGTACTGCTCGGAGGATCTTCGTAGAAATCCCTTCATCGAATGCCATACGCGACAATCCCGCCAGGAGCAATCCTGCGGGATTTTTTACGTGTCCTTTTTTGCCCGTTTGACTGCCTTTATCATTGCGGCATGATCTATTTTTTCACTCCATACTCATTTGAGAAGAAGCTTTTTGAAGCGATAGATACCTACATGAATCTCCTTCAGGACGAAGACTGGGCCTGCATAATGGATGGCGACACGGCTTTTCTCCGCTCAGATTTCGGATTCCGGATCAAAGAATATACTGATGAATACCCTGACGCCGGTTTGTTCACCTGCTATGCCTCCAGGTGCCATTATCAGTTTCAGCAGGTCCATGGCGGAGCAGACATAGCAGATCCTTCAATCCTTCGGCATAAAGACATATGCGACGAGATAGACGCGGCTAACCGGCTGCAGGTAGAGGTGGTTGAGAGACGTATTGCGGGCCACCTTATGGTCATACGCAAGGGAGTGTGGAAGATTGTCCGCAGAACAGTAATGCTCCAGGTGGTCGCTTATAACACGAAGATCCTTGGAGTGGACACGAAGATCAGCTATTCCATGCTGCAGCACGGCTTCAAGATTTACCTGATGAAAGGAATCTATATCCTCCATTATCTCCGGATGAAAGAGGGGATCAATTATAAAAATCACTTGTTATGAGAGTTTTGCTTATCACGCCGGACCGGTCCGACAGGCCTGAATTTCTTGATCATTGTAGGTACCAGATGGGACGACAGACCCTGAAGGCTGAGCACCTGATTATTAATTATGAACCGGTTCCCGGGGTGGTTGACCTGGTACCAAGGGTAAAGAAAGGACTTGAAGCTGCAAGGGCGATGAATGCAGATTGTCTCTTGATCATCGAGAACGATGACTATTACCCCGATAATTATGTAGAGCTGATGGTCCGGGCGCTGGATCACATCAAGATTGTAGGATCTGACAGAACGATTTATTACTCGCTTCAGCAGAATAGCCTGAAGATTATGCACCATCCCGGCCGGTCTTCTCTTTTCTTGACCGGCTTCCTGGTTGATCCTATGAAGAACTTCCAATGGCCAGAGGATACGATGCTCTATTTCGACATACATCTCTGGCAGCGATACTTTGGGAGGAGGGGTTTTATCAACTTTCCACAGTCGCCAGTCGGAATGAAACATGGAGTTGGTTTCAGCCCTGGCAATTTTCATAACGGGATAGTGAACGGACGGAAAATGACCGGGATGCTTCCGGATCCCGGGAGAAAATGGCTGAAAAGCCATGTACGAAAGGAGTCATTTGAGTTTTACCAGAAGCTTTTTCCATGCCAATAGATATTGTTTACCCGCTTGGTTCAGGCAGTCTCTGGGAAAACAATGAGCTGCGATTCTCTCTCAGGGCTCTCGAGAAGAATCTGAAGGGATATCGTAATATCTATGTGGTTGGTGTAAAGCCTCCGTGGATACAGAATGTGATCCATATTCCCTTCCCGGACCAGCTGGTGAATAATGCAGACGGGAATATTATCCGAAAGGTTCTGAGGGTTTGCCAGGAGGAGGATCTGAGCGATGATTTCCTCTTCATCAACGATGATCATTTCATTCTAAAATCTATTGAGGCCTCCCAGATCCCTCCTTACCACAAGGGAGATCTGAATAAGTTTCCGAAAGGTTTCTTTGAGCAGTCGTTTTGGCGCGGAAGACTATGGAGGACAAAAAATATTCTCCAGGAGAAAGGATTCTCAACATTTCATTTTGACGGGCATATTCCTATTGTGTTCAATAAGCACCTGTATCCTGAGGTAATGTCTCAGTTCGATTTTGAGAAGAATATAGGATTCACAATGAAGAGTCTTTACGGGAATGTTGTTTATGGGACAAATGCTCCAAGACTTCAGGGGGAAAAGGTGACAATCTTCAAGATAATGCCATACGAGAGCGTGAAGAGGCTCACCCGAGGCCGTCAGTTTGCAGCGGTTAACAATGCAGGCCTGAAAACCGGATTCAAACGCTGGCTTTACGAGGAATATCCTTTGCCAAGCAGCTACGAAACTGATATCGATACCAGGGAAGGATTTTTTGAAGTGGCCGGCTGGATAGAAAGCGATCACAACTATGAGGAAGGGATCCGCATCTTCGAGAAATACGGCAAGTCGCGCAAAGTGAAAAAGTTTCTGACCAGGGATGCATCTACCGCCCGACGTATGAAGCTCGAGCACTCAATGAAGGATTTACTAAACTATCTATAAATGGAAATAAAGAAACGTATTACAGCGTGGCTCTACGGGCCACAGGACTACCAGGAAGGAGTAAGTATCCTGCAGGAGATCTCCAGGAAACATAAAGTAGTTGGCAAACTCCTCAAGGGTGAGTCAAAGACCAGGGCGGAAAAGCTCGCTTATATGCTCAGTAAGGAGCTCGGACTTAAGACGGTACCGAAGCCTGTCTTTCATAACATCAAAAGCAAGCAGACGCCAAAGCCGGAAAAGCCCAGGGAAGAGGCCACCCCCGAAGAGGGAAGGCTCAGCCTGATCGGTAAGGATGCGAAGCTGTCGGACTTCCCGGTGGAGATACAGCAGGTTATCAACGATTATTCAGCTCTCTACAGGGAGAGAGGGAAAATGCACAAGATGCTCGTATTTATAGGAGACGGGAACGATGATGTGTCCGTTAGCCAGCGGGCCGATCTTGTAGGGAAAATCAAAGATACTTCCGAGAGAATGGAAGAGTTTTTTGAAGCTTACGATGCCTTTAAGAAGGACGGGGTAATCCTTTCAAAATCGCTTTATCCGGATCCCGATTCAAAAGTACCGCCGGATCCGGGGCCTGATCAGAGTGTGGAAGACATGAAAAGGCTGAAGAAAAACCTGCAGGCCTCCCTGGTGAAGGACCGGAACCTCATTCTTTACAAAACAAAAACAAAGCCGGAGAACGGAACTGAAAATCCTCTCCCTGCAGGACCGAAGAGAATAAAACTCGAGAAGCGCATCAAGGCAAAGGAGAAGCAGATCGCGGATCTCGAGATGAAAATAGCAAAGGCGGAATAACATGGCACGGCATGCTCTCGAAGACCAGAAGTATGAGCTAATCAAAGCTCATATCATTAACCCGGCGGATAGTCCGCTGCCTGCGGATATGCAGGAGCAGCTGAACAGAATAATGTCGATGGCCGGTACCCTGGATCGTTATCCTATAGCCAAACATGCGGTAGCTATACACCTGAAGAAGTATAAGGGATTAAAGCGCACTCAGGCTTATGCTGACTGCGACATTGCCAGGCGGTTATTCCCTACGATCCGCAACAATCAGTATGACTTCTGGCAGACGTGGCTGATCAACGACATTTCTGAGAGCATTCGACGCTGTAAGAACTACCATAACATCAAAGCAGAAAAGGTCATTGCATCTCTTTACAACGTAATGATCAAAGCTATCGGAGAGAAGCCGGTGAAAGAGATTGACCCGAAGCTTGTGGAGCAGCACACATTTGTCCTCACTGTGAATATTAACGGCATGCCAACAAACATTGACCTCATGAGCTTTCTGGGACTTTCTCCTGGTGCCAGGAAGAAGTTTACTGATGCTATTGTCACAGAGATAGATGATGAGGATGCTGTAAAAATAATTGACTCATAATGGAACTTATTCAGCTCAATAAGGTACAGCAGGTATCGGTCATCCAAAGCGCAAAGAACAAAGTTGACGTATGGGGCCGTGGTACAGGTAAATCCTTCCTTGTGGGATGGGATGTAAACATGATTAACCGCACGATGCCTCGGGCTATTTCGGCGGTTACAGGTCAGACGTATGGTCAGCTTCTTACACGGACGCTGCCTTCAACCTTCAAATTCCTTGAGAGCCTGGGATACAAGCGTCACAGCGACAAGAATGATCCCGGCAACTATGTCATCGGCGTGAAACCACCGCCCCATTTCATTACTCCTCTGGAAAAAATAATGAGATACGACAACGTTATCTCGTTTAGTAATGGAAACGCCCTCCTGATGCTGAGTCAGGATAGGACAGGGAGCGCTCGAGGTCCGAATGTGGACTATGAGATACTCGACGAGGCCCTGACGATCGATAAGGAGCGTTATGACCAGGAAACATCACCTACCAACAGGGGTAACGAAGAGATTTGGGGGAGCAGATCGAGATCACCTGTTCCCTGGCATCACGGCTTCCATTACGTCTCCTCCATGCCTTTCAGCTCCAGTCAGAAATGGCTGCTCAACTATGCTGATTACTACGAGTCTGAAGCAGGGATCCCGATCCTGAACATCTGGAACCGGATCGTTAAGCTTCAGCTCGAGCTTATCCCTGCAGCCAAGGAGAAGAACAGCAAACTATTCCGGGAGGTATGGAATGAGACAATAAGGCTTAAGAAGCAGATACTTCCTTTCGTTTCAAAGGATGGTCTGCTTTTTACCCTTGCAAACGCTTTTGACAACCTGGAAAACGTGGGTTTGGGATATATAATACGGGAACATGACAAGCAGACTCTTCTTACCTTCCTGATCGAGATCATGAACATGGTTCCGGATAAGATAGAGGATTGTTATTACTCAATCGATGACCATAAACATGTTTACTACAACAGCACAAACGATAAGTTTATCAGGGATTATGCTGCAGATACCTCTTTCGACTTCAGTAAGCTCGAGAGCCAGGACAGTCGCTTTGATATGGACTGTAATACAAACCTTCCCCTGGACATAGTGCCTGACTGGGGCGCGAAGATATGCCTTCTCTCTGTTGGACAGGAAGGAACCTGGGATTTCATAACAGGAGAGAGGATCCCCGTTGACAATATAATCAATGAGTTCCATGTTAAGCCAGGAGAAACCAATACTGTAATGATAAATGAGCTCATTGATAACTTCTGCAGATATTACCAACATCATATAAAGAAAGAGATAAACTACTACCGTGACCGTTATGGTGACAGCCGCCAGCCGAATGCAAAGAACTCAAAAAGCTACAACGAGCAGGCAATCGACAGGCTTATGAAGAATGGCTGGGCAGTGAACAGTATCGTACATCGGGGAATGGAACCGCCGCAACATGAAAAATATCTGTTGTGGATGAACATCCTGAAGGGAGGAGATCCCAAGTACCCGGCTGTTCGCTTCAATGGTATGAAATGTAAGTTCACCCTGATCTCGATGAACAACACCCGTGTGATAGAAGACAAAGGCAAATTCACTAAAGACAAAAGCTCTGAGCGAAGCAATAAGATACTGCCTGAAGAGGCTACTCACTTTGGCGATGCAGTTGACAAGCGCATATGGACCAAGTACGGCAGCCTGCTCACCTCTGACTCGACGTTCATCGCTCCAAAGTTCTGATTTCATTTTGATTTCGTTTTGCATTTGAATTTTGGGCAGCTTTTGCCCTCATATTTCAACTGTGATTTGCCTTTTTTGCTGCCCGCCGAGAAAGGGCGGGCATCGCATCAGCTTAGAGCCACAAAATAAGGTTTTTGCATTTTTCATTTTTAGTCCGATAGCTCTCAGGTTGTTATTTTAAAATTTTTCGGACTCAACAGCTTCAAAAACCCGTGTCCTTTTTTCAATATCCATAAGAATTTAGTTTTGCCGTGAATCTTTTTGTCATGGCAGATACAATACGGCGTAACACGGCACTCAGGGAGTACGACATCAAAGAAACTCCCACCGGCAGCCAGGTAATCTTTTCAATCCGGTTTATAAAAAATAACGGAGAGTCTGTATTCCTTCCCCGGGCTGTGGCTTGCGGACTTCCTTACAGTCTGAAAGAAAACCGGATGCGCGGTGTAGTTGCTGTTGACCAGCATGGAGATAAGATCGGTCATCCGTATCCGGTAAGCATAGACCTGATCACTGAATGGAATGGTAGAAAAATAGTCTTATGAATGGAATCAATCTATAACTCTGAGGGGGTTCCCTTAATCAGCTTCGGCAAAAGATCTTTTGTGTCAACCGCAGGGGCACCTGAGTCGAAGCTTATAAATAATCCGACTGATAGCATCGACTGGGCGGTGACTGTCGATGATTACCGCATTGCTCCCTGGGGAGACAATAATGACTTCCCGCAGCAGGCAGATCTACTGATTGAAAAAACAGGAGTGCTGAACACCGGCCTCAGGACTTTGCGAAATGTGATCCTGGGACAGGGTATATTTCCCTGCAGGGTGACCGGTCTGGATGATGAAGGAAATGAAGTTCTGGAACTTATCCAGGACAGAGACCTGTTGAATCTCTGCGGGGGGCGCATGGTTCGGAGATATTTTGAGCGGGCACTGAGGGATTACCTGAAATTTGGCCGCTGCTTCCCGGAGCTTATCCCGAATGCTGACGGGACAAAGATAGTGGGTATTAACACCATCAATGCCTACTACTGCCGTCTCGTGGAAGCCAACACCAGGGGAGAGATAGAGAACTGTATCATATCCGGAGACTGGCCCGAAAGTCCCAAGCCCGGGTACAAGCGGATCCCTGTGTTATCGGAATATGATCCTTACGATGATCTTCAGTCCCGCCGCCTGGCCCGCTCCCTGGGAAAAACTTCCCTGATCTATCCGCTCTCCGACACCTGGAGCAACCGCGACTATTATTCTCACCCCATCTGGTGGAGTGCGAAACTTGCCGGATGGATCGACCTGGCTCACCTGATTCCTCTCTTCATCCGTCGCATGTACGAAAATGCAATGGCGATCAAGTGGCACGTAAAGATCCCTTACGCGTTCTGGGATAAGATGTTCAAAAAGACCGATTACGCCGACGAAGCCACCCGGAAAAAAGCAATCAATGACTATCAGAATAAGATAGAGGAAAACCTTTGCTCTGCTGATAAAGCAGGAAAAGCGCTCTTTACCGGCTTTGAAATCGGACCGCTGGGAAAAGCCGAGGAGCAGTGGGATATTGAAGAGCTTAAGTTAGACATGACAGCTGCAGAGAAGCTAACCACATCCGCAGCATCGAATTCGGAGATCCTTTTCACTTTGATGATCAACCCCAACCTGCTTGGCGCCGGAATGCCCGGGGGTACTTATGCCGGCAACCAGGGTGGATCTAATATCCGTGAAGCCTTCCTTGTCAATATTGCCAACGCCTGGATCGACAGGCAGAACCTGCTGGATCCCCTGGAGTGTTACCTCCGGTATAACGGAGTTACTGACGTGGAGCTCCGCTTCCGCAATACGATATTAACAACGCTGGACACTGGCGCCGGCACTAAAAAAGTAGTAAGCTGATGTTTTTCTCAACTGTTGAAGATACGTTTTTGGAACAGGTAAAATTGTTCATACCTGCTTCCGCGGCTACAAGTAAGGAAAAGCTCTGGCCCTTTATAGAAGCGGCAGAAAGGAAATATATTCTTCCCATCCTCGGAAGGGAGTTGTATAATGATCTCTCAGCGTTTGCCGCAGAGGATTCTGCCTGGAGCGGTGAGGGAGAAGATATAGTGAAATCTACGGAACTACTCCGACTGGTCCGACTGAGCGAAATCAACCTTGCCTATTTTATCGGATTCGATATTCTGAACTCCCGGATCTCGGACCAGGGTTTTCAGCGTGCAGAGACCGAGAACTTCAAGGGATTATACAAGTACCAGGAAGAGAATATCCGGACCTACTTCAAGGAAACAGGATTCAATACCATCGACGATATTCTCCAATATCTGGAAGATTATATGGAGTACTTCCCGGAATGGGAGGGTTCTGCTTCCTTCACTCTGCGTCAGGCTTCTATCATTAAGGATACAAAAACCTTTGACGGTATTTGTTCGATTAATGGCAGTCGTCTGATCTTCCTCCGTCTTCAGCCGTTCATTAACCAGGTTATGGATATTGATATTAAAAATGTCCTCGGAGCCGATATTTATGAAGCGCTGCAGGACGAACTCTCCGGATTAGGATCAGGAGGCGATTATCTCGACCTGGCAGGGGAGTTAAAGAAGCCTGTTGCCTTCCTGTCTGCAGCTCTCCTGGTTAAGAATACGGGGAACCTGACAGAGAAAGGCCTCTTCTTTGAGAGCCGGTCCGGATCTCCTGATAGTATAAGCCTGACGCCCGGAGGAGTTGACAGCAGTAACTATGCTTTTTATCGTAGCACGGGAGAGCAGTATCTCGCGGGACTGAGGAAATATCTCCGCGATAACTTCGTCGACTATCCTGGTATAACCGGATCAGTCTACTCCAGGGATAACGACGGCAAAAAAACCTTCTTCACATGATTAAGGTTGCAATTCAATACAGACCTTTTAGTTTTCTCCCTTTCAAACATCGCAGGGATTTACTTATGCCCTCGCGCTGGAGCGAGCTTAACGATCGTCAGCTCGAGAGCATCCACCTGGCGCTAAGCGGAAGAACTCAGGATAATAAACTTATAAGTTTATTCCTCGGTGTGAACAGGTTCTTTGCACGTAGACTCGACTCCTATTCAAAATTTTGCATTCTCAGGCAGTTAACTTTTCTCAATAAGATAGATATCTGTGATAAATTCATCATTCGCAGGATCGGAAAGCTTCGCGCCCCTGAGGATAAGCTAAAAGATGTGACATTCGGCCAGTTCATCTTCGGAGACACTTATTTCCAGAACTACTGTGAGGGCAGGAAAAAGGATCTCGACCTGTTTATTGCCTGCTATTACACCAGGAGAAAGTTTTCTGAAAAGGAAATTGAACAAAACGCTGCAATCATTTTCAGGGAGAGCATTCATAAGCGGGAAGCCATCGCCCTTAATTACCGGCTTATTCGTGAATGGCTGGCTCGCAGATACCCGCATGTTTTTGAAAGGAGAGACACTAAGAAGAATGATAAAGGAAATGGCTGGGTTGGCGTATTTGATAAGCTTGTCGGAGATAATATAATCGACACCGACCGCTATGCCGGCACCACGCTCTCTCAAACACTAAGGTACCTGGATGACCGGGTGAAGGAACATTTAAAACAGAAATGACATGGCTGCAAAATTCGCTGACCTGGTTGAATATTTTAAGCAGATTGCCGAGCAGCATGTCGACATACAGCACAGCTCGTCAAAAAAACACTTCTTCCGTTTTGAACTGGATGAAGTAATATCAGGACTTGTCGTTAAGCTCAACTATCCGGCCCTGATACTGGAGGCATACGACTTTGATTATGTTGAATCGACCTCTGATAATATTCTTAAGTCGAGAAACGGGGCGTTCATGCTCATTGATAAAGTTACAGATGCTGGAGATTACGATCGCATCCATGAGGTGTGGGATGAAATGGAAGCGATCGGAGATGAAATCCTTGTTAAGATGCGGGCGGATAAGGAAAAGAAAACCGTTCCGGTTCT
>DIWB01000008.1 GCA_002428385.1 Bacteroidales bacterium UBA6117
CCTACTTCGCTTACGATAACCGAAGGCAGACTGCTGAGTGATGTAGTGAAGAAGACCAAGGTAATACTGCAGGTCGGAACCCAGCAACGCTCCAGCCCTCAGTGGAGGATCGCTGCCGAACTTGTACGGAACGGCAGAATCGGCAAGCTCCACACTGTAAAAATAGGATTGCCGGGTGATCCTGCCGGACCTGAAGCTCCTGAAATGCCTGTTCCGAAGAACCTGAATTATGATATGTGGCTGGGATCCACACCCGAAGTCTACTATACCGAGATTCGTGTCCATCCGCAAAATGATTTCGGACGTCCGGGATGGCTGAGATGTGAACAGTTTGGCGCCGGCATGATAACAGGCTGGGGTCAGCACCATTTCGACTCGGCAGCATGGGGAATGGATACAGAACTGACCGGTCCGGTATCGATCGAAGCAGTTGCCCAGTTCGCGAAAGCAGGATTGTGGGATGTTCACGGCGACTTCATGTCAATAGCAGAATATGCCAACGGAGTGACACAGCTTACAAGCGGAAACTATCCTAACGGAGTAAGATATGAAGGAACAGAGGGATGGATCTTCGTGACACGCGGCAACTACAGGGCCACCGACAGTGATCCTATAGTTCAGGCTCAGAATACTAAAGCCCTCGATGCCAGCGATCCTAAAATCCTCACTTCAGTGATCGGACCGGATGAAATTCACCTCTATGAAAGCAGTGATCAGGCAGGCAACTGGCTCGACTGCATCAAATCGCGCAAGGAACCGATATCTCCGGTCGAGATCGGACACAGGGCATGCACTGTCTGCCTTGTTACCCATATTGCAATGAAACTGGGAAGAAAACTGAAATGGAACCCCGACACTGAAAAATTTGTGGGGGACGATGAGGCCAACAGCTTGCTGTCAAGACCGCAGAGAGCTCCGTACGGAACCAATTACATCAAACTGTAATCTGATTTTTTACAAATCTGAAAATAATTACAAATGCAAAGACTGATTCGGTACATCCTCATCGTCATGATGGGGAGTACTATTTTTTTGCAGGCATCCGCTGCAAAGCTGACAGCAGAGAAAACAGGATCCAAAATCAATGTGAGCATCGACGGAAAATTCTTTACAAGCTACATCTTTTCAGAGGATGAGAAATACCCGTTCTTCTACCCTGTGAACGGACCGGTAACAGGAGGTTCGGTAACATCGATGAGAAACGCTGTTTATCCACACCACACATCTCTTTTCTTTGGATGCGACATGGTAAACGGAGGAAATTACTGGCAGGAAGGGATTGAACGCGGAAGGATAATCTCGGTAAATGCCCGCATCGAGAAAGAAGGAGGCGATACAGTTGTGATAACCGACGAATGTATATGGAGCCGCCCTGGGGCGCTTTCTCCTGTAAAGGATACCCGGAGATACATAATAACCGCACCGGCAGATGACATGACACTCATCGATGTTGAAATTACAATGCTTACACTGATGGATGTCCATATCAGGAAAACCAACCATTCGTTGTTCAGCGCCAGACTGGCCGCTGACATTTCCGTTACCAACGGCGGCACAATGATAAATGCAGAGGGTGCAAAAAGCGAAAAGGATACATTCGGAAAAAGATCCCCATGGATAGATTTCAGCGGAAAAAGGGGAAATGTAACTGAAGGCCTGGCAATAATGCAGCACCCTTCAAATCCATGGTACCCAGCCCCCTGGTTTACCCGCGACTACGGGTTCATTTCACCGACACCCATGTACTGGCCTGAAAACGGCGAGGAGACTTTCCTGAAGGTTGGAACCAGACTTGAGCTGAAATACAGGGTTCTGGTCCATTCAGGCGATCATACTCAGGCAGATATAGCCGGAGAGTTTAATAAATACATCTCAGGAACGTTATAACAATGTTATAACAAGGTTATAACATTGTTATAACGCAGTTTATTTCAGATCGACCCTGGCTTTAAGTATCCCTGTCTCCTTAATCCCCGCTCCTTTCTGAGGCTGACCTCCGCCGACTGTAATCTCAAAACGGCCCGGTAAGTTCACTTTCTTTCCTTCTTCATTAATCAGGGAAAATGCATCAGCGGGAAGTTCAATTGTCACGGTTTTCATTTCACCGGGAAGCAGATGAATTCTTCTGAAAGCTTTCAGGGTGCGGACAGGCGCTGTAAGCTGTGAATTAAGGCTTGAAATATAAACCTGAATAACCTCATCGCCAGCCATTTTACCCGAATTCATCACTTTCACCGACACCTCCTTCGTTCCTGAGGGAGTCGTGTTCAGGTTAACCTTCAGTTTTTTATATTTGAAAGTAGTGTAGCTGAGACCGTATCCGAAAGGATAAAGCGGTTCGCCGGTGAAATACCTGTATGTTCTGTTGTACATCCGGTAATTCTCAAAGGGCGGAAGGTCCTTTTCCGACTTGTAAAAAGTAACCGGAAGACGTCCGGCCGGATTGTAATCGCCGAAAATTACATCTGCAATTGCCTCTCCCCCTGCCTGACCGGGATACCAGGCTTCCAGGATAGCAGGAATATGTTCTTTTTCCCAGTTCACGGCAAGGGCGCTGCCATTGAGCAAAACCAGAATCACAGGCTTGCCGAGTGCATGGATCTCCCTGATCAGCTCCTGCTGAACATCCGGAAGATCGATTCTAGTCCGGTCTCCCCCCCTGAAACCATCAACTGTAACACGCATCTCTTCCCCCTCAAGTCTCGGCGTTATCCCCATGCACATGATAACAACATCAGCTTTGCCTGCAGCATCGAGGGCTTCCGATTTCAGTTCAGCAGCCTCTTTCTGAGAAGGCATGCCTGCAACCCACTCACATCCACGGGCATAAATCACTTCCGATCTGCCTGACAGTTTTTCCCTGATTCCTCTTAGCGGAGTGACCGGATCCGACGGGGTTCCGTTGTAATTGCCCAGCAGTACAAACGACTCGTCGGAATTCGGACCAATAACGGCAACCGTGCCGATATCCTTTTTCAAGGGTAGAAGACCGTTCTCATTCTTAAGCAGGGAATTGCTTCCGCAGCACGTTTCACCGTTATACCTGTTGTAGGCGCACATCACCGAATATGCCTTCCCTCCTTTATACCCATCTCGAACTGGGGCATGTAAGTGTCCCACAAATCTCTCTCGTCAGTGAAAGCGTTAAATGAATGGCGTTCTGGTTCCGGTCCGCTGTGGACCACATAATGTTTCACAGTGGCAATAGTCTTGAAGTACTTCGGGTCATCGCCCTGCAGGCCCTTGATGAACTGAATGCCAAGCCTTCCGGTCAGAAAAGGATCCTCGCCGTAGGTTTCCTGCCCTCTCCCCCATCTCGGATCCCTGAAGATATTGATGTTGGGGGTCCAGAAAGTCAGTCCCTGGTATCTTTTCCTGGAACCGTTCCTTGCAAATTCGTGATGCTTGGCCCTTGCCTCATCAGAAATAGCTGTGGAAACCCTGAAGATCAGATCCTCATAATGTGGCTCCCAACCCTATTGCCTGGGGATAGACAGTGGCCAGTCCGGCTCTCCCGACACCGTGAAGACATTCATTCCACCATTCATACTCCGGTATCTCCAGCCTGTCGATAGCCGGGGCAGCATTCATCATCTGACTGATTTTCTCCTCAATTGTCATCCTTCCCACGAGGTCGTTAACCCTGACTTCCAGCGGGAGTGAAGGATCCTTATACCTGAATTCCGTACTTGTCTGTCCGGCGGCAATCCATGCCGTAAAAAGCAAAATTGCAGCCGGAAGAAAGAACCTGCGGCTGACTGGTAAACTGGTTTTCTTGTGCTGGTTGATTTTACTGTGAGGTAACATTTTCAACATATTTGCCATTGCACCCTGAACTGTTCCCATTCTTCAGATTCAGGTGACATTATTCCTTTCCTGAGTCATCCTGTAGAGACAATCCGTTCTCCGGCACGAGCTGCAGGGATATGGATCAAAGTTAACATCTGCTCCTATCCCGATCAATCCGCTTACCGACTTTTCAGGGTTCATAAGCGCCGAAGCGTTGAGGCTGACTCCGCAGGAATTGCCGGGCATGAGTTCAAACAACTTGTGCTGTTCCGATACGTCCCATCCGCAATAGCCCGGACTATACCGGTTTGTAACCCTTAAGCCGGAGATTTCAGCAGCTTTCCTCACTTCCAGAAGAACCAGACGGGATGCCCGTTCCGCAATCTCACTTCCTATCATGTCGTAAATATAGGATGCCAGGGGATCTCCGTCTTCCATGGCCTTCCTGCAGAGTTTTTCAGGTTCCGGACCAGCCGTACAGATAAAGAGGGCAAATGATTCTGCTTTCCTTACCTGTGCAAAGACAACATTTTTCAGACTAAAATCAATACCATGTATAGTTACTGATTTCCCGGCATTCTTCCATTCCTCTACGGGATATATCCTGTATTCGGCTTTTGCTGAACAAACAGGGGCAACGTTGCCGACCAGCTCACGGATCAGACCGGAAAAATCATCAGCCTGATATCCTTCCCCGTAACCGAGCAGTCTGCCTATCCGTTCGCCATCGACGTCAAGTTCTGAAAAATCGTATTGAAATGTGTTCATCATGCCTGATCCAGTCCTGATTCGCTGACAATTCTTCCAACAACATCTTCCCATCCCAGCGACATAAGGTGAATCCCGCTTATCCCCCTCTTTCTCCTTAATGACGCGATCATTTCAAGTGTTATTGCTATTCCTTCCTCCCGGGCTCCGTCTCCTGCCTTTTCCATGCGACTGAGTATCTTTTCAGGAAGGTACACACCTGGCACCTTCTCGTGGAGGTAAAGTGCTGCCTTATAGCTTTTCAGCGGTACCAGCCCCACAAGAATACTTACCTTGCCGAGGACATTTCGCCTGTCAAGCTGTTCGAGCCAGGGATCAAGCCTTTCCGGTTCGAAGATTATGTTGGTCTGAAAGAACTGGGCTCCGGCGTTAACCTTTTTCTGATCCCTTATGGCCTGAAGTTCGGGATCCAGTGCAAAGGGTGTAGTTGCAGCGCCAAGAAAATATGAGGGCGGATGTTTCATTTTTCTTCCGTCGAGGTAGATGCCCTCATCGCGCATTCTGCGGAGAATCCACAGCATCTGTACCGAATCGAGGTCGTTTATGTTCATATCGCTTGATGGCGGAGGTCCCACAACCGGACTATCTCCTGTGACACACAGTATATTTTTTATTCCGAACTGCCCCGCTCCGATTGCATCCGCTTGCAGTGATATTCGTGTTGAATCGCGGGCGGCGATCTGAAACACAGGCTCTGCATTCAGATCAACTGCAACCTTGCAGCAGGCCAGCGCTGACATCTTCGGTATAGCCGATGAAGCGTCGGTAAAATTTATAGCCTTTACATATGGTCTTACCAGCTCTATGTCATTTTTAAGTTTTCCGGAATCGGCACTCAGCGGCGGAGTCACTTCCGTGGCAACCACGAACCGGCCTTCCCTGAGACTCTTTTCCAGTTCCGAGACCGGCTCCTTGTAAGCGGCCGCGTGATACTCTGAATCGCCGTTCCACCATACAGGCTGTCTTACAGTTTTGAAAACCGAATCCCACACCTGTTTTTTAAGCTCCCTGTCGCGCGAGAACAGCGATCCGATGAATCTTCCGGTACCAGTTCTTCCGATCTGACTGAATACATCAGCCCATGTTTCGGTACCCGCCCTGCTCCAGTCGAGGGGAGGCAAAACTTCCAGGAGAGTTTCCTCCCGTCCGGTTTTCCTGGCCCTGAAGTATATGGCATGCCAGACGCATCTTCTTGTGGGGTCTACATAGCAGTGTCCGTCGGGAGTAACACCCCCGCAGGGTCCGTTTCTGAGACCTTTGGGGCACTCCATACAGCAGATGAAGGCTGTCTCCTGAAGAAGGCAATTGCCGCACATCCGGCAGCCCCATACCGGACCCTTGACAATTATCTCGATCTTTTCCCGGAAACGCTTTCCAAAAGACTCCCGCTTGAACGGATAAAAGGGGGGTTGCCACCGGCGGGCAGGCTTGATACCAGACATATATTAAGTTATAATGACTGAAGCAAAGGACTTCAGGAATTGCGGCTTTGAAAATACTCAACAAATCTGATGGCAAAGTCATCCCTTCCAAGAACAAGATCGGCAGCACGGGCTGCAGATGTTGATTTTTCAGGATTTGCTATCGGGCAGGTCACTCCGCAATAAATGGCAAGCGTCATGAAGGCTGAGTTGAGCGACTCCCTGTCGGGCAGCCCGAATGATATGTTGCTTGCTCCCATGGTAATGTTAAGACCAAGCTTCCGGTGCAACTGTCTGATAGTATCGAGTGTGACAACGCAGGCTTGAGGTTCGGCGCTTACAGCCATTGCCAGCGGATCGGCAATCACATCCTCCACCCTGATTCCGGCCGTAACGGCCCTGTCGATAATCTTTTCTATTATCGACACCCTCTTTTCCGGGTCGTTGGTGATCCCTTCATCATCCATGCACAGGCCTATGATCGCAGCGCCATACTCCTTTGCAACGGGAATTAGAGCCCTGAGTGACTCCTCCTTGCCGTTTACCGAATTGATAAGACATTTGCCTGCCGAAACCTTAAGGCCGGCTTCGATGGCTGACGGATTCGGGGAATCAAGACACAGGGGAATGTCAAAATTATCCTGAATGGCTATCACCACTTCCGGAAGTAGCTTCGTATCATCAACACCAGGATAACCGACATTGACATCGAGAATATCGGCGCCGGCCTTTATCTGGCTGGCTGCCAGTTCAAGCACATAGGAAAAATCTCCTTCCTGAAGAGAAGAGACAAGTTTCCGGCGGCGGGTCGGATTAATCGATTCGCCAATAATGATTACAGGACCATCTGTATCAATGATCACCTCCGCGGTCCTGCCTGAAAGAACTGTTTTCATGATTAAACTGCAAACTGTTTCAGATAATTTACTGCACCCTGCGGATCGGGCGAATAGAAATCGGCTCCAATCTTATCGCAGTACTCTCGCGTAACCGGAGCCCCGCCAACAAGTATCCTGATTCCGGGATGCTTCTCTTTCAATACTGCGACGGTTTTCTTCATATTCTCCATGGTAGTGGTGAGAAGGGCAGAAAGCCCTACAAAAGCGCCCGGATTACCCTCAATCGCCCTGAGGAACTTATCGGCGCTGACATCAACTCCAAGGTCGATAATCTCCCATCCTCCTCCCTCAATCATCATGGCAACCAGGTTTTTTCCTATGTCGTGCAAATCGCCCGAGACTGTACCTATAATGAATTTACCCTTCCGTTTGGTTTCACCCGACTGAAAGAAAGGCTTCAGATGCTTCATGGAACTGTTCATCGCCTTTGCAGCCATCAGCATCTGGGGAACATAGATCTCCTTACGGCTGAATCGCTCGCCAACAGCAGCCATCGCAGGTATAAGAGCCTCATCGAGTATCCTGGCAGGACCCAATCCTTCTTCTATCGCCAGTTTTGTAATCTCATCCGCTCCATCCTGCCCCTTCATTCCGGGAGGGTAAGGCGAAGCCTTGTCCGTTTTGCCTGACTCAACACACAGTGCGATCCGGGCCAGTATATCATTCATAACAAAAATGATTTGTGAAATTTCGTTCTGATAACCTTTAAGTCAATTAAAGCACGAAAATAATAAAATCAAAAGTAATTAATAAAATTTTTTCATGCAACCGATTGCAATATTATTTTAATTAAGATTTTTTAACCTTGAAGGACACTGCTTGCATGAACTTTACCTGCCTGACGTATAATCTTTTTGCAACAAATTCTGACTTTCCTTAATTTGCAGGATTCAGCACAAATTTCTTATCTTGTACCTTTCAAAAAACGACTTACATGAAAACTATATCTCTTCTGTTCTGCCTGCTGCTGTCAGGAACTCTTATGGCCCAGACTACTGCCACAGGAATATTTCAGGGAACTGCAGACATCGGGAATCCCGCAATAAAAGGCTCAGCCTCATACAACCCTGCCGATCAGTCCTATTCGCTGAAAGGATCAGGTTATAACATCTGGTTTGAAAGGGATGAGTTCCGCTATGCTTTCAACCAGATAGAGGGTGATTTCATCCTCACAGCCAATTTTCGCTTTGAAGGCCAGGGAACAGATCCACACAGAAAAACAGGCTGGATGATAAGGGCTTCAGAGGATGAGGATTCCCCCCACATATCGGCTGTTATGCATGGCGACGGACTGACAGTTATGCAATGGCGCGATTTCAAGGGTGCTGAAATGAAAGATCCTGAAGATGAATTGTTTGCAAAGGGATCAGGCTACGAAATAATCCAGCTCGAAAGAGCGGGGAAAATCGTTTTCATGAGGGCTGCAGTTGCCGGCAAACCTTTCGAGAATATCGGCTCTTACGCAATGGAAAATATGCCCGATAAAGTGCTCGCCGGATTATTCATCTGCTCCCATAATCCCGAGGTTACTGAACAGGCCGCCATCTGGAATGTAAGGATCGACAAGCCGGTCGGGGACAATTACAATGCCTCAAGGGACGGAGCTGTTGGATGCCGTCTTGAGACCATGAATGTCTTCGACAGGAAAAGAATGGTTATACATGAAAAACAGGGAAGGTTTGAGGCTCCAAACTGGATGCCCGACGGCAAACAGCTGCTTTTCAATATGGACGGATTACTATACAAAATCCCTGTAACAGGAGGCGCTGTAACCCAGCTTAATACAGGCACCGTTATAAGAAACAATAACGATCACGGAATATCCTTCAACGGCAAACTGCTTGCTATAAGCAGTTCCAAGGATGATGCAGCCGGGAGAGGTTCGGCAGTGTACGTTGTAAAGCTGAAAGGAGGGGAACCAAGGCTGGTTACTCCCGAAACACCCTCCTACTGGCACGGATGGCACCCAAACAACAAGGAAGTGATTTATGTTGCCCAGCGCAAGGGGATACCCGTTTACAATATTTACCGCAATTCGATAAAGGGAGGAAAGGAAGTGGCCCTGACCGATATTTCTGAAGGTGAACATGTTGACGGCTGCGAATATTCACCCGACGGTAAATATATTTACTACAACGGCAGCCATACCGGAAACATGCAGTTATGGCGTATGAATGCCGACGGAACAGGCAGGGAACAGCTTACCTTCGATGAATACAAAAACTGGTTCCCGCATATTTCACCCGACGGAAAGTGGATAGCTTTCATTTCATTCCCTCCGGATATTGAAAAGAACAGCCACCCGTCATACAAGAGAGTCATGCTGAGGCTGATGCCTGCCGGTGGCGGTGAACCCAAAGTGATTGCCTACCTTTACGGCGGACAGGGAACAATTAACGTTCCATCCTGGTCGCCTGACAGTAAGCAGATTGCATTTGTAAGCAACTCGGGAAAATAAACCTGAACCGTTAAAATACTACCGGTTTTCATTTTATATCGGATTTTAACATATTTTAATCCCCGCGAATTTTACGTTTTCCGGATGAGATCTGGTATTAATGCATTTTTATCTTTCCCAGTGTTTGCCATACTCTACTGCTATACCGCGGTTGGTGTTGTTATAGTATTTATCCTCACAGCATTAAAGGCAAAGAGAGCTGTACAATTCATTACCATGCATGATATGGGCAAAATCGGTATTTGCAATCATGGGGAAAAAGCTGACAATAAGGGGGAAGAACCACCTTGACAAAAACAACAGGTACATCCTCGTAGCCAATCATGCCAGCCTCTTCGACA
>DIWB01000041.1 GCA_002428385.1 Bacteroidales bacterium UBA6117
TAATTTAAAGGATAAGGTACTAAATCTTCTATTAACTATTTAAGTCTAGCAAATTCTTATTGGTTCCAATCATATTCTATCTCCCTGATGAGAGATAAGGCTTGGTATTATTTTATTTTTAGAATTCCTAGAAGATGGTAAAAAGTGTTATTTTCTTAATTATTTTTTCTACCTGCAGCCTTTTTTGCTTTTCGCAAAAAAAAGCAACTGATACTACAAAGGTAGAAATAGTAAATGCTCTTGAATCATGGCCAAAATATAATGGTGGCGTTGAAAAGCTTGCTATATTTATTGAAGATAACGTTAATTATCCGAGTAATGCTTTCAAAGACTCACTTGAAGGAATCGTATACATTTCAATGGATGTTGATACCGATGGCAGTACAAATAATCATATTATAATAAAAGGTATTAGGGAAGATTTGGATAATGAAGCCATCCGAATAGCAAAACTGATAAAGTTTGAAAGAGCTGGAATGCAAAATGGAAAACCAGTTAAGGTTAAATATACCTTGCCGATAGAATTTAAATTATCTAATATCAAAGGGATAACAAATTGCAATAAGCGTTCTTTGAAAAAACAACCAGCACCTGGTCATTGAAAAATCCGGCCCGGAGTGTAAAAGGAGGGTTTACTGGTATTCATATTGCCTCAATAATCCACTAAAGTACACGGATCCTGACGGTGAATGGGTTATGCTGTCTTAACAATGCATGCAAATATATATGTAAGCACATCTGCAGCGAATGGCTGGCAATTCAATCCGGCAAAATGGGATTGGCAAAGTCCGAAAACATGGGTGAGTTTAGTGCAAAGTGGTGTCAGTGGTTACCAAATGGGTTCTGGTATAGAGAAAACTGGTAAAAGCAAATGTAAAGGTACACGTATATTGGAATGTATTTGAATTTGCCGGAAAGGAAAATCTAATGGAGGAAACTTACAGTGAAAGATATGTATGGGCATTTTAAAATTTGAGGAACCATGGCCTGCTTGCAATGATGATCTATCCGTTAATAATACTAAAATCGCGAACTACTCATATATAAAGCATTCGCTATTTTCCCTCATCCTCCCTTAAGAATATTTCCAGCCTGCTTTTGCTGAAATCCTGCTTCTGCATCAGTTTCCCGCCGATCGCGGGAGCCTTCACCCCGTTGCCCAGCACCTCATATCCATGGAAGACTCTTGCCTCATCCCAGAGTCCGAGGCTGATGAAATGATTAAGGACTGCCGCCCCTCCTTCTATAAACAATGACTGGATCCCCCATTTATAAAGATAATCGAGCACCTGGATGGCCGATGGTTCTTTCTTATTCAGCTTTACCACAACCGATCCCTCCATTTTCACTTTCTCGGGAAAGAAGGTGAATACAACCTGCGGACCGATAAGTTCATTCATGGCCAGATATGATGGCAGGTCTCCTGATCCTGAAAGAATAAGCCGGATGGGACTGGTTCCTGTCCATTCCCGTACATTCAGCTTCGGATTGTCGGCCCTCACTGTTTCACCTCCCACCAGGATAGCCTGTTCCGTGGCTCTCCATTTATGAACCAGGATCCGTTCGGAACTGCCTGTAATCCACAATGGGCCGTCCGTCATCCTCTTCTCCCTGCCGCGGCCGATGAATCCGTCAGCGCTCTGGGCCCATTTCAGGACTATATAAGGTCGTTTCTTTTCGTTAACAGCAAAAAACCTCCGGTTGATGAACCGGCATTCATCATTGGCAATGCCTGTGATCACCCTGCAGCCGGCCTCCCTGAGCCGTGCGAATCCTTTTCCCGAAACTTTGGCGCTTGTGTCGGTGGCGCCTGCAACGACCACCGGAATCCCTTCAGCAATAATCCGGTCGGCGCATGGTGGCGTCTTCCCGTAATGAGAGCAGGGCTCAAGATTGACATAAAGAGTGGAAGAGGAGAGCAGGCTGCGGTCTCCCACAGATTCTATGGCCATCACTTCAGCATGCCGGCTACCGGCTTTCATGTGATAACCTTCCCCGATTATCTTTCCTTCATGTACAATGACCGATCCCACCAGCGGATTCGGGTAGGTAAGTCCTTCGGCCTTTGAAGCAAGTTCAAGGCATCGCCTCATGAATTTAAGATGATCTTCTCCTGCCATTAAGTGTAAAGTGCTAATTTTGGGTTATGGCTGTTAAATTACAAACAATAAAAGATATCAGGAACTATATTGCCGGCGAACTTTCAGGCTTATATCCCCGGCGTGAGTCGCTGGCAATTGCCGGACTGGTAACAGAAAAAATCTTCAGATCCGGAAGAATGGCCTTGATGCTCAGGGAAAACGAGCCTCTTACAGGCAGTTCTTATAAGAAGAGGGTTATGAGTTACTGCAGGAGGCTCACTACAGGAGAGCCGGTCCAGTACGTCCTTGGTGAAACCGGATTTTACAACTGCAGGATAAGGTTGAACAAGAATGTCCTGATCCCCAGGCCCGAGACAGAGGAGCTGGCAGATATTGTCATTAAGGAGAACAGGGGCACCGAAGCCCGGATAATTGACTTCGGTACCGGATCGGGCTGTCTGGCAATTGCGCTTTCAGTAAATCTGTCGTCGGTTAAGGTGACAGCCATTGATATATCCAAAGGAGCTTTGAAGCTTGCTGCCCGGAATGCCGCAATCAACAATGCGGACGTTGATTTCATGCACGCCGACATACTCTCAGAGAGTCTGCCCGGACTACCAATGGCAGGGATCTTTATCAGCAACCCTCCTTATGTAAGAGAGTCGGAGAAAAAGCTGATGAGAAGCAATGTGCTTGATTTTGAACCAGGAAAGTCTCTGTTTGTTCCCGACAACGATCCTCTCAGGTTCTACCGGGCAATTCTGAACATCTCCGTGGAAAAGCTCAATCGCGGGGGATTGATCTATTTTGAGATCAATGAGGCAATGGGTGACTCCATGCATGATCTCCTTGAAAAGTTCGGATTTTCTGAAATCAGGATAATAAAAGACATCAATGGAAAAGACCGCTTCGCAGCAGGAAGAAAAACAACCTGAAAGAAACCGTACCAGCGAAGCCCTCAACAGGGCGATGGCGTTGTGCTCCAGAACGGAATATTGCATATCGGATATCAGGCAGAAGCTCGGATCGTGGGGGCTGGAGCCAGATAAGGCTGAGGATGTGATAGCTATCCTGGTAAAGGAGAACTTCATCAACGAGGAAAGATATGCCGGGGCGTTTGTCAGGGACAAGTATCGTCACAACAAATGGGGAAGGGTAAAGATAGTATCTATGCTGAGAGCCAAAGGGATACCTACCGGGATCATTGATTCTGCGATGTCGTTCCTTGATGATGGTGAATACAGGCAGATGATAAAGGATATGCTCCTCTCCCACCGCAAGTCGGTAAAGGCAAAGAACCAGTACGACCTTAAGGGAAAACTGCTTCGCTACGGCCTGTCAAAAGGGTTCGAAAGCAGTTTGTTGTATGATATCCTGAACGATCTGGAATAACCTGAAGTCCCGGATCAGGTTATAATTGCCTTTCGCCTCAGATCCCTGTCACAAAAATCTGAATATCCATTTAATAAACGGCATGAACGCTATCAGGAAGATTGTCAGGGAGGCTACTGTATCGTAGACTATAAGCTGTCTGACTGTTTCAGGGTGTTTCAGGTAAAAAACCGAAAACACTATTCTCATGACCAGCTGGGCGGCAAAGAAGATGAAAACCCTCATTCCGTTGCTGTTCCATCTGTAAGCTTCACTGATCTTTCCCTTCAGTATAAGCGAGAAGCTGTGCGACAATCCGCATGAAGCGCATGGTTCACCGGTGAGCCGCTCATGGATGCAGACAACAGGGTAATTGTTTTTTTCGGGCGAGAAGATACCCGAATATACGAATACAAACGCCAACACTGCTGCAAGCGCGAAATTGACAGACAGGTATGGTTCAGAGATCAGCCTGTGATTCAGAGAGGAAAAAGCATTATTGGTTGTTGTCGACGGTGTCATTGGTCACGGTATTGGCTTCTTCAAGCTCCTCAAGCTGGCGCCTGCGATCCTCCCTGTCTTCTCCCACTTTTATGTTAACAGTATCATCACCGTTTTCAATCCTTATGTCGACAGTTGCATCCTCCAGTCCGTCAAGAACATCTTTCTGAACATCCTTAATGACATTCTCTATATCACCGCCCCATTCCTTATCGAATTTGTCACCGATTTTACCTGCAACCATTATCTGCGACATCGAAATAAGCATAGCTACAATTCCGATTATGAGTCCTGCAAGAGGAATACCGCGCGGAGAGTCATTTTTTGAAGCCTGACTCAGGGCGACAGATGCAAGCACAATGGCTATTATTCCGGGAATTACGGCAATGAGTCCCACGCATGGGATAACAGCAATTACAAAGGTTACTATTGCAGTTACAAGCGCAGCTACTCCAAGAGTCTGCCCGGCCGGTCTTGGGGTCTGACCTGGTAACTGTTCCCGGGGCTGTCCGGTGTTGTTGGTGAAATCTTCCATGATGTTCAGTTATTTTCGTTAGTTTTCATTCCTTGTCAGAATACTCTGCATATCCTGTTCTAAAGACGTGACAGGAGTTTCAATGATGCGTCCGGCTTCAACTTTATTATTCAGTTGAGTGAAGTAGTATCTCAAGTATCTGTTTTGCTGCACGGGCCACTGATGTTCCGGGACCGAAAACAGCTGCCACTCCGGCATCGTAAAGGAACTTGTAATCCTGAGGTGGAATCACCCCACCGGCGATCACAAGGATATCTTCCCTTCCCATTTTTTTCAGCTCTTCAAGAACCTGTGGAATAAGTGTCTTATGGCCGGCTGCAAGGCTTGATATTCCAAGGACGTGGACATCATTTTCAACGGCCTGCCGTGCTGCTTCAGCAGGAGTCTGGAAAAGAGGTCCGATATCCACATCAAATCCGATGTCGGCATAGCCTGTTGAAACCACTTTGGCTCCCCTGTCGTGGCCGTCCTGGCCTATTTTGGCGATCATTATCCTGGGTTGGCGGCCCTCCTTTGCAGCAAATCCGGCAGCCATCGCCCTGGCTTCATCGAACTCTTTGCCTGATTTATACTCCGAGGAATAGGCACCTGAAATTGTACGTATCACAGCTTTATATCTTCCGGCTATTTTTTCACATGCATAACAAATTTCTCCAAGGCTTGCCCTTTTTGCAGCGGCGTCAACCGATAGTTCAAGCAGGTTTCCTTCACCGGTCTCGGCACTTCTGGTTATGGCATCAAGTGAGGCCCTGCATTCGTCTTCGTTTCTTTCGGCGCGAAGTTTCTGCAGCCTTAATATCTGGGCATCCCTGACAGCGCTGTTGTCGACCTCGAGTATCTCGAGAGGTTCCTCCTTTTCAAGCCTGAACTTGTTAGTTCCGACAATGGTCTGCAGACCCGAGTCGATCCTTGCCTGGGCTCTTGCAGCCGCTTCTTCTATCCTCATCTTGGGAATGCCCGATTCAATTGCTTTGGCCATTCCTCCGAGGCTCTCGATTTCTTCAATATGTTCCCATGCCCTATGGGCAATCTCATGGGTGAGGGATTCGACATAATATGACCCGGCCCAGGGATCGACTGCCCTGCATATATTCGTCTCCTCCTGCAGATATTTCTGGGTATTCCTTGCAATACGTGCCGAAAAATCGGTCGGAAGGGCAAGAGCCTCATCGAGGGCATTTGTGTGAAGGCTCTGGGTATGTCCGAGTGCGGCTGCCAGGGCCTCAATGGTAGTCCGGCCTATGTTATTGAAAGGATCCTGTTCCGTAAGGCTCCATCCGGAGGTCTGGCAATGGGTTCTGAGCGCCAGCGATTTCGGATTTTTAGGATTGAACCCACTGACTATTTTAGCCCAGAGCATTCTTGCAGCCCTCATCTTTGCTATTTCCATGAAATGATTCATGCCTATGGCCCAGAAGAAGGATATCCTTGGTGCAAAAGTGTCAATATCGAGTCCGGTATTGATGCCGGTTCTCAGGTATTCGAGACCGTCGGCCAGGGTATAGGCCAGTTCGATATCGCATGTGGCTCCGGCCTCCTGCATGTGATACCCCGAGACGCTGATCGAGTTGAACTTCGGCATCCGCCGGGAGGTGAATTTAAAAATATCGGCT
Source organism: Bacteroidales bacterium UBA6117 (assembly GCA_002428385.1). Lineage (GTDB taxonomy): Bacteria > Bacteroidota > Bacteroidia > Bacteroidales > VadinHA17 > LD21. The sequence goes on from DIWB01000041.1 coordinate 6,102, forward strand.
ATTATCCGCATCGAGAAGCCCGGAGGATATATATATGTGTTCCTCACCATGAATTCCTTGAGTATGTCATTCTGGATGGTTCCGGAAAGCTCTTCATATTTCGCTCCCTGCTCCAGGGCTGCAACGATGTAAAAAGCCAGAATTGGAAGAACGGCTCCGTTCATGGTCATCGAGACCGACATTTTATTAAGGGGGATCTGGTCGAAGAGGATCTTCATGTCGAGGATAGAATCGACCGCCACTCCAGCTTTCCCTACATCACCGGCAACCCGTTCATGATCCGAATCATACCCGCGGTGGGTTGGAAGGTCGAAGGCTATTGAAAGGCCGGTCTGGCCTCCCGCCAGATTGCGCCTGTAGAAAGCATTTGATTCCTCGGCCGTTGAGAAGCCGGCATACTGCCTGATGGTCCATGGCTGCATGGCATACATCCCGGAATATGGGCCTCTGAGGAAAGGAGGAATACCTGCAGCATAATTCAGGTGCTCCATACCGGCAAGATCGTCCCTGCCGTAGAATGCCTTTACGGGAATATTTTCCGGAGTGGCCCAGGGACCGCCGCCATCGCCAAGTGCATGTAAATCAACAGGAGTCGATTTCCTGGCCTTCAGATCGTCATATTTGAATTTTGGCCTCATAGCTTATTTAAGTGTTTCTCCGGTAACAGCGTTTCCCATATGCGATTTCAGGAATCCCGAATTCAGGGCTTCAAGAAATCCTCCCGCCTTTTCCATATCAAGGAACAGCTTCCATGTATTATCAGCGATGAGAGAAGTCAGATTCTCAATATAATAAGAACCGGCGGATGGATCGGCAACTTTTCCGAACCATGATTCCTCCCTGAGTATCAACTGCTGGTTCCTTGCCATCCTTTCTGAGAATTCGTCGGGCGGACATGCTGCGATATCGAAGGGATGCACTGTAAGAGAATCGGTGCCTCCCAGAATTGCCGACATTGCCTCTGTCTGTGTCCTCAGCATGTTTATATAAGGATCTGCAACATTGTCATTCCATATTTTCGTGACGGTATGCATCTCCATCCTGAAGTTGCTTTTGCCATGAGGTTGGTAATAGTCTGCAATGACATCCCATATTACCCGGGCTGCCCTGAGTTTTGCGATCTCCATGAAGTAATCTTTGCCGGTGCCGAAGCTGAACCTTATTTTTGAAACGATATCGTCAGCGGTCAATCCCCTGTCTGTAAGATGAGACAGGTATTCGACAGCCATAGAGAAGCTGAATGCAAGTTCCTGAACTGCGCTGCATCCTGCATTGGTGAAGCGCGAACCGTTGATCTGCAGGTTCCTGTACGAAGGAAGCTCAATGGTCTCCAGTGTAAGCGATGCCAGGTAATCCAGTCCATCCTTAACAGGAAGGCAAAGAGTTCCGTTGGCCATAAGCCTTCCCAGGGGATCGGCCTCAACGGCTCCTCTCAGGGATGACGGATGATAACCTTTTTTCTGTAATATACTTTTCAGTGATGCTATTATCTCGCGGGCTTTCCCGTTCGACAGGAAATTTATCTCTGCTCCTGCGGGGTCGATCCCTTCGAGAAGAACTGACAGGTTTTCTTCGTTTATTGTCTCCGGATCATCAATTATAAAGCCAAGCGAATCTATCCCTTTCATAAGGACATTCAGGGCTTTACTGTTGGCCTCCGTATAATCATCTACCTTAATGTCCTGCCGTACAAGCCATTGAGCAGCGCCCTGCCCGGGATCGGCGGAACTACCTTCTCTGGCATTGCTTCTGAGGATCAGGGGCAGAATACGGTCAACATGGGAGAGGTGCTTCAGGTCCTCTTCACGGTAAAAAGGCATCACCTCAAATCCTTCCCTGGAATTCCATACAAGTTTTTCCCGGAAATCAGCCCCTCTCAGGTCGGCATTGATTTTTGCCATCCACTCATCGGTGGACACCGGAGGAAAATTCTCAAATAATTTTTCGTGTTTCAAGTCGGTCGTATTTAAAAAGTCGTTCGGTCGTGCGGTCTTGTCATTTTCCTGCAAACTCCATCAGGAACGACTTGATAAACTCGCTCAGGTCGCCGTCGAGTACAGCCACAACATTTCCAGTTTCATAACCCGTGCGGTGATCCTTTATCAGTTTGTAGGGATGGAGGGTATATGACCGGATCTGGGAACCCCATTCAATCTTTTTCTTCTCCCCTTCGATCTTTGCCTGTTCCTCCCTTTGTTTCTGAAGTTCAAGTTCATAGAGCTGCGATTTGAGGATTCTCATTGCATTCTCCTTGTTATTGAGCTGGGACCGGGTTTCCTGGTTCTCTATCACAATTCCCGTCGGATGGTGCCGGAGCCTGACTGCAGTTTCGACCTTGTTGACATTCTGTCCCCCGGCGCCGCTCGACCTGTAGGTCTCCCAGGTTATATCGGCCGGATTGACTGCTATCTCGATGTTATTGTCGACGAGAGGAGAGATAAAGACCGATGCAAATGTTGTCTGACGCTTTCCCTGGGCATTGAACGGTGAGATCCTGACAAGCCGGTGAACCCCGTTTTCGCTCTTGAGGTAGCCGTAAGCCCTTTCCCCGTCAACCTCAAGGGTAACTGATTTGACTCCGACTTCATCGCCGGGCTGGAAATCGAGCTCGCGTACTTTGTAATTGTTCCTTTCGGCCCATCTGAGGTACATCCTCATGAGCATGGAGGCCCAGTCGTTGCTCTCAGTACCTCCAGCGCCGGAGTTGATCTTCAGGATAGCTCCCAGCTGATCTTCCTCCTTCTGAAGCATATTCCTCACTTCAAGGTCCTCGATCATCGACAGGCTAATGTTGTACTGTTTGTCGACATCTTCCTCCGCAGCCTCCCCATCCTTGTAAAAATCAAAAATCACCTGAAGGTCCTCAAACCCCTGATCGACCTTTGAAAAGTCTTCAGTCCAGCTTTTAATCTGTGAAATTTCCCTGAGCAGTTCCTCCGCCTTCTTAGGATCATCCCAGAAACCGGGCATCTGGGGCATAAGTTCCTTTTCCCTTATCTGATTTAGCTTGCCATCAATGTCAAAGATACCTCCTCAACGCTTCACGGCGTTCAGATAAGTCCCTTATCTGTTCTATAGTTATCATTAATTGGATTTTGGACAAATTTAGAATTTTTTCAACAATTAATACCTTTATGTCCGCCAATGAGGCAAAACATGGTTACATTGTCATGATACAACTGAGCGGCGAGACGCTATGGATTACATTAAAGTTGACCTATGCTGAAATCGTGTCTATACCGGAACCTCGTTGAAGCAGGGTGCGATGAAGCCGGCCGCGGCTGCCTTGCCGGTCCTGTGGTTGCCGCTGCTGTCATTCTTCCCGGAAACTACAGGCATCCTGTTCTGAACGACTCGAAGAAACTTACTGCACGCCAGAGGGCGGAGATGAAGGAAGAGATAATGAAAACGGCAATCGCGTGGAAAGTAGCATTTGTCGGCAACCAAGAAATTGATGAGATAAACATACTGAGAGCATCGATAAAGGCGATGCACATTGCCATTGAAGGACTCAGCAAACAGCCCCAGTTCCTGCTGATTGACGGTAACCGTTTCGTACCGTACAGGGATATCGGGCACAGGACAATCATAAAGGGCGACGGGCTCTACTACTCAATAGCAGCCGCTTCGGTACTTGCAAAAACCTTCCGCGACGAGTGCATGGAAAAGCTTCACGAGGAATTTCCTGCTTACGGATGGAACAGGAACAAGGGCTATCCGACATCGTTTCACAGGAAGGCAATTCTTGAACACGGCATTTCTCCATACCACCGCAAATCCTTTACCCTGTTCAATACCCAACTCACTATTGAATTTTAAATATTAGAGTTATATTTGACGCTTAATTTTTAAAATCCTAATGATTTCCATGATGAAAAAATATTTTTTAATTCTTATTGCACTGATCGCCGGCCTCAATACAAAGGCTGTTCCGGATGAAGGCATGTGGGTTCTTCCGCTTATAGAAAAACTCAATGTCGGCAAGATGACTGAGCTGGGGCTGAAACTCTCGGCGGAAGACATATACAGTATGAATAATGCAAGTATCAAGGATGCAATAGTGATATTTGGCGGCGGATGCACCGGTGAGATTGTCTCATCGCAGGGACTTCTTCTTACAAACCACCATTGCGGTTACGGCCAGATCCAGTCGCACAGTTCAGTTGAACATGATTATCTGAAAGACGGCTTCTGGGCGATGACCAGGGAACAGGAACTTCCCAATCCGGATCTTTCCGTCACATTCCTTATCAGGATCGAGGATGTCACGAATCAGATTCTGGCAGCAGTTAAGGACGGGATGAGTGAGGCAGAAAGAACTTCGGCAATCAATGAAGCCCGCAAAGGTATTGAAAGCAAGGCAGCCGAAGGGACTCACTACAGGGCAACAGTTTCCTCCTTCTATGGAGGAAATTACTTTTACCTTCTTATTTATGAAAGGTTCAATGACGTAAGATTTGTAGGTGCGCCCCCGTCTTCAATAGGCAAGTTCGGTTTCGACACCGATAACTGGGAATGGCCGCGTCATACGGGCGATTTCAGTGTGTTCAGGGTGTATTCAGGACCCGACGGCAAACCTGCGTCATATTCAGCTGACAACATTCCGCTCAAACCTAAACACTGGCTGCCGGTATCGCTGAAAGACCTCAACGAGGGTGATTTTGCAATGATCCTGGGATATCCCGGAAGGACCCAGAGGTATGCAACTTCCTTTGAAGTGGATGAGCTTCTCAAAATAACCCATCCAAACAGAATAAAGATCCGCGGCATCCGCCAGGAAATTCTCATGGCCGACATGCAGGCTGATGAAAAAGTCAATATCCAGTATGCCTCAAAATATTCCGGATCGTCAAACTACTGGAAATATTCAATCGGACAGAAAGCCGGACTTGAAAGGCTTAATGTGAAAGCTAAGAAACAGGATATAGAAAACCAGTTCAACTCATGGGTTTCTGCCAGTCCCGACAGAAAGGCCTTATACGGCGAAGCCCTCAATCTTATAAGTAAATCAATGGAAGCCAGGGCTGAATATGCAAACGCACAGCAGTACCTCAGCGAGTGTTTCCTGAACGGGTGCGAGATTCTTGATCTCGATGCGGTGGCGAGTGCCATGATAAGCGCCCTTAAGGCTGGCGACAACAATCAGGTTGCCGACCTTAAGAACAGGATGATGGAGTACATCACATCCTTCTACAAGGACTACAATGCGCCTACCGACAGGAATGCAATGAAAGCCATGCTGAAGCTTTACAGGGAAGACGTCCCGGCAAAATTCCATCCCGATTTCTACACGGCAGTTGTTGACAAAAAATTCAAGGGCAGCATAGACAGGTTTGTGGATGATCTTTTCGCCAGGTCTGTTTTTGCGAGTGAGGAGAAACTGATGGCTTTCCTTGAAAAGCCATCCCTCAAAACCCTCGAGAATGATCCGGTTCATCTGACTTCGGCTTCGATAGATAACGTAAGACAGGAAGTGTCGGAAACCCTTTCACAGTATGATGGTGACCTGACAAAAGGACGCAGGCTCTGGGTGGCAGCCCTGAGGGAGATGACCCCGGAAAAAACCCTCTATCCGGATGCAAACTCGACCATGAGGCTCACATACGGCACAATCGAGGACTATGATCCAAAAGATGCCGTTACCTATAAATATTATACCACGCTTCAGGGTGTCATCGACAAGTATAAGCCCGGTGACTATGAGTTTGATCTTCCCCAGAGGCTGATCGACCTCAACAAAAAGAAGGAATTTGGCAGGTATGGCTCATCAAAAGGATATATGCCTGTTTGTTTTCTCACCACCAACGACATCACCGGCGGTAACTCCGGCAGTCCGGTATTGAATGCCCATGGAGAGCTTATCGGACTTGCCTTCGACGGCAACTGGGAAGCAATGAGCGGCGACATCGCCTATGAAACAGAACTGCAAAGGACAATTGCCGTGGATATAAGATATGTTCTCTGGATAATGGATGTCTATGCAGGGGCCGGTCACCTTGTGAACGAAATGACAATCAGGGAATAATTCCTTGATCAGCCCAGCCCTGGCACGTCCTTAGTGATTTTTTAAACTTGCATATTATGGACTTCAACTTACGGGAAATACTTGCTGCATTTATGGTACTTTTTGCTATAATAGACATCACGGGTTCAATACCGATTATCCTCGATATAAAGGCCCGGGCCGGTATTGTTCATCCGATGAGGGTGACCATTGTGTCATTCCTGATCCTGAGTGCATTTCTGTTCATCGGAACACCGCTGCTCGGGATTTTCGGAATTGATATCTATTCTTTTGCCATTGCAGGTTCATTCATCA
>DIWB01000012.1:0-11285 GCA_002428385.1 Bacteroidales bacterium UBA6117
AATAACCGGAACGGTCAGGGATGAACTGGGCGATCCTTTGATAGGAGCCACTGTCCAGGTCGTGGGTACCGTTATAGGTGCACTGACCGATGCGGAGGGCAGATTTACTCTTGATATCCCGAATGATAACGCAATGATTATGGTCTCCTTCGTGGGTTACATTACTCAGCAGGTACCTGTTGCAGGAAAGACGACCATTGATGTTGTACTGAGCTCAACCCTCGCGAGTCTTGATGAAGTTGTCGTGGTCGGATATGGTACCCAGAGGCGTACCACGATGACGGGTTCGGTGAGTGTGGTGAAAGGAGATGAAGTATCGAAGGTTCCGGTGTCGAACATAACCAATGCAATGGCCGGGAAACTGGCAGGCGTTCTGACCAGGCAGTCGGGAGGACAGCCCGGGGCAGACAATGCCGAGATATTTGTAAGGGGTGTTGCAACAACCGGTTCAGGAGCTCCCCTTGTAGTTATTGACGGTATTATAAGAAGCCGGTCGGAGTACGATGGCGGGCTGGGCAGGTATGTACTTGTAAGCAACCTTAACCAGCTCGATCCCTCGACGATAGAATCAGTAACTGTGCTAAAGGATGCTGCAGCCGTTGCTCCCTATGGAATGGCGGCAGCAAACGGTGTTATCCTTATCACAACAAAAAAAGGTCAGGAAGGATTGCCAACCCTCACATTCAATACCTACTACGGAGTTCAGCAGCCGACTTACTATCCCGATCTTCTCAATGCCGTTGATTACATGAAGCTTCGTAATGAGGCAACTCTCAACGGGAATCCGGATGCCGTTCTTCCTTTCGACCCGGAAGTAATTAACAATTATGCTTCGCTCAATGCGTCTGATCCTGACAGATACCCTTCGAGCAACACAAAGGACCTTGTCAATCTGTCAATCCCGATACAGAAATATGATATTTCCATAAGCGGTGGATCGCAGAAGATGAAGTATTTTGCAGGAGCAGGTTATTACGGCCAAAAAGGTCTCTTTGAAAAAGTAAACTACAACAGGTTCAACCTAAACCTTAACCTTGACGCCAATGTGACAAACACAACCAAGATGTTTCTCTCAATCATCGGATCGCATGAGCGTACAAACGACCTTGATGTTGCATCATCGGCATCCCAGCTTTTCAGGAACGGTTACAAGTTCATACCCACAGAGGCAATTTATTACTCCAACGGACTGTGGGGGCAGTTTGCCGGTAACTCCCCGGTTGCTGTTCTGAAAGGGGATGGCTACGAACACGTAGATGCGAATACAATCATGACAGCCATCTCTGTGGAACAGCAGCTGTCGTTTATTAAAGGTTTGAGCATCAAGGGAACATTCAGCTACGACACCAAGCTCGATTATCAGAAGGGATGGCATACACCTTTTTATTATTATGCAATCAACCTTAACGACACCCCCTACACTTATGCCCAGCAGATTTCCACCCAGGAGGGTAATGTTCCGGCATATACTTACCTGACTCAGCAGGATTCAAGGCGCAGGAACTACACCTATCAGGGCTATATCAATTATGCCAGGGCATTCGGTCAGCATGAGGTGACGGGTCTGGTTGTTGCGGAGGCCAGGAACAATGATTATGATTATCTCTATGCACGCAGGAATAATTTTGCTGTCGGTATTGATGAGCTTAGCCTCGGAAGTTCAAGCAAGAATGACTATGACAATGGCGGTTCATCATCCGTTGGCGCCCAGGTGGGGTATGTCTACAGGGTAGGATGGAACTATGCCAACAAATATCTTGCAGAAGCATCAGGACGCTACGACGGCCACTATTATTTTGCCCCGGGCAAGAGATGGGGTTATTTCCCGGCTTTCTCTCTCGGATGGAGGATTTCGGAAGAGAGCTTCATGCAGGGACTTCAGTGGTTAGATAACCTTAAGCTGAGGGCATCGTGGGGTAAATCAGGTAACCTTGCCGGAGGCCCCTATCAATATCTTTCAGGGTACACTCTTGCAGGAAACGGATATGCCTTCGGGTCAGGGACAATGGTTCAGGAGGCTTATGTTACCACAGAGAATAACCCGAATATAACATGGGAGATATCCCAGAAAAGTGATGTGGGTTTTGAAGCATCCTTGTGGGAAAGTCTTCTGCTCATTGAAGCCGACCTGTTCTATGAAAAGAGGAGCGGTATGCTTCTCAGCCCTGCAATCACGGTCCCGTATGAGTATGGATTGAACCTTGCACAGGAGAATTCGGGAAAGATGGATAACTATGGTTTTGAACTGCAGTTGGGGACAAGGCGGTCTTTGCAGAGCGGCCTCGATTTTAGCGTTATGGCCAATCTCAGCATCGCTAAGAATAAGATGGTGGAAACATTCGAAACAGCGGCCACTTACGATAATCCCAACCGCCGGCGGACAGGACGGCCATACGGAACTGTCTTCGGATACCAGGCGCTCGGTCTGTTCAGTTTGTCCGACGACAAGAACAGTGACGGTATCATAGATGCGGAGGACGGCTACAACATTGCCCAGTGGGGAACTCTTCATCCCGGTGACATCAAGTATGAGGATATAAGCGGACCGGAAGGCACACCCGACGGCAAGATCGACAGCAATGATGAAGTAGTAATAGGCTATCCGACTTATTATCCGCTTATGACTTTCGGGATCAATGCCAATGCTTCATATAAGGGTTTCGACGTCAGCCTGTTCTTCCAGGGATCCGGTATGACTTCCTATGCATTCAATGGCAACTTCCAGGTGATACCCTTTAACAACAACAACAGCAATGCTGCGTATGAATATTACAACAATCACTGGTCCAAGGATAACCCGGATGGAAAATACCCTATTGCCAATGCCAATCCGGTTGCCAACAACACCCAGGCCAGCACTTTCTGGCAGTGGAACACTTCCTACCTGAGGCTTAAGAACGCCCAGCTGGGTTACACGCTTCCCGCTTCGGTTATGCGGACTCTTAAAATCCAGAGCATAAGGGTCTATGTTGCAAGTCAGAATGCACTTACTTTCAGCAAGCTCAAATTTGTGGACCCGGAGGCTGTTACGGACGTTGGTTATCCCAATATGAGAACTTTCACCGTTGGTGCAAATGTAACCTTCTAACTGATTTAAAACTTATTGATATGATAAAATTTAATTTAATCAGGAACATTGCATTCATAGGCTTGATCCTTTTCAGTGTGGCCTCCTGCGATCAGGAGGATTACCTCGAAACCGTCGACAAATCGAGGCTTACTGATGCTACCATGTGGGCGAGCGAGGGCAATGCTGACATCTACCTGAATGACTGTTACAGTGAGTTGCCGGCCAAATCGAACCAGCCGGACAACCTTGATAATTTCACTGATGACAATGATGCCGGTTTCTATTATACATCGTACAACTGGAAGAAAGGCATCGTTGAGAAATCAGGCGGCGCAAATACATCCGTCTGGTTCGGGACCGGCGGCCCCGACCAGTACGAAGGATGGGGGACTCTTTATAACAAAGTCAGAAAGGTGAACAACTTCATTCTGAAAATAACAGAAAACAAGGCAAACTATTCTGAAGATTGGTATAATAAAAGGATGGACGAGGCGCGTTTCCTCAGAGCTTATTTTTACAGCGAACAGTTCGTTAAGCTGGGAGGCCTTGTTATTCTTACTGCACCTCAGGACAGGCTTACCATGGAGGAGACTGAAATGCTTCTGCCAAGGAGCACTTTCGAGCAGACCCTTGCGTTTATGGTTGATGAGCTGAGCTCCATTATTGACAACGGCTACCTGCCGGTGAAATACAATAACGGTAATGCAAATGCCGGGCGCGCAACACTCGGGGCTGCCTCAATGATCAAGGGATGGGTCCAGCTGTTTGCAGCCAGCCCTGCATATAACTCAGCCTCCCCGGCAGTGCCAAACGAAGCCAGCAATAAGGACATGCAGAGTTTTGCCACCCCTGACCCCACAAGATGGGCCGATGCTGCTGCTACTTTCAAACACTTTATCGACACCTATGGTCACAAGGGTTCCTCCGATTACAAGCTGTTCAGCCCCATGTCTGCTTTCTGGTACGAGGCAAACGAGTACAATTCGGAAGTTATCTGGGACAGGCAGCATGTAATGACAACAATGGCAAACACATTTGATACCTATGGCGGACCGGTGTGGATACACGGAACTTACTACACCTGGGGTAACTACTGTCCGACACAGGAGCTTGTTGATGTCTACCAGATGGCAAACGGCCTGGATATTGACGATCCGGCATCAGGCTATGATCCCCAGAATCCCTATGTCGGACGTGAAAAAAGGTTCTACGACTTTATCGTTTACGACGGGGCCGAATACAAGCAGGACTGGATGACGATGCCCGACATAATCTATACACGCGTCGACAAGGTCAATCCTTCAAAGAACCAGATCGACTTCGGGGGTGATGACGTCGGCAACACCGGCTATTATTTCAAGAAAAGGCTTGACAACCTTCATCCGAGGGGAGGCAACCAGTGCGGCATGAACCATGTGTATTACCGTTATGCCGAAGTGCTTCTTGGCTATGCCGAAGCACAGAATGAAGCTGTCGGACCCGATGCTTCGGTTTATGAAGCCATAAATGCCGTCAGGACAAGGCCGGGAACCGATCTTCCTCCGCTTGCTGAAGGAATGACACAGGATGAGATGCGCGAGGCAATACGCCGCGAACGGCGCGTTGAATTTGCATATGAGCAGAAGAGATTGTTTGACCTATGGAGGTGGAAAATAGCTGAGATCAATATGAACGCAGACCTTACAGGCATGCTTATCGAAAATACGGTTCCTGAAACTAACGCAGGAGTATGGACTTATACCAGGATCTCACTTAACCATCCTCATGTTTTCAACAGGAAACAATACTTTAATCCTATACCTCAGACCGTAATTGACAGGAACACGAATCTGCTTCAAAACTGGGGGTATTAAAATTCGCGTGATTATGGGTTTGTAAGTTAGAATGGAGAGGGCGCCCCGGTCTGGCACCCTCTTTTAACAAAGATCCGATGCTCTGATTATCTGTAAATTGATTAATATTAACATCTTAAGGAATGAAAATTAAATTTTCCAAAGTTATCTTTCTGATTCTTGCCTTTTCGGCGGTTACGGCTTTTATGCCCGTTAGCGACAGTTCGAAGAAGCCCGTTTATCTGAACACAGCCTACACATTTGAAGAAAGGGCTGCCGATCTCGTTTCAAGGCTGACACCCGAAGAGAAGCAAAGTCTTCTCGGAAACAGCATGGCTGCCGTTCCAAGGCTTGGAATCAATACCTATAATGTCTGGGGCGAGGCTCTCCATGGAGTTGTGGGAATGTTTAACCCCAATGCAGGGGCTGCAACCTCTTTCCCCAGCAGTGCCTCATTGGGTTCTGCATGGGATCCTGACCTCATGGAACTGGAAGCATCCGCTATCTCCGATGAGGCCCGTGCCTTCAATCACGACGTGATTGCCAACCTCACATTCTGGTCTCCGGTGGTGGAACCCGTCAGGGACCCCAGGTGGGGACGCACGGGTGAATCATACGGAGAGGATCCTTTTCTGATCTCCGAAATAGGAGGGGGATTCGTACGCGGGATGATGGGCTATGATCCCACTTATCTGAAGACAGTTCCATGCGGGAAACATTATTTTGCAAATAACAGCGAGTTCGACCGTCATACAAGCAGTTCCGAGATGGACGACAGGGACATGAGAGAATTTTATCTTGCCCCTTACAAAACCCTCATTGAGAGGGACAGGCTTCCCAGCATCATGACCGCATACAATGCAGTGAGAGGGGTCCCGATGTCGGCAAGCAGGTACTTTGTCGATACCATNNATTGAGACGGGACATTACTATGCCAAATCGGGGGCCGAAGCCACTGCCATGGGATTGAAATCGGGAGTCGACACCGACTGTGGGAATTATTACCAGGCTTATGCCCTTGAAGCCCTGAAACAGGGTCTGATAACTGAAGCAGACATGGATCTTGCTCTTGTTAATATGTTCACAATTAGGATGAGGATAGGAGAGTTTGATCCCGGTAGAAAAGTTCCCTACTCATTCATCAACACCGGCGTGGTTAATTCCCCCGGTCATATCACTCTTGCAGAGGAAGTTGCAAAAAAGACTCCGGTTCTGCTCAAGAACTCTGTGGTTCAGAAGACGGGGAGAAAAGCTCTTCCTGTGCACCCGGCAGAGGTTAAGAAGATTGCCGTTATAGGTCCCCAGGCCGATAAGGTTGAACTCGGACCCTATTCGGGCAGGCCTGATCCGAAACACATGGTTTCATTTCTTGCAGGTGTGAAAAACTACCTTGCGGAGAATGGAATCAATGCCGAGGTTGTATACAGCGCGGGAGCAAATACTTCAAGCAGGAGCAACCTCTTTTTCGTTCTCGATTTTGAGGTCATAAAGAGCGATGGCACATCAACGAAATTTGATGCCACCAAATTCGCATCATCCTCAGATGGAATTGTTATCAGTTCAGGAATGAGCGATGAGAACTCTGTCAGGAATATCGAGGATGGGAACTGGACATCCTACAGCGGCGTTGATGTGACCAACATCGATAAGATGAAGCTAAGGCTCAATATCCCGGCCGACGGAGGTACAGTTGAAGCCAGGGTGGGTTCTCTCACCGGCAATCTTCTTGCCTCTTTTGATGCCCGGCGTTCTTCTGCCGGTATGCCCGGCGGACCGTTTGGAGGAGCCAGGACACTGGATGGCAAAATAAGTAAACTTGGGCTCTCCGGTCAGCAGACAATATATCTTGTTTACAGGGCAACCTCTCTCGCACCAATCGACGACGAAACTATAGCAATGGCTAAAACGGCCGACGTTGCCATTGTTTTTACCGGCACCGATGACCAGACCGCAGGAGAAGAAGGCGACAGACTTACACTTGTGCTTCCTGGTAATCAGTACGATCTTATTAATGCTGTGGCAGCAGTGAATTCCAACACTATTGTTATCATGCAGAGCCTTGGAATGGTTGAGGTTGAGCAATTCAGGAATAATCCCAATGTTGCAGGTATAATCTGGAGCGGCTTTAACGGACAGGCCCAGGGCACTGCCATGGCAAGCATTGTTTTTGGTGATGCCAACCCAGGAGGAAAACTGAATGCTACATGGTACAAATCAGTCAGGGACCTTCCTCCCATAACAAATTATAACCTCAGGCCCGGCAAGGGTGGTAATGGAAGAACCTACTGGTATTTCAACAAGGATGTGTCGTATGAATTCGGTTTCGGTCTGTCATACACCACTTTCGAATACAGCAACTTCAATATTAGCAAGACATCGATCACTCCCAACGACAAGCTAAGGGTTTGCGCGGATGTAACCAACACCGGCGATGTTGACGGCGACGAAGTGGTTCAGGTTTACCTGCTTACACCCGATTCCCCTGCATCACTCGAGCGCCCTGCCAAAAGGCTGAAAGGTTTTAAGCGGGTTACAATTGCTGCCGGCCAGACAAGGACAGTGGCCATTGACATCAAATGCTCAGACCTGTGGTTCTGGGATGGAGACAAAGGCAGTATCACTTTTGATCAGGGCATATATGTATTCGAGATCGGAGCATCCTCAAAGGATATAAAAGGTCAGGTTGAAACTGTTATGGCCGGGTCATACAATCCGGTTCTCAAGACTGTTGTTGCTGAATGCGGCAAGGTCGTATTCAGACCGGGCAATACAGCACAGACCAGTGTTACGGCAGCCATGTCGGACGACAGCTTTTCTGATATAAAAAATACCACGATCGTTTACAAGAGCAGCAATCCGGCAGTTGTGAGTGTTGATGACAAAGGACTTGTAACGGCTAAAGAACCTGGAAGTGCATCAATAACTGCATTTGTGACTATTAACGGCAAGACTCTTTCCGACAGCTATGCAGTTAAGGTAATGCCTGATCTTAAACCGGCTTCAATTACAGTTAACGGAAAGAAGATACAGGGATTTAATCCTGACATGCACAGTTACAGTATGCTTGTTTCATCCTCATCGGCGAAAGTTCCTCAGGTAACCGTTGCCTCCCCGTATCCTGAAATCTCTGTTGATGTGATCCAGGCAAAGGCAGTTCCCGGAACAGCAGTCATCACACTTGCTGACAAGGTTACCGTCGAGAAGAACAACTATTATATTAACTTCGGAACGAAATCGATAAGCGACGAGTTTAATAAGACAGTTGCCGGCCCTCATTGGAATTGGATAAGAGGCAACCCGGCCAACCGGAGCCTTACTAAAAAAGCAGGCTCAATAACCATTACCTCGGCAAAGGGTGATCTTCAGGCTGCTAACAACAATGCCGAAAACCTTCTTCTTCAAAGTGCAAATACCGACTGGACCATCGACACTAAAGTGATATACTCACGCAAACCTGCAGGTTTCAGTCAGAACGGCGGCGTGATTGCATATCAGGATGATGACAATTATGTGAAACTGGTTTACGGTGCCGGAGGTGGAGGCAGGATGGGCTTTGGTTCTATGGGAGGACCCGGCTCGGTGATGCTTGCTACGGAAGAGGATGGACACTATAAAGCCAACGCCACTCTCAGTATGGCGAATATAATTGGCGATGACAATACCCTCTGGCTGAGGCTTGTAAAGAAAGGGAGCCTGTATACTGCTTCAGTATCGGCCGACGGAAAGACATTCAAGCCGGTCGGCAGCATCAATCTTATGCTGAAGGATATCAGTGCCGGCCTCATGGTTTGCGAAGGAGCAATGGATAACCGGTTTGCACGATTTGCGAATATGCCGGGTATGCAGCAACCAGTGCAGCCTGATTCGCCTTTCGAGGTTTCATTTGACTGGTTCCGAATCAGGAACAGTGGTTTGAAATGACGTCACCCTTTGTATAGTTATACTTAAAAAAGAAAGATTCAGAAGATACGGGTAAGTGATGGGTTTAGGTTAGTTTAAGGGGGCTGTACCCGAGGTAATTTTACATTATCTTTAGCAGCCCCCTTTTTATTTTATTATTTTCCTGTTGATGATTCACATGTTCCGACAGATACAAATTTATGGGCTGATTCTGACCGGGTGTGTTTTTCTCTCAGCCTCGTTTAGATGCACTTCATCTGCAGAGAGTGTTTCCGGTCCGGAAGGCTACAGAGATGCAGTTCCCTTCAGGGGGCAGTTCCTTGCCGTTGGCACAGGAGGAAGGATAGATTTTATTGATGCTTCAGGCTCGAAGATCAGAACCCTCAATGAGCATAGGGATGACCTGAATTGTGTCACGGTATGGGAACAGTTTGTTGTAATTGCCGGTGAAGGGGGAACGATTCTCTGGTCGGCCGATGGAGAGGTTCTTGAGAAGGCTGAAACAGGGACAGACAAGGACATAAACGGCATAGCTGCACGTCAGGACATGATTGTTGCCGGAGCAGACGGAGGCACTCTGCTTGTTTCTGTTAACGGTAAATCATGGAATACTATCGAACCGGGGGTGAGAGGCAACATTGTCTCGGTCGCGGCCGGTGTGTCGATGTTTATTGCGGTCACCGATGAAGGGGAGATAATCAAATCAGGTGACGGATTGAACTGGCAGGTAACCGACTATAACAAGGAGTATTCGGGATTTTATAAGCCATGTCTGTTTCATGAGGTTGTGGCTGCAGGCAGTAACATTGTTATCTGTGGTTGGCATCCTGATGGTTCCCCGGCCGTTATCACTTCCACACTGGGAAATGTCTGGACCGAAAGACTTCTCAACTACAGGGATGATCAGGGAAGTATTCGTTTCCTGTTAAACTGTCCCAACAGTATTGCATATGATCAGCCGCGCGACCAGTATATACTGGCTTGCGACAGGGGGGAGATATTCAGTCTGCCTTCGTGTACCAAATGCAACGCATCGGCAATCATCTCAGGAAAAAATATTCACGCCATCGCCTGTCTTGATGGCATACTGTTTTGCGGCGGCGAGGGATTCTCCGTTAACGTTGTAAAACTCTGAAATTACCTTATCTGGCACCCTTTGGCCCGTCATAGTCATATCTGAACCAGTTGAATGCAGCAATTCCCCCGTCGGTCTTCTCATTGTATGAATAGAGTCCCGGACGGCTTCCTTTCCAGAATCCGGCCGATGTCATGAACGTTTCGCCAATCGGTGTGAATTGTTTGTTGTCGATGCTGTAAAGGAACTGGTTGTTATTGCCCCTGATATCGAGTCTGACCTTTAGGTATATTTTCTTGCCTTTGAAAGCATTTTCAGAAATTATTTTTCCGTTATTTTCGGCATAGACAAACAGCTGTGATCCTTTTTTTGATATTCCAACCAGATTGTTGTTTCTTCCTCCCATACTGCAAAGGCCTGCTTTCTGCCCGTCGGCCAGACCGGTGACATCAAGTTCGGCAACTGCTTCACCTGTTGTACCCATAATTTTTTGAGTCAGTGTATTGCGGGCTTTCAGGAAGTTTTCTGATTTTCCTGCTGTCAGTGAGAGGTAGCCTGGTTTCACAGTCATTGAACAAAGTTCTTTTACCGGGTTATGGTTCCATTGCCACTGAAGGCCGGGTGAAGCAGAATTGAAATCGTCATCCGACTGAGGGGCGGATATTTTGAAATCACCCTTGATGGCAGGTTTTTTCCACACATATACAGGTTCTCCTATTCCGTTTCTGTCAATATCGACTCCGATCACCGGCCAGTCTTCCTGCCATGTCATTGGCTGGAGATGGACAACCCTGCCCATGGCACCGTCGGACTGGAAGTGATAGAACCACCACTCTCCGTCGGGAGTGTCGACAAGAGATCCCTGATGGGGGCCGTTGATGGGAGTGCTTCCCTTTTCGAGGACCACCTTTTTCTCATATGGTCCGTAAATTGATTTGGATCTCAGTATTGTCTGCCAGCCTCTTTCCACTCCGCCTTCCGGAATGCTCAGGTAGTAGTAGCCATTCAGTTTGTGGATCTTGGTTCCTTCGGCGACCGGGCCGGTGTAAACGGTCAGACCATCATCAAGAAGCGACTTTCCGTCGGGACTGAGCTTGTGGATTATAATCGGTCCGGCTCCCACCTTGCTGTGTCCGAGGTATCCGGTTCCGTTGTCATCCCAGAAAGGACAGGGATCTTCCCAGCCTGCAATTTCCTTTACTACTGTCAGCGGTTCCCAGGGCCCCGCAGCAGCTGGCGATGAACTCATGAAGAGTCCCTCGTCGGGTGTACAAAAATAGACCCAGAATTTATTGTCGTGCCAGCGGATGGCTGGCGCCCACGATCCCCTTCCGAATTTTTCGTTCGAGTCATAACCCGGAAAACTTATGTGGTCATAAACCTGAGAAATTATCTTCCAGTTGATCAT
>DIWB01000012.1:11318-12421 GCA_002428385.1 Bacteroidales bacterium UBA6117
CGGGTTGATGAATGTCCCGTTTCCCTGATCGCCCCAGGTTCCGGTATTCTGACCGGCAAGCTGCGTCATAATAATTAAGCCGGCTAACAGAAGAAGGTGTTTTTTCATGATCATATTTATTATCCGGTTATTCATCTTTTTTATACTCGAACCAGTCGTAATCGGCAAAAGCATTGCTTGCTTTACCGTTGCCTGTGGCATACATTCCCACGTAAACGCCTGTGAATCCGCCGACTGTTTCGGAACTCAGGTATCTGGCCATTGCTCTTATCAGCTCTTTGGGCTGGTCGCTGCCCTGCTGGCACAGAAATGTGAAGTTCGACCTTTCACCCTTTATTATAAGCTTTACCGGACCCGGTTTGAGAATGACGGCATCCGATTCATGCACCACATTGCCGAACCTGAGGCTGGCGACAGCAACCCTCTTTCCGCCCGATCGTTTTATAAGAATATCGAAATGAGCTCCGTTGTTGAGGAGTATAAATCCTGCTTCCTCATTGGCATTTGAAGGATTGAATTCCATCTGAGTTGAAGCAGTAAATGACAGATCCTGAACCCGTCTTCCGATGAATGTAGGTGATTTGCGGTCCTCGATTGTTTGTTCTGAGCCTTTAAGCCTTAAAAATCCTTTACGGGATGATAGCGAAAAATTTTCCTGAGAAGGATATCTCAGGTAATTCCAGTTCAGGTCAAACTTGCCGGCGCTGAAATCTGTGAGGGATGGCAAGGCTTCGAAAGGTTTCAGGGGAAGAGTGGGGCAGGTCATATCTGTTGTAATTGTGCCATTTCCGTTTACAACGGGCCAGCCGTTCTCAGGCCAGCTTACGGGAGCAAGGCAGGTTTCCCGTCCGAATTGTCGTTGCAAAAATGTTGAGGCCTTGAGGCAGTTGTGCTGGCCTGTCGATGCAGTAGCCAATCATTTCCCAGTTGACAAGATCCCTGCTGTGAAACACCGGGACTCCGGGGAAATATTCAAAAGTACTGGTAACCAGATAGTAATCTTCACCTACACGGCAAACACTGGGGTCGGACCAGAAGCCCGGTATCACGGGATTACTGTAAGTCACAGGTTTGGTACGGTCGATAACGGCGGAGAAATCATT
>DIWB01000023.1 GCA_002428385.1 Bacteroidales bacterium UBA6117
GGCAGCGGCTAAACGAAAAAACCGCGAAAGCGGTTTAATGTGAATAACCGCCGGTGCAACCGGCGGCCAAAGGTCCCCCTGATGTAAAACCCTGAAAGGGTTTAATATGTAAACAAGTATCCGGGAATCTGCTTCAGTAAAGATAAAAAAAACCCGGCTCTGAGTTCCGTCCGGAGCATCAGACTTTAGTCCTGATCAGACAATCAGCTTTATAAAAAAGAAAATCAAAGCTCCAATGATTGCTGAAACGGGTATTGTCAGTATCCAGGCCCAGAATATTTTCGTCGTCACACCCCATTTTACAGCGGAGGCCCTTTTCGTTGCCCCGACGCCGATTATCGCCCCTGTTATGGTGTGTGTGGTGCTTACCGGTACCCCGAGGCTTGTCGCCATAAAGAGAGTTGCAGCGCCTGCAGTTTCGGCGCAGAAACCTTCAAAAGGTTTCAGCTTGGTGATTTTTTGCCCCATTGTTTTAACGATCCTCCAACCTCCGAAAAGGGTGCCCAGCGCTATGGCAGCATGGCACGACAACACTATCCACAAGGCGGGATCAGAATCCCTGGGGACCTTGCCCATGGCATAAAGCGCCACCCAGATTATTCCCATCGATTTCTGAGCATCATTGCCTCCGTGCCCGAGGCTGAAGGCGGAGGCTGAAAGAAGCTGAATCCGCCTGAAATGTTTGTCGACTCCGAAAGGAGAACGATTTTTGACTATACGAATAACCACTATCGTTATCAGATAAGACATCAGCATCCCAAGTACGGGAGCTATTACGATAAATGCTCCTATCTTCAAAACTCCGGAGTAAACGACTGATCCAAATCCGCTGCCGGCTATTGCGGCGCCAACCAGTCCGCCTACAAGCGTATGGGAAGAACTGGATGGAAGTCCCAGCCACCATGTAATAAGGTTCCAGATGATGGCAGCGATCACGGCTGCAGCGATGAGTTCAAGCGTTACTATTTCCGTGTTGATCACTCCCGATCCGATTGTCTTTGCAACCTTCAACGGAAAAAGAAGAAAGGCTACGAAATTAAAGGTGGCAGCAAGGGCCACAGCCGCGATGGGCGAAAGCACTTTTGTGGAAACCACAGTGGCAATCGAGTTGGCCGAATCGTGAAATCCGTTTATAAAGTCAAAAATGAGAACGATTATGATGATAAAGATCAGAAATGTCATAAAGGACCGGATGAGATTGATTAAGATGAAATAAATAGAATTGACATATATCTTATTCTCAATGAATTATAAATGAATAAAATTTTTAATCCGACGATTCGAAATTAGTAACTCCCTGTTGAAAAATGATCCTTTTGATGTTACGATATTGTTACATTTTTTTTAAAACATAATTAATGACCTGTCCCTGGCAGGAGATCCCGCATCCCAACCCTCAGGCATTATTTACAAGGCGCAGATGTTTTTCTCCCTTTTCCATGACCTTTCCGATGATCACGGAAGCGGTCATACCTTCTTCCCTGAGAGCGCTGACAACCTCATCTGAAACATCTTCCCTGACGCACATCAGGATACCGCCGGATGTCTGGGCATCCATCGACAGCATTTTAAGGTTATAGTCCAGGTCATCAGCAAAAAAAGTCTCGTCCTCCACAAAATCGAGGTTCCGGAAAGCAGCTCCCGGAATACAACCTTCGTCAGCAAGCCTGTAGGCGCCGCCGGTCAATGGAAGCGATGCAAGGCTGATTTCGAGAGTAACCTTCCCTGCCCTTGCCATCTTAAGAGCGTGACCCGAAAGACCGAATCCGGTAACATCGGTAGCGGCCTTAACCCCGAACTTCTGCATCACACCTGCTGCAGCGGCGTTAAGACTTTTCATAAGCGCCTTTGCCTCCCGTATTTCCTCATCCTTTGCCATTTTCAACTTCTGACCGGCAAGAATCACACCTGTCCCGATGGGCTTGGTAAGTATAAGCAGATCACCCGGTACAGCAGCCGAGTTGGCGATTATCCTTTCCGGGTGGACATATCCGATAACAGCCAGACCGTATTTCGGAGGATTATCTTCTATGGTATGTCCCCCGATGATCCGAAGGCCTGCTTCAGAAGCCTTATCTGCGCCTCCCCTGAGGATTGAGGCATAAACTTCAAGGGGAAGCAAGGTGGATGGGAACATCATTATATTAAGTGCAATAACCGGTGTTGCGCCCATTGCATAGACATCGCTTATGGAGTTGGCCGCGGCTATCTGTCCGAATTCGTAAGGGTCGCTGCAGACCGGCGGGAAAAAATCAGTGGTGAAAACAAGCGCCAGATCATCATTTACCCTGTATACGCCTGCATCATCGTGAGTATCGATACCCACAAGGATATTGGGGTCGGATACCACGGGCAGAAACTTCAGGAATTCTTCCAGCTGTTTAGGGGATATCTTTGCTGAGCATCCCCCGGCTTCAACAAAATCGAGAAGATCAACTTTCATGGTCTTACTATATTACCTGCCGATGACATTGCATGGGCGATCTCGAACATATTGCTCAGGATGCCTGCTGAAATGTTTTCGACGATCGAATAATGCTTTGCGCAGGTTTCACAAACAAGAAGGGTCACTCCCATTTTTTCAAGTTCCTGCAGTTGGCCGGCAACAGGTGATTTATCGCTGACCAGGTGAACTCCTGAATTATAAAACACCATTTTATCGGGAAGAAGATCAAGTTCCTTTGTTGCCCGGATGAAATTATTAATAAGAAGACTTCCGAGATTATCGTCTCCCTCCCCCATCTTATCAGAAGAAAACACAATGATATAGTTGCCTTTTGAAAAATGCGGTATATCAGTTGTGCAGTATTCCGACGGATCGGTAATTTCTCCGGTTGAATCGGTTTTTTCAACTGTCAGTGTCCAGATCCCGTCCGATTCAGTAAAGGAGAAACCGGTAAGGTTATCGCGGAGGAACCTTGAGATATTGCTGAATGAAGTACGGTTGTCTGTAATTACCTGAAAGCTTTCACCAACGGCTGTTTCCCTGAGGGCTCTTTTTGTTGCAATCAGCGGAGCGGGGCACAACTGGCCCGATGTATCTACAATAAGCATTTACCGAGTATTAAGAACGCGCAAAATTACACAATTTCCATGGAAAGTGGCAGATTCTGTCTGTTAGAGTATGGTTACCCGGTCGCTCCAGGGGCAAGATACCGGCAGAATGGGGGAACACCCCGTTTGGCTAGTTGCGAAAATATTCGCATCATTTATTCCGAATAATTTCGGATTCAAATAGCAGGACTTATGAAGAACCCCCAAGCCGTTTCAGAATGATGCGTGCCTTTGCAAGTATCCCTGCTGATTTCTCATCCTGAAGCAGATTAACTGTTGCCGCCAATTCAGCCAGCCATTCGGCTTCCTTCCTTCCATGTGTATTTTCGAGCGTCAGTATGAAATCAGCTTCTCTAATAGATTCAACGGGAGCCGCACGGATCTAAGGGTTAGTGACTTCTTTATAATTTATATACTTAAGGTATTCTCCTGCAACGGGAATATCGGCTTCAGAAAAACCGACCCTGAGAAGTTCGCCGGGAGCAAGCCATTTAAAGGCCACGTGTTCCGTGAGAAAGGGGATATCCTCGAGGGTGTCGCACACGAAGGGGATGAGCCGGATCTGCTTGTGACCATAATCGTATTCGACAGCGGGCAGTCTGCCGCGTATCACTATGTTCATAGTAAGCTCTTCCCTGATTTCCCGGATTATGCAATCCTCTTCACTTTCGTCTTCATCAAGCTTTCCCCCGGGGAATTCCCACATGAAAGGGTGATCGGTCTTCTCTCCTCTCTGAACCACAAGGATCTCATCATCCTCATTTCTTATTATGGCGCATGTCACGTTAATCATTGCTGCCTGTAATAAGATCGTTGTAAGGAGGTATTTCCAGCAGGTGAACATACTGATTTCTTTCCGCGTCGAACCTGAAGGCATAGTTCACCATTCCATTGGTTACTATGGCAAAGGGAAGCTTCAATCCGAGGTTGTACCCTCCTATCTGGTCGTAAACTTTATCTTCGTAGAAATCGGAGATATTTATTTCGGGCGATTTGCATTCCACAATCAGTACAGGCTCTCCCATCCTGTTATGAACCAGTATATCGGCTCTTTTTTTCATGTTATTGAACCTGAACATCACTTCTATTCCAATAAGTCCGGGAGGGTATCCGCCTTCATGGATAAGATAGCGTACAAAGTTCTGTCTCACCCATTCTTCAGGTGTAAGCCGAACAAACTTCCTCCTGATAGTATCCAGGATCATCAGGGCATCCTCTTTTCCTGTGATGGTAAAGGAATATGACGGAAGATTCAGCTGTTTCAACTTACTTTTGTACTTTTGAGCACTCAAATATATTGAGATAAAAATAAAACAGGATAAGTGAATGAAGACGAAAGAGGAAATTGTTAATAACTGGCTGCCCCGCTATACCGGGAAGCAGCTTGAAACCTTCGGAAGATATTTCCTTCTCACAAATTATCTGTACTATGTGGAATTGTTCGCAAAATGGAATAATGTGGAGGTTGAGGGCCGCGACAAGAACATGCCGAGTGCGACTTCCGACGGGATAACCATTATCAACTTTGGCATGGGAAGCCCTAATGCGGCAACAGTGATGGATCTTCTCAGCGCGATTGGTCCTGCCGCGGTACTGTTCCTGGGCAAGTGCGGCGGACTGAAAAAAAAGAACAAACTGGGAGACCTTATACTGCCAATCGCCGCTATCAGGAGCGACGGTACATCAAACGATTATCTGCCCCTGGAAGTTCCGGCCCTGCCGGCGTTCAAACTGCAGAGTGCAATTTCTGCAGCAATCACAAGGCACAACAAGGAGTACTTTACGGGAACGGTTTACACTACCAACAGGAGGGTATGGGAATATGACGACAGGTTCAAAAAGTACCTTGTAAAGACGCGGGCTATGGCAATCGACATGGAAACTGCCACCATATTCACGGTAGGCTTCGCCAATGAGATCCCGACCGGGGCACTTCTGCTTGTTTCCGATCAGCCAATGATCTCGACCGGTATTAAGACAGAGGCCAGTGATAAAAAGGTTACAAGCAAGTTCGTCGACCTGCACCTTACAATCGGCATTGACGCTCTAAGGGAAATCAAGGAGAACGGTATTTCAGTCAAACACCTCAGGTTCTGATTATGCCGGCATCGTTTGATGAGATAATGTCCGATCTCCGGAAAAGAATATTCAAGCCTGTTTATTTTCTTGCAGGCGATGAACCATATTATATTGATATCATCACAGATTTCATTGCTGAGAAAGTCCTTAATGACGAAGAAAGAGCCTTCAACCAGATCGTTTTTTACGGCGAAGAAACCAATATTGGTACGGTTATCGAGACCTCCAGAAGGTTTCCCATGATGGCCACCCACCAGGTTGTAATTGTAAAGGAAGCGCAATCGCTAAAGAAGATTGAGGAAATTGCCCTTTACCTCGAAAAGCCACTTTTATCTACTATTCTGGTTTTCAATTACAAATACAAGACACTCGACAAAAGGACGAAACTCTGCAAGGCACTTGAAACGCAGGGCTCCTATTTCGAGTCGGTCAGGCTGCGCGACTATCAGGTCCAGCCATGGATTGAAAGATACCTCATGACAAAGGGCATTAAGATAAATCCCGATGCGGCTGCCATGCTTAGGGAGTATCTTGGCACCGACCTGCACAAGATTGTAAATGAGCTTGATAAGTTACTGATAACACTCCCTTCAGGCAAGCCTGTCATCACCTCCTCTCTTATAGAAAAGAATATTGGCATAAGCAAGGAGTACAACAACTTCGAGTTGCAGAAGGCTATAGGGGAAAAGAACATCCTTAAGGCAAACATGATAATCAGGTACTTCAGCGATAACCCAAATGACAATCCGATAATTCTGACCATTGCCTCGCTCTTTGGTTTCTTCACGAAGATCCTTACATACCATTACCTCACCGACAAATCGAGTAACAATGCAGCGGCAGCCCTTAAGATCCATCCATTTTTCGTAAAGGACTATCAGATGGCAGCGTCGAAATACAGTATTGGGAAAACTATCCGGATAATAAATTTTCTGAGGACTTACGACCTGAAGTCAAAAGGGTTTGGGGATGCCGGGACAGACCCCGGTGATCTTCTCAAGGAGCTTGTCTATAAAATACTGCACTTATAGAATGACTTTGGAATAATCCGGAAGGAGAATGAATTTCAGTTCATATCGGGCGACTCCGGAAAATCGGCCCAGACCCTGTATTTATTCTTAAGCGATCGCAGAACTCTTTTCCAGCTGTCGGATTCCCGGCTCTGCATTATTGCCTCGGGGTTCACTTTAGCGCTCACCCACGAGTTTTCCTTAAGTTCCTTTTCAAGCTGGCCTGCCGACCAGCCGGAGTAACCGAGGAAGAATCTGATCTGACCCGGCTTAACCGATCCGGTCCTGATCAGGTTACGAATGCTGTCGATATCTCCTCCCCAGTAAATATTGCCTTCCACCTTTATGCTGCCTGGAACGATATGGCCGAGATCGTGAAGGTAATGAAGGGTGTCGGGTGATACCGGACCGCCCATATTCAGGTTTTCTTCCCAGCCGTCAAAACCGGTGACTGCATCGCATAACCTTATTTGAAGCTTCTTGTTCAGAATGAAG
Source organism: Bacteroidales bacterium UBA6117 (assembly GCA_002428385.1). GTDB lineage: Bacteria > Bacteroidota > Bacteroidia > Bacteroidales > VadinHA17 > LD21. Next base: position 6,639 of record DIWB01000023.1, read on the forward strand.
CCGACCGATCCTTTTGGGTTGTGATCGGTAAGGTACACGATGCTGCGATTGAAGAAAGTATCGGGAAGAAAGGGTTCGGATATTAACACCTTTCCCTTCTCCGGTACCTTGTCTTCAGGTAAGATCGCAAAAAGATCAATTTTCGGTTCCATAGTGTAAAGTTACCAAACACAAATTAAACATCAATAATAATTTACAATAAAAATCATGCCAAATGTGATGTAACAATAATGAGTGTCAGGAAAGTCCCGGCGCCATTGTGGGGGAAGCCCTAACCGTCAGCTTCAGTTACAGTCCGC
>DIWB01000010.1 GCA_002428385.1 Bacteroidales bacterium UBA6117
CCGTCATCACTGACTCGATCAGGTTGGTATAAAATGAGCCTGAATACATACCTGACGCACTAATTGTCACAAGTCAGGACTGATATTCCTTAGCTGCGGCAGTTTCGAACGACCGGAAGGTGTAGTAAATTCTGCTGCTTCATTAAAGGAGGCCGGTATCAATGCCGTATCCTATGTCTCGGAAAATACAAGGCATGAGTTCCAGACATGGAGGCGGAGTCTTTTTGAACTTGCACAGCTGTTGTTTCTGTAGGCGTGAGGTGTGATGTGTCAACAATGATGCGCCTGAAGGCAGAGTGACCTGAGTTTCGTGACCTGAATCATTACAATATAAACGTATGGGTGTATTTCACCATCACCGTCCTTCCAAAGAAGGAAGGTATCTCAGGCATTGAATTAAGACGGTTGACTCCCCTGAAATCGTTGTATACAATATAGAAATCATTGCCCTCACGCGGGTTGTACCTTAATCTGAAATTGGTTATCAGCTCGTCTTCGGTATTGACATACTGTACCAGGGCTGAAGCCGACAACCTTGTGCTAAGCATGTACAATGCCTTTACATTAACCGAATGAATGTTGAGTGAGTTTACCCCGGTCCTTTCAGGGAAACGCAAGGCGTTGAATTCATACGAAGTTCCCATCCTGAAGCTTGATGAAAGGTTAAAGTTCGCCTCTATTTCAGTTCCTTTACGGTTCCCGTCATAGAATTGCCCGGCATTAAAATCAATCCCAAATGATATCATCTTGTTTTCAGGTGTGTTCAATCTTGTTTGAAATCCGTAAAATGAATATAATCCGGGGGTAATTGTAATTTCATCAGACAGACTGAACGGGTAAATGACCCCTTCTTCCTGGTATTCGGCTTCGATTCCTCCGCGGAGGCCTTTCTTTGTACTGAATTCAATTTCGGGAGAGACTACCATCGACTCGAGCTCACCGTCTTCAAGCCTGTTGAAACGATCGAACCGCACTGAGATGCCATAATCAAAAAACTTCGAGTTTTCTCCGGGGAACCAGCCGTACCTAAGATTTGTGTTGATGCCCTGTACTCCTTCCATTCTGACAAATCCAATGCCCGGATTAAATTCCTGCCCTGAATAAAAATACTTCAGATCGTATGAAAAACCCTTTTCAGAACGTCTCTGCCAGTTCACAAGAAAAAATGACGGATCGAGGGAACCCATATTATTATCAATCTGACTGTCGTAGGTCTGCGACCATTTCACATTAAGGTAATCATCCCCGAAAAGTCTGAAGATTCCGTCCATGCCATACGCCAGATTATTCTGACCGTTCATTCCGAGCCTCGATGTAAAAATCCCTCCCACATAGCTGTTCTCGTTTATAACCTGACGCCTCATTCTCAAAACTCCGAAGTTTTCTCCCGGTGTTGATTCATGCTCGGCGGTCTGCATGTCCATCAGACCTACATCCCAGTTACCTAATCTTCCGGTAAGCCTCGCGCCTCCAAGGATCCTTATCTGGTCGCGGCCGGCTATTCCTATATTTCTGCTGTAGAAAAGGTTATCCGAAAAACCGCCAAGCGAAAAATCAAAAATGCTCGACCGTTCCTGGAAAAACATTCTCTTCTCCGGAAAAAAGAGCGAATACCTTGTAAGATTCACCTGCTGGTCGTCGGCCTCAACCTGTGCAAAGTCGGTGTTTGCTGTGAGATCAAGCGTGAGGTTGCTGTTTATGTTATATTTTACATCCAGACCTGCGTTACCTGAATAATCAGGATAAGGATCATTCTTCACATATCCGGTTTCATCTTCATTCATGATCCAGTCCTGCGAGAAACCACCAATGACATACGGCGAAATGTAAACCGGCTTTGTTGGCCGCAACCCGCTGAACGTAATTCCGGCAGCAAGGGAAGGCTTGTTTGTTGACATAAAACCGTATTTCGGATCAATGGCAGGATGGGTGTCGGTTTCATTGTTTGCGCTTATGGTTCTGACTAATAAAAGCCCCATTGTAACAACATCGCCTGCAGGCTTGAACTTCAGGCTTGAGAAGGGGATCCTCATTTCAACGTACCATCCTTTATCATCAACAGTTGTCTTTACATCCCAGAATGTGTTCCAGCTCAGGTTCATGGCTGACCCCGGACCCGGCCCGCCGGCCATCTGTGCATCATTCGAAATTGTATAATCAGTTCTGAGCCCTGAAGGGTTGGTATAAAAGGCCAGGGCGTTTTCGTTATCATCATAGGTGTCGAGTAAAATGCCTAATCCATCATATTCTTCCAGTTCTTCATCCCTTTTCCTGGTAGGCGAGAATATCTTTGAAGCATCTCTCATATACAGCTTTGCTCCTATCCAGAGGAATTCATCATCATACCCGATTCTGATATCACTTTCTTCGGATGGCTTCAAACCAAAATTGGGCCGGTGCATGGTAAGTTCAAATTTGCTCAGGTTATCCCACAGCGGTTCATCAGGAACACCGTCAAACTGCACCTGATCGCTCATACGTTCCACGGTTACAGCCTCCTGAGCCTTCAGATTATTGAACATCATTAAAAATGTGATCGCAAACAAGGTAAAAGTTCTCTTCATCTTATATTTCCTTAAATTGTTATGATATGTCTGGTAAATATTGCATAATGAAATTTCCTTCATCAATGAAACAACATGAAACGGTAAAAAACAAGGCTGAAATGGTTCCCATGCAGGATGAATAATCGTAAGAGAGATAATTCGCTCAGGTTGCTGGTTAAGTCTCCCCTTCTCCCTTTCTCCCCCTCTCCTATTCAAGCATTACTGCCCCTTGCCCGAAAACCAGCTCTTGAATTCCGGGACCCTGGCTTTGCTCAACACAACTTTTTCGGGGGTTTCGACTTTCAGGTTTAGTGAAAGTCGGCCGCTGAACCAGAGATCCACGTCCTTTACCGATTCTCTCGATATTATAAACTGCCTGTTGGCCCTGAAAAAATCAGCAGGATCAAGCATTTGGGACAGTTCATCCAGCGTGTTTTCAATCCGGTAGCTGCGGTCGTCGAAGGTTACAGCCTTCACAATCCCAGTGTCGATGAAAAAACATGCAATGTCGCTGACCCTGACCGGCATAAGCTTGTCGCCTTTTGCCGGTATAAGAAAGTGGGTTTTGTATTTTTGTGTTCTTCTGAAAAAATCCATAAGTCCGGTCAGCGTAGCCTTAATCGACCCATTTTCCGAAAGAGTCTTCAGTTTATTCAGAGCTGTCTGAATATCAGATGCTTCTACCGGTTTCAGAAGATAGTCCACACTGTTTACCTTAAAAGCCCTGAGAGCATATTCATCGTAGGCGGTTGTAAAAATTATCGGACAGGTAATACTCACATGATTGAAAATCTCAAATGAAATACCGTCGGCAAGATGTATATCCATGAACACCAAATCGGGCTGGGTGTTGCTGCCAAACCATTCAATGGTTTCTGCAATCGACTCAAGCGTGTCAATCACATCGATATCTCCAACCTCAGCCAGTATCTGCTTCAGATGTCGTGAAGCAAGGAACTCATCTTCTATAATCAGAGCTTTCATCGTTATTGCTTGATAAGAGGTATTCCGACAGTGAATGACTCATCGTTTTTAGTAATTATTATGTCTTTCCCTACCAGAATCTCGAATTGTTTCGAAAGATTCGTCAGACCGAGCCCGGTACCGCTCTCTTCAGTGTATTTCTTCTGAATGTTGTTCCTTACTAACAGACTTTCATTCACGGTTGTCACAATATCTATTTTGAGAGGCTTGCGTTTGCTTATCTCGTTATGCTTTATGGCATTTTCAACAAGTGTTTGAATTGTAAGCGGCGGAAGCATAAATAACAGGAAGCTTTCATTAATTTCGTAGTTCACAATAAGATTGGTATCATACCTCATCCTGATAAGATAGATATATGAATGCATGAACTCCATTTCCTCATTCAGGGTAACCAATTGCTTCTCATTGCTCTGCAGAGTATAGCGGAGAGCTTTTGAAAGAGAGTTGACGTAACTCTGCGCCTTGTCGGAATCATCCTGGATAAGAACTTTCAGCGCAGTAAGCGAATTAAACAGGAAATGCGGGCTGAGCTGATTCTTCAACGACTCATACTGCCGCCGGAGCGCCTCGCGTTTGAGCTCCTCATACTCCAGTTTGATTCCTTGTTTCTGAAAGACAAGCCTTATGACAAGCACGCAGCCGACAACAAGAGCCGAAACATAAAAATTCATGAATTCGAACTCATTCCTTCGTCCGCGGCCGGGAGGTCGTGTATCGAAAATACTGGATACAGAATACAAACCGTGATTTAGAATGGATACCAGAAGAATTGTCAGACTAACCGCCAGTACTATCCGGATTGCGGTAATATGGCGATTCCTGTCTGTCGGCTTTAAAATGAAATAATTTATTATGAACATCACAAGAGCCACAATGAACGAAATAGCCGTATCGACAAAAAAACGTGCAAAATCGGGAGAAAACTCACGGTGATGATGACCTCCGCTGCCGTCTCTGTCTCCGTCCTCAAAAAGAAGCTCCATTATCAATGGAAACCGGATTGTAATGGCAATGGCAATGGAAAGAAGGACAACAATAAGGAAATATTGCCTGAAAGATTTTGCTTCCATCTTATCCTGTAAAATTCCCGTCATCCGTTTATTTCATTTAAGGAGTAACAATTACGAGGCAAAGATAAGAATTGCAGATTCCGTGTCGGGTTATTATGCGTCAAACAGCATAAACAATGTCTGAACCACTTTTTTAAGGGTTTGAATCGTCGGCCTTCACCCTCATTTTCACTTTTCACATTTCTTACCCCCGGGAATATTTAAGACAGTTCAGATGTCAGTAAGACAGGTTCAGATAACATTTTTGATGCTTCATCTGTTTTTCGGAAAGTGAGCATGGTAAAAGAATAATTTTGACCCATAAATAAAGAAAAATGAAAATACTTTACACAATAATTCTGGCAGGAATACTGGTCCCGGGCACTTCTTCCGACATCCTGAACACCTGCGATACTCAAAGTGAATTCAGCGGATTGCAGACAGGTTTCGCCGATCCGGTCCGGGATTTTGAACTTAACATTGAGTTCGAACTATCGCGCTTTGAAGGCAGATCACCAAGACCTTTCGTTGCCGTATGGGTGGAAAACGAAAAATCAGAATCCATCCGTACCCTGGCACTCTGGTATAACAACAACCGCTGGCTTCCTGATTTAAAACGCTGGTACGCAAAACATTTCGAAAAAACCCAGAAGCAGGATTTCGTGGATGCGGTAACAGGCGCTACACGTTCTGCCGGGAAATATACCCTGCTTTGGGATCTGAAAGATGACAACGGTACTCCAGTGGAGGCAGGAAAATATACAGTGCATATAGAAGCAGCCCGCGAACATGGAACATATCAGCTGATAAGCAGGGAGATTGAACTGAACGATGAGCCGAAGAGAATCGATCTGGAAGGAGGCATTGAAATAGCTTCGGCTGTAATAGAGTACGTTAAGGCGAATTCTGAAATTACTTCATCCAGATAATGGAAAAGAAATCGTTCTGTGGCTGGACCCGCTGGGTACATCTTTATCTTTCGATGTTCAGTTTTGCCGCTCTCTTTTTCTTTGCCCTGACCGGTATAACCCTTAACCATCCTTCCTGGACTGAAAACCGTCAGAAGGTGGAAACGCTCAAGGGATATGTTGATCCGGCCTGGATTACCGGCACTGATACCGCATCGGTGCAAAAATCGCTTATTGTGGATTATATCAGGAATCAGCACAACCTCAGGGGTAACCTTACTGAATTCAGGAACCAAAACTCACACCAATATGAAAACAATGATCAACCGTTTTTCAGCAACAAGCCTGATCATATTGATGACAGCACTTGTTATCTATGCCCAGGACTGGCCTCAATGGAGGGGGACAAACCGTGACGGCAAGGTCACCGGATTCGATTATCCGAAAGCCTGGCCCGAGCAGCTTACCCAGGCCTGGAAAGTCACTGTAGGCCTTGGAGACGCTACACCTGCCCTTGTTAAGGACAAGATCTATGTTTATTCAAAAGTCGGTGAAAACGAAGTAATGCAGTGCATCGATGCTGCCACAGGGAAACAGCTCTGGCAGTCAGCCGCATATCCGGCTCCCGCCGTTACAGGGCCGGCGGCTTCCCATCCCGGACCCAGAAGCTCTGTTGCCGTTGCCGAAGGCAAAGCGGTTGCCGTTGGTGTTGGGGGTGACATTGCCTGTTTTGACGCTGCCACAGGCATGCTCCTGTGGCGGAATGAAGAATATAAAGGTCAGGTTCCGCAGTTTTTCACGGGAATGTCGCCGGTGATCAGTTCGGGTATCTGCTATGCACACCTGGGGGGTCCAAAAACGGGAACTTTTATTGCCTTCGATCTGGCATCGGGATCCATAAAATGGAAAGTGGAAGGAGAAGCGCCGCCTTATGGTTCACCCGTTTTAATGACAGTTGACGGAACAAAACAGGTTGTGTTCCAGGGACAGACAAAGCTGGTCAGCTTCAACCTGGCCGACGGCAAACAACTCTGGGAACTTGAAACCCCGGTTGGAACAGGAAGGGTTAACAATGCTGCTTCACCGGTTGCAGACGGGAATCGTATTTATTATACAGGTCTTAACAACGGTGTCAATGCCGCAGAAATAAAAAAGACAGGGAACAGTTTCACCGTAAGTAAGCTCTGGACCAATCCCGAATTCACCACCGCCTACAACACACCGGTTCTGAAGGATGGATTCCTGTACGGAATTTCAAGCCAGAGCAGACTGTTCTGCATCAATGCCGCTACCGGACAAACGGCCTGGAACGATGAGACCGCCCTTCAGAATTTCGGATCGATTGTCGATGCTGGTCAGGTTCTTATTGCTGTTACAAGCAATTCACATTTTGTTGTTATGAGGCCCGACGGACAGAAATTCAACAAGGTGGCACAGCTTAAACTTGCAGAAACCGGGATCTATGCACATCCCATAGTGTCGGGTAACTGGATCCTCATCAAGGATGTGGAATCACTGACTTTGTATACGGTCAACTGATCAGGCACAAGGCGTGAGGCGTGAGGTGTGAGGCGTGAGGTGTCTAAGACTTAAGGCTCAACAACCGCCTTAATGCCTTTACGCCTTTACGCCTTTATGCCTTTACGCCTTTACGTCTTTACGCCCTCCTAATAACTATATTGTCGCAGGGGATCCATCATCCATTGGTTCTTGTACGATTAGATTTCCCGGAACCCGATGTGGGAAGCAAGGAATTAACTACATTTATGACCTCGACCTGAACTTAACAAAAAAATAATCGTATGTCAATAAGTTTTGTTCACCTGAAAAGCAGAAAGGTATTTGCAATTGCACTTACCGGGATAATCATTTGCCTTACAGCCGTAATGTGCAAGGGACCTTCAGCCGATGATCTGTCCCTGATAGAAAAAGGATTTATCAACCCTCCCGATGAAGCCCGCCCCCGTGTATGGTGGCACTGGATGAACGGAAACATCAGTAAGGAGGGAATCAGTGCTGACCTCCTTTGGATGAAGCGTGTTGGCATTGCCGGTTTCCAGAATTTCGACGCTGCCCTTGCCACACCGCAAATCGTCGACAAGCGCCTGGTTTACATGACACCCGACTGGAAGGCTGCTTTCCTCCATGCAACGAAGCTGGCCGATTCACTCGGGCTCGAGATGGCTATTGCCGGTTCTCCCGGCTGGAGTGAGAGCGGCGGACCATGGGTCAAACCCGAACAGGCAATGAAGAAATTTGTCTGGACTGAAACCAGGGTGGAAGGAGGCTTACCTTTCAACGGGACTATTCCGAAACCTCCCTCAACTACGGGTGCTTTCCAGAATCTTCCGCTGGCTGAAATGTCGTCATTTGCCGGAGGAAGCCCGGCGCCAATCCCTGAATTTTACGCTGACGCAGCTGTGGTGGCTTACAGATTGCCTGAAACGGATCTGTCAATGAACGAACTTAAGCCTGTTGTAACCTCCAGCGGCGGCCGGTTCAATCTGGCTTCCCTTACTGACGGCGACCTTGCAACCTCAACCTTATTACCCTTTACCAGATCCGGCGAGAACTCATGGATTCAGTTCTCTTTCAGTGAACCGGTTACTGTTCAGGCTCTGACAATAGTCGGAGGCGGCAATCCCGGCAGGTTCGGCTTCGGCGCCGATGCCACCGGCCGAACACTGGAAGCCGGCGACGATGGCAAGTCTTTCAACAAGGTTACCGATATAGTAACCGGCGGAGTAACCCAGAAAACCCTGACCTTTAATCCTGTTACCGCCAGATATTTCCGCTTTACATGGAAAGCGCCTCAGGCATCTCCCTTTGCCGGACAGGACCTGGGGGATCTCGGCGAGATGTTCGGAATCAATGCTGCCATGCTCAGGGGACCGCAGGGAACGGAAGTGGCAGAGCTGGTTCTTCACACTGTAAAGCGCATTCACCGTTTCGAGGAGAAAGCCGCTTTTGCCGCTGCCACTGACCTTTACACAGCCATGACACCAGCAATTGATTCAAAGGAGGCTGTTAAAAAGGATGATGTTATCGACCTTACTTCAATAATGAAAGCAGACGGCTCCCTTGAATGGACCCCGCCTGCCGGAAAATGGGCTATAATAAGGCTTGGTTATTCACTTACCGGACACCAGAATTCACCGGCTTCTCCTGAGGCAACCGGTCTGGAAGTTGACAAGCTGAGTGCAGATCACGTGAGGTCTTACTTCACAAACTATCTCGACCAGTACAAGGATGCCACTGGCGGACTAATGGGCGAAAAGGGACTGCAATACGTAATTACCGACAGCTGGGAAGCAGGGACACAAAACTGGACCGAAAATATGATGGCGGAATTCAGTGCCAGGAGAGGCTATGACCTGACTCCGTGGATACCCGTCCTTACCGGGCATATTGTTGAAAATGCTGAATCGAGCGAACGCTTCCTTTGGGACTTCCGCAAGACGATCGGGGACCTTACGACTCAGAACCATTACGACAACCTTACTGAAATCCTTAAGGAGAGAGGTATGGCACGCTATTCTGAGTCGCACGAAAGCGGCCGCGCCTTCATAGGCGACGGTATGGAGGTGAAAAAGAATGCCGCAATTCCGATGAGCGCAACATGGACACCCGGCGGACTGGATCCGGGAACAGAAGTTGCCACAAGGTACAAAGCTGATGTCCGCGAATCTGCATCTGTTTCCCATATCTACGGGCATAAATATGTTGCTGCCGAATCACTGACAGCCATCGGAAATGCATGGGGATACTCTCCCGAAAAACTGAAACCTACCGCCGACATGGAAATGGCTAACGGACTTAACCGTTTCGTTATTCATTGTTCCCCTCACCAGCCTGTGAATGATAAAATACCGGGACTCGGTCTCGGTCCGTTCGGACAGTGGTTCACCCGTCATGAGACATGGGCTGAACAAGCCGGAGCATGGATCGACTACCTGGCCAGAAGTTCATGGATGTTCCAGCAAGGCGAATTTGTAGCTGATGTTGCCTGGCACTATGGCGAGGATAACAATATAACCGCTCTTTACAATGATAAACTACCCGACGTGCCTGAAGGCTACAACTACGACTTTGTCAATGCTGACGCCCTCGTTAATGTTCTTGGTGTTGAAAACGGGAATATAACCACTCCTGCCGGTACAACTTACAGACTCCTTGTACTGGATGCAAATGCCCGCTATATGACCCTCCCTGTTCTGAAAAAGATTGATGAACTGGTGAATGCCGGAGCTGTTGTTGCAGGAGACAAACCTGTCGCAACACCCAGCCTCAGTGATGATACAGGCGAGTTTAAAAGCATTGCCGACAGGTTATGGGCGAATGACAACGGAGAAAACATTATCGGAAAAGGGAAAGTCCTTGCAGGAATGAAGGTTGGAGAAGCTCTTGAAGTAATGAATATCATTCCGGATTTCTCTTATTCGAAGCCGCAGGATGACACAAAGCTGATGTTTGTCCACCGCAAAGCCGGCAATGCCGACTTCTTCTGGGTAAACAGCCGTAACGCGAGAGTACAGGATATCGAAGCCGAATTCAGGGTTACAGGGAAAGAAGCGGAGATCTGGCACCCGGAAACCGGCAGTATAGAAAAGGCGTCATATGCTATCAGGGAAGGAAGTACAAAAGTCCCGTTGCATCTCGAATCAGAGGACGCTGTTTTCGTAGTTTTCCGCAACAAGGCAAAAAAAGCTTCATTAATAGTCCCTTCTCAGGCAGAGACACAGCTTGCATCCATTGATGGACCCTGGACAGTGAAATTCCAGGAAAAGAGGGGAGCGCCTGCAGAAGCAACCTTTGAATCGCTAATCCCATGGAATGAGAATGCAGATAAAGGAATAAAATACTTCTCGGGCACCGGAACTTATGTGAAAACCCTTAATGCTCCAGGAGAATGGTTCAGTGATGGGTCTGAATTGTGGCTCGACCTGGGTAGTGTAAAGAACCTTGCCGAGGTGATCGTCAACGGTCAGTCGCTGGGTGTTGTGTGGAAGATTCCTTTCCGTTTGAATGTCACAGGAGCTCTTAAAGAGGGACAGAACACCCTTGAAATAAAAGTGACCAACCTCTGGGTAAACAGGCTTATCGGCGACCAGCAGCCTGATGCCGGAGAGAAGATCACCTATACAACGATGCGATTCTACAGGGCTGATGCACCGCTTTTGCCTTCAGGATTGCTCGGGCCGGTGAGTCTCGTAAGCAAAGTCCTTTCCCTTTAGAGAACATGTATTCATATACAGAATCTATCGGGAACCTGCCGTAAAAAAATCGGATATAAACAAAAAATAACGATATGAACAGATTAATGCTCTCCCTGTTAGGTTTACTGCTCTTACTTCCCTCCCCATCGGAAGCCGGAATCTTGCCAACCAGGCTAAAATGCGAAAACCTTGACAATCCCCAGGTTGTCGACATCGTTAAACCCCGCCTTTCATGGGTCAATGTTGCAGGGGAAGATGAAAGAGGTCAGGTTCAGACCGCCTGGGAAATAAGAGTGGCAGGAACCAGGGAAAAATTGCTGAACGGCCAGGCTGATTTATGGAACAGCGGAAAAGTAGTTTCCAGTCAGTCTGTGAATGTAATATATGGAGGCAAGGCGCTGACATCAAGACAGCAATGCTGGTGGCAGGTCAGGACATGGGACAAAAGCGGGAATATATCAGAATGGAGTGAACCTGCTTTCTGGAACATGGGACTGCTGAGCCCCGGAGAATGGAAAGCCCAATGGATAGGCGCTCCATGGCAGGGCGAAGAACCAATACCAGACCCTGTCCGGGGTGAAAGCAGGCAGATGGTGCTGAAGGAGATGCCACCACCTGCTCCCTTACTTAGGAAAAAAATCAATGTAAACAAGGAAATTAAGGAAGCCAGAGCCTTTGTTACCGGACTGGGATATTTTGAGTTCCATGTAAACGGTAAAAAAGTAAGTGATGACGTCCTGGTTCCAAACCAGACAAACTATGGAAAAAGACCTGGTCTTGAAAAAGCAGGGATCCCACTCCCCGACGATTTCAGGGAATACAGGGTCATGTACCTGTCATATGATATTTCAGATCTTCTGAAAAAGGGAGAAAACGTTCTGGGAGCCATCGTTGGCAATGGATTTTACAACGCACCTATGAACTGGACCGAATCTTACGGAACACCACGATTTACAGGTCAGATTTACATAACTTATGCTGATGGCTCTGAGGATATTATTATTACCGATGAAAGCTGGAAAGCTTCCAAAAGCCCTATTGTCATGGATCTGATCTATCAGGGCGAACACTACGATGCCCGTCTGGAACAACCAGGCTGGGATGCTCCTGGTTTTGATGATTCAGCATGGCCTTATGCAACATTAAGAAAAAAGCCTGAAGGTATCATGAAGGCTCACATGTCGCCGGCCGACAAAGTTATGGAACGCCTGAAACCGGTAAACATAATCAAGAATTCAGACGGAAAATACTATGTTGATTTCGGTCAGGAAATCTCTGGATGGGTCCGGATTTCAGGCGTCAGGGGAAATGCAGGCCAGGTAATTGATTTTGACTATTTATGCGAATCTGCGTCGGGAGATAACACCTATACCCTGAAAGGCGGCGGAGATGAGTCATATGCCGCACGGTTCACCTGGTTCGTTTTCAGGCAGGTTGTCGTAAACAACTGGCCTGGAGACCTGAGCGCCGACCAGATCACCGCTGAAGCTGTTTATACTGATGTGAAGACCACAGGAGAATTTGAAACATCAAATCCGCTTTTCAACACAATAAACAAGATTTGGCGGAGAAGCCAGACTGACAATATGCATGGCGGAATAGCAAGCGACTGCCCTCACCGGGAAAGGTCACCTTACACAGGCGACGGACAGGTGTCATGCGTTACCGTTATGCACAATTTCGACTCAAGGGCTTTTTATACCAAATGGATACAGGATATTGCCGGGGCTCAGATTGAAGCTACGGGATATGTGCCAAACGGAGCCCCATGGCAGCCTGGCTGCGGAGGAGGAGTCGCCTGGGGAGCAGCCATTAACATTATGCCCTGGGAATATTTCGTTCATTATGGTGATACGAGTATGCTCGCGTACACCTATGATGCCATGAAGGGATATGTAAGGTATATGCTGACATGGACCGATAAGGATGGCATAATGTATTCACAGAGGGAAGGCAATAACGGAAAGCCACTGAGATGGTTCAATCTGGGTGATTGGTGTGCTCCGGACGAATTACCGCCTGATCCGATGGTCCACACATTCTACCTATGGCGCTGTGCCGATTTTACCGCTAAAACCGCAAAAGTACTTGGTTTTACCGGTGAGGCAAATGAATACTCAGCTCTGGCAGAGAGAACAAAGCAGGCATTCCTGAAAAAGTACTATGATCAGGAAAAGGGAACCTATGGTAAGGGAGGAGGCAACATCTTTGCTTTGGTAATGGGAGTTCCGGCTGATCAGCGGCAAAGGGTAATTGATGCCCTTAAAAAAGATATTGCTGATGATAAGGGGCACCTTGACACCGGTATCTTTGGGACTCAGTTCTTCTTTGAGGTTCTGGCTGATTATGGAATGCAGGAACTGGCCTATGAGGCAATGAACAAGAGGACTCAGCCATCCTACGGCTGGTGGATTGAACAGGGCGCAACAACCACCTGGGAACAGTGGGATGGCTCCGGATCGCGCAACCACCCGATGTTCGGCGGAGGACTTGTCTGGTTCTACCGGAAACTGGCAGGAATGAATACCGATCCTGCTAATCCCGGCTACCGAAATATTATCTTCCGGCCTCAGCCTGCCGGCGATCTGACATATGTATCCTATTCAAATCTCACCCCTTACGGGACTGCCGGAATACGGTGGGAAAAGAAAGAAAACAATTTTACAATGAATGTGGAGATCCCCGTTGGCAGCACTGCAACAGTCTATGTACCTGCAGTATCTGCCAGTGAAGTGATGGAAAACGGAAGTGTGGTAAAGAAGAAGGATAAAAACATCATCTTCACAGGAATGGAAGACAAATATGCAGTTTTCAGGGTTAATTCAGGTTCATATGTTTTTTCGTCAGGAAATTAAAACTAAATCATAATGATTATGAAGAGGCAATTTTTTTCAATGGCTTTTCTGCTTGTAGCATTTCTTCAGGTTAATGCACAGACCGACAAGCAGATGGACTCCTTCATCAGCAAACTGATGTCGCAGATGACTCTGGAAGAGAAAATCGGTCAGTTGAACCTTCCGGTTTCAAACAGTTTTATTGCAGGAGAGAGGAAAGACGGGGTATTGAGCCCTCTGGAGCAGCAAATTGCAAAAGGCGAGATCGGAGGATTGTTTGGCATGAAAGGGGCGAAACTGATCCGTGAAAAGCAGCAGATTGCAGTTGAAAAAAGCCGTCTGCACATACCCCTGCTGTTCGGTCTTGATGTGATCCACGGATATGAAACAACATTCCCGATACCACTGGCGCTGGCAACCTCGTGGAACATGGAACTTATCGAGCATGAGGCAAGGATTGCAGCCGAAGAAGCAAGTATCGACGGAATAAACTGGGTCTTCAGCCCGATGGTCGACCTCAGCCGCGATGCCCGCTGGGGAAGAATCGCTGAGGGGCCGGGAGAGGATCCCTACCTCGGCGGCGAAATGGCCAAAGCCCTGGTAAAGGGCTATCAGGGAAAGAATAATGATTTTTCAGTTCCCAATACTCTTATGGCATGCGTCAAGCATTATGCGCTGTATGGGGCTGCTGAAGCCGGCCGGGATTACAACACTGTCGATATGAGCCGCCAGCGAATGATGAATGAATTTATGCTTCCCTATAAGGCAGCTTGCGAACAGGGAGCAGGAAGCTACATGGCTTCGTTTAATGAATTCGAAGGCGTCCCGGCAACTGCGAACAAATACTTGCTCGATGATATCCTTCGTAAACAATGGGGGTTCAAGGGATTCATAGTGTCGGATTATACCGGGATAAGCGAGATGGTAAACCATGGCATCGGCGACCTCCAAACCGTAAGCGCCAGGGCTCTGGAAGCCGGAATTGACATGGACATGGTAAGCGAAGGCTTTACAAATACTCTCAAGAAATCACTGGCTGAGGGTAAGATAACCCAGGCACACATTGACCAGGCTTGCAGGAGAATACTCGATGCCAAATACAAGCTTGGATTATTCAACGATCCGTATAAATTCTGCAACGACGAAAGGGCATCAAAGGAGTTGTTCAGTCCCTCGAACAGGGCAAAATCAAAAGAGATAGCTGACGAATGCCAGGTCCTTCTCAAGAATGAGAATAATCTGCTTCCTCTCAGGAAAAGCGGCCGGATTGCAGTAATAGGTCCTCTTGGCGATGCATCCTCCGATATGCCCGGATGCTGGTCCCTCACCGGAAAAGCTGACCAGTCGGTCTCACTTTTTCAGGGATTAAAGGCAGCCATCGGCGCCAGTGGCACTGTAACGTATGCAAAGGGAAGCGATATTGTAGCTGATTCGCTGCTGGAGACAAAGCTGAACGGGATGATGGGCTTTGTAATTCCGGGAATGCCGGTAAAAAAGGTGCATGACCGTAAGCCGGAGGTTCTGCTTAAAGAAGCCCTTGATCTCGCACAAAATTCCGATGTGGTAATCGCGGCACTGGGCGAAAATGCGAATATGAACGGAGAAGGTGCTTCCCGCTCAATCCCCGACATTCCGGAGCCACAGGCTAAACTCCTCAAAGCGCTTGTTGCCACCGGCAAACCTGTTGTACTTGTTATCTTTACAGGCCGTCCGCTTATTCTCAGCTGGGAGGATGCAAATGTTCCTGCAATTCTGAATGCCTGGTTCCCGGGTTCGGAAGCCGGAACATCCATTGCCGGCATTCTTTTCGGCGACGTGAATCCAAGCGGAAAGCTGACAACCACTTTCCCGCTTAATGCAGGTCAGATACCCATATTCTATAATCATAAAAACACAGGACGGCCTCACGGGGAGAATGAACCGTATGCCCGCTTCAGAAGCAATTATCTGGATGTTATAAATTCTCCTCTCTATCCTTTCGGATACGGATTAAGCTATACCAGCTTTGATTACGGAGACATAAAATTATCCTCTCCGGAGATTGCCATGAATGGTAAATTGACTGCCTCAGTTACCGTAAAAAACTCGGGACTCAGGGATGGGAAGGAAATTGTTCAGCTTTATATCCGTGACGTTTACAGCACATCAACACGTCCTGTTAAGGAGTTAAAGGCTTTCCAAAAGATATCGCTGAAAGCCGGTGAAAGCAGGGAAGTCACCTTCGACCTCACGACGGAGGATCTTAAATACTACAATCACGACCTGGCTTATGTATGCGAACCCGGCGACTTTGAGGTAATGATCGGGCCGAACAGCAGGGATGTCAAGACGGTAAAACTCACTTTGAAATAAAGGGTGCGCGGTACGCGGTGCGCGAATACCGAATACCGAATACCCCTTTAATCTTTATCCTGTTACTTCAGATTAAAACAGAACACCAGATCATGGTCCCTCAAATAGAGCTTGCCATTGGAGACAACCGGATGGGTCCATACTCTTTTATCCATGGAGAGAACGGTGGATCGCCGGGGGATTTCCAGACGGCCGAATTCCTTCCAGCCGTCAGGGGATGCCAGGGCAACGGTAAGTGAACCAGTTCTTTCGTCGAGGCAGAGAAGACGGCCATCGACACTGAGCACCGCACCTTTGGCTGGTTCTGCCACCTTATGGGCCCATACCGACTCGCCGGTTTTAAAGTTCTGGCAAACCCAGCCCGGACCGTCACTATAGCCATAAATGTGATCGCCGACAAGGACGACACCGCCATGGTGGTTAATCATGACTTTGTTTGAATATAATACATCGGCGGTGAATGCGTCGCCTTTCCTGGTTATCCGAAGGGCGGCACAACCGGTGCCGTATCCCGATGTGACATAAACAATGTTGTCGCGGTAAACAGGTGTGGGGATGGCAGCGGTGTTGTTGCCTGCCACACTGGCACTCCAGAGAAGCTTGCCGTCTTTTGCGGAAACACCGATCACGCCCTGGCGGGTCAGCTGAATATACTGCCTCACTCCGTCTATTACAGCTACTATTGGTGATGAGTAGCCTCCAAGATCAGTGTATTCCTTTGATCTCCAGACAACCTTTCCTGTGGCTTTATCAAGCGCAGCCATCGTTCCGTTGTTGCCACCAGGAGTGCAAATCACAAGGTTACCGTCAACAAGCGGTGACTCGCTGAAGCCCCAGTCCGTTCTCGACATTATGTTCCCTCCGAGGTCGGTTCTGAAATCCTTCTGCCATATTGTTTTGCCGTCAGCGGCCGATAAACAGTGCACCTGGCCGCTTCCGCGGATGAGATAGAGTTTGTCGCCATCGACAGTAACCGACCCGCGGGGGCCGTCACCGCGATCCATAATGTATTGTTTGCCAAGATTTTGTTTCCATTTCAACTTGCCCGTTCTTGTGTCAAGGGCAAATGCAAAATCGCTGCCGCCGCCAGCACCCTGAGAATACAGAGTGGTTCCTACAATTACCGGCGCTGTATATCCTGCGCCTGCATCAGTGAAGGTCCATAGCAACTGAGGCTTTTTCGCCGTCCAGTCAAGGTTCAGTCCTGTTTCTTTCGAAACGCCGTCCCGGTTTGGACCGCGCCATTGCGGCCAGTCCTGAGCTTTAGTTTCTGTCACTGATGTTGCCATAAGGGCAACCATGGAAATGCAGGTGAATACGGATTTAATTTTTTTCTCCATCAATACTTTTTCTTTTTTTAGTTATAATTCAGATCAACACTTAATATAAACCTTAAAGTGCAAAATAAGTTCATCAAAATACATGCCTTCTTTTTTTCGGACTAAAACGAAAAAGGATAAACCAATAACGAAAATGCCTTCTGATTGTAAAATTTTGTCCTCTTCTTGTTGAGATCAGTTGGAAATAATATGCTTTAAAATCGCAAAAGAGGCAATCAGGATTGAAAATACATATCGTTTTGGGTAAAATATTTGTCGATTAACAATAACCAGGTTATTGTTAATCGATAAATTTTTGTTGTTATTTTTGAACCTCTAAAAGGGCCTCCTGGAATCCGAAGGAGGTGGCACCGGCCGTTCTCCTATATACAGTTTCGTGAGATGGCCTGTCCTGTCGACAGCATCAGTGTACTCGATACTTAATTTGAAATCTTCCGCCTTTGCCGGTCTGTCTCCTTTTACAACCAGCCGGAAAATATCCCTGTCTGCTATCGCCGCTTCTGGATCCTTAAAAGCAACAGTGTAAACATTAAGACCGTTCTCTGGCCCGGAAGATCTTGTATACTCAAGTTCCCTTCCGTTTGCACCGGTAATACCTGCAAGAGGAACTTCGCTTTTTACCGTGAATGTTGCTGCCGAAAGCCCGTTGTTTCCGCTGATTCTTACGGGGAAGATAGTTTTTCCTTCCGATACCCGGCCCTCCCCTATTTCAATAAGTCCATACCAGTCAATATCAGTATAACCGTGCTCATCGGGAGTCGCGGGATCAAAATCATATCCTCCGGCATTTTTTCTTGCAATGGCGGCATCGACATCCTCAATATACCCATTCGAGATGCCCCAGGCGCTGAAGATATGCCTTGTATTCGCCCTGGCTGCGTTTAAGATTATGTTGGCATATTCCCCACCTTTTTCGTAGTAGGTTATGGCATCCTTAACATAGTCCCGGTTCCAGTTGATCGTCTCCTCGAGCGAGTCCTCACCTGAAATGATACAGCTTACCCAGCTGAAATAACCACCGAGCGGATTGCGAATAGCGCCTATGTCAGATACAATGTAGCCTTTGTATCCCCATTCATCCCGCAACAGGGCGGTATTGAGCGCAAAGCTGTTGCCGACCCAGTTGTATCCTATGGAGTTAAAGGCGCCCATTATTCCCATAGCCCCTCCTTCCTTGAAACATATCTCCCACGACTCACCGTAGGTCTCTCTCAGCGCCTGCTCTGTCAAATAGGTATGAACGCCTCTGCGATTGATTTCCTGATCGTTCAGCATGAAATGCTTCACTCCCGCGCAAAGGCCGCCGGGATTCTGCATTCCGTGACACAATTGCCCGATTATTGTCCCGCCCAGGTAAGTGTCTTCCGACATGTATTCAAAATTCCTTCCTCCTGATTGCGTGCGATGCAAATTCAGTCCGGGGGCATAAAGAGCCGAATGCCCCAGGAAATAGGCTTCATAACCCTGAGCAAAGCCCATTTCATATGCAACTTCAGGATTCCATGTTGCACACAAGCAGGTACCGCTTGGAAAACCGGTAACCTTATAATCGGGGACGCGTACAGGGTTCTTCCTTCCCATGCTGATCCTGAGAGGCCCAACCTGTGCTGCGCCGTCATTGCCCCAACTCCAGTAAACCCCGTACTGCTCAAGCGCCGGGAACTGAAACCCGCATCCGTCGTTTACGTGAAGCATTTCAAAGATTGACAGCTGATCGAGAAAACGCTTCCAGCAATCATCTTCATCCTTCCCTTCACCGATGTCAGAAAACATCTCCTGGATGGTGTAAGGATCCTGGATTCCTGCATTGTCCCGGTATACAATCCCCTGCAACACGTGTGACGCAAGTTTCCTATAATTCTCCTCTCCCACCACTTCCTTCAGGTCATTCAGGTCGTCGGCCCAGTAGCTGATCTCCGAATAGGATGAGTATTTTTTATTGTTCTTTATTACGGATGTAACATATTTATCTTTTTCAGGCGACTGCGGAAAGGTGCCCGGCTTTACCGAAGGAATACCGTTTACATCCTGACGCGCCATATAAACCGCATTTACTTCTGCCCTGCCGCTGCAGTCACCAAACCAGTTCCTGTACTTTGTGCCCGTTGCCTCGTCAGACGTATACCTGACAGCATGCATCTTTTTCCCACCATAAACGACGGGATCATATTTTATACACCCGGAATCAGCATGCGGATTGCTCATCTTTCCCTGCTTCAGCTTCAGATCTGCTTTTGACTTTGACGCTATGTTTAGGGTTATAACCCTTTCGTCTGGTACAAAATAGAGTTTCCGGGCATCCGAGGCATCTGTTGCAATTTCGATGGTATACTTCCCTCCCTCAAGAACATAGCAGCCGGCAACGGTTGACCAGGATGCCATATCGCGGACATTCAGGACAAGCGTCACCACCTCGCTCTGCCCGGCACCGAGCAGGGAAGTCTTTTTATAAGCTCCAAGGTTAACCAGCGACTTTTCAATCCCATATTTCCCATCATTATAGAACGGTTGCGAATAATACAATTCCACAACATCCTTCCCGGGATACGGCCCTTTGTTAGTGACCTTTACACTTACCTCAACTGTGTTTTCGCCGTATTTGTTGGTACCGATCCCTGATCCGGTCACATCCCATTCAAAATCCGAATAGCTCATACCATGTCCCAACGAATACAGTACCTTATCGGGAGCAAACGTCTCATAATACTGGTAGCCGACATAGATTCCCTCCTCATATGCAACATACGTAGCTTTTGAATCATCTTCATACGTAAAATTGCCAAAGTTCTCATAGGCTGGATTGGTACTCAGATCGTGAGCGACTGCATCTATAAGTCTTCCGGATGGATTAATGCTTCCCTTCAGTATTTCTGCAACTGACAGCATGCCTTCCGCACCCGGTGACCAGATTACCAGAGCCGAGTTTACATTGCCGATATGGTAGGTATGGGGAGTATCATATTTGACAGTTACATAGTCATAAATTATCGATTCGCCCATGAACGAACGGCGCCTCTTGCCGCTGTCTATGCCATAGCGGTACGCGCTGAATGAAATGTTCTGGTCAACACCCATGCCGTTGAGCCAGCCCATCGACATCAGGTTGCAGGTGTTGAAAACAACTATCACATCCTTGAAATTGGCTGTCACCCAGGAGATAAGGGCGGCTTCAGGTTCCACCAGCGTCAGTTCACTCACTTTCAGATCGTTGCCCTCACTGCCTTTCCTGGTCAGAAATACAATGGCAGCGTCAGAGAAACTTTTGGCGCGGTCCAGTATACCACCATCCATTTTCGGAACCCTTACGGTACCGTCTGAATTGTAAGTGTTGGCAGCTATGTTCCATTCAGCGTTCAACGCCCCGGCATCAGAAAGGTCCCAGATGTTTGATCCTTCATCGCCGACAATGCCCCCGGCATAGGGTGACTCGGTTTTGAATTTCTCATACCATTCGCTGTAAGCCTGATGAAGCTCCTTATTATACTCTATCCCGGCTTTTGAGAGTCCTTCATAAAAACCCAGACATGGAACTGTGATGTCGGCGCCTCCTCCTCCCGCAAATTTAGGATCGAGCGAGGATGCTCCAAACACGTTTACCTTATGCTTCCCTGAAATTGCTTTTAGCGGAAGGGTATTATTGTCGTTTTTCAGAAGCACTACACCTTCGGCCACTACCATGCGGGCTGTCTCAATACTTTTGGTCTTTACCTGATCAGGAGAAAGAGTAATACCTGATTCTGACCAGGTGGTCTTTCGGGCTTGTTGATTGTCAGGTTTTGGCAGAATTGTCCATGAAAAAGCCAGAACTGCCATAATAAAGGCAGCAAACAGAAGTGAAACAGATTTTTTCATAAGGGAGTAAAAGATAATATTAACCTGCGATGCTCAACAATTGACCAGAGAGGCGGCCTTTTCAAATATATGAAACCCACATGTATCAAATA
>DIWB01000049.1 GCA_002428385.1 Bacteroidales bacterium UBA6117
TCAGGAATGGAAAGGGCTTAAAGCTTGAACGGCGGCGACAGTACAAATATGAAAGTCTGGCCTTTAATTTCATTCATAAAAAAGCTGAACCATTCATGGTAACAATCGATCCCGATCCCGATGGTAAATCGCTTGAGTTCTATTCTCACCCCGGGCAGGAATTCAACTATGTATT
The DNA here is from genome assembly GCA_002428385.1 of Bacteroidales bacterium UBA6117. Lineage (GTDB taxonomy): Bacteria > Bacteroidota > Bacteroidia > Bacteroidales > VadinHA17 > LD21. The sequence continues at coordinate 176 of DIWB01000049.1, forward strand.
GAAGGGAACTATGATGACAATAATTGACGGGCATGAAATTACTTTGAATGAAGGCGATTCGATCTATTTTGATTCGGTGTATAAACATGCAATGAAAGCCTTCGGCAGTGCTTGAATGTGCTGTTACGGCAGTACCTGATCCGGACAGGGGTCAAATTGTGAAAGCTACAAAATTTAGCATCCGCCGGAGGGCTTTTTCTTTGCTTTTGCAGTCACCGGCGGTTTTACTGCTTTAGGCGCCGGTGCGGCGGCATCAGTTGAAACGACTCCTCCTCCACCAAGTGCTGCTGCCGCGCTTTTGCGGAAATCATATCTTGCAAATTCTTCGTCAGGACTGGTCTGGGAAGGCGTCGCTGGTGAGAGTATGTTTCCAAACCAGTAGTTAAGGCCCCCCTCCAGGACAAAGTTATTTTCATATCCCAGCTGCCGGGTAATCATCCAGGCCTGGTTTGCATATACCGATCCATTTGAATAGAAGACATTCATATAGGCATCCTGATTCAGTTGATCAGAATATTCATCAGACAGGAGATTGCTAAGCGGAACATTAATTGCTCCGGGCAGGCTGAAGCTTTCGAATTCCTCAGGTGTTCTGACATCTATGAGCTTCAGGGAAGGATCTTTCCGTACAAGCATATCTGCCACAACATCGGGTGAAATAAACTGCACCCCGGCGCCGGCTTCCTGGAGAAGTTCATCAGGAGTCAGCCGCGAATGTTTTACCTTATCTGCCGGCATGGCAGCAATGATTATCCCGAGCGGGATTATAATAAGTGCAAGTAATTTTAATTGTTTCATAATAGTTATAATTTGATATTAATATTCTTCTCTTGCGAATTTCTTTTCGGCCCACTCAGCCACAACAAACATGCCAAGCGCTGCCAGTATCATTAAAAGACCGAAGAGCCCGTCAGAGATACCCAGTGTTTCACTGATCTTTGGTTCACCGAGGTATCTGGCAAGATACAGTTTTTCCCACCAGCCGTAGGTAAAGGCGAAGCCATATACACCGATAAAAAGCCCACCGACGAATACCATTGCATCAATCTTTCCGATTGCCGCCCCGCAGAAGCTTGTTCCCGGGCAGAATCCTCCCATTATAAATCCGACACCCATTACTACCCCGCCGGCGATTGCAGAGGTGAGATATGTCGGGTTGACATATACGAGATCCAGGTCCAGCCAGCCAAACATGCTCATGAACAGCATTCCCAGCATGGCTGTTAGTGCAGCCGTGAAAAAGACTTTCAATACCACGGCGTCATAGCCATAGAATATCCCGGCCAGTTTCCGGCTTGATGAGAAGCCCGAACTTTCGAGCACCCAGCCGAAAGCTATGCCTATAAAGAACGCAAATAAAAAGTTTGTATTTTCCGATATTATTTCATTTGGTGCAAGTGGTCCCATTGTTTCCTCCTTTTATTTTAGATCCAGTTTTTTCTGAAGAAATATGCCAGTGCAAATGCAGTTCCGAAGATGGCCATCATTGTAATGAAACCTCCCAGGGAAAGAACTGCCATACCGCTAAGGGCAGAACCGCTTGTACAACCTCTTCCAAGCTGAGAGCCGAAGCCGAATAGTGCACCACCGGCAAGTGCGAAAATCAATCTTCTGCGCGATGTGATCTTAGGTGAATGTTCGACCTTAAGCTTAAGCCTGCCTGCAACAGCGCCTGAAAGGAAACCGCCCACTATTACGCCGAGCATCTCGAAGACAAGCCAGGACTTCATCGGGTTGCCGCTATGTGATTCGGCATATTCAGCCATAAAAGGCATTGTGCCGATTGCCTCTTTGTTAACAGTCCCGATTGTTGTCGCCACAACGCTTTTTATTGCGCCACTGGCGCCAAGACCCCTTCCGGAAACAAAGTTTGCAGCGAGCAGTACCAGTCCCAGAAGTACCCCGCCAAGGTAGGGATTCAGGTAGTTCCTGCTCTTATTTGTACTTGTGTTATTGCTCATATATTATTTATTTTATTGTTTTCAGTAAAGCCAGCGGCTGACCTGGCCGGCAAAGACAAAGATAAAACGGAAAAAGAAGCTTCCCATCAGAACAAGTATTCCGGGTAATGCCGCAGGAATATGTTTTCCACGCAGTTCCATCAGATCAAGCACTCCGGGAATAATTATCCCGAGCATTACAACAAAGATCCAGAAAGCCATTGTATAGGGTCCTCCAAGAAAGAGCTGTGCCGCTTCAATCTGGACCTGTGTACTTGCCATGAATCCCATGAACATGTGAACGATAAGGAAGAGTTCCGTGGCAAGTATTACCAGATCAATCTTTGTGAACAGGATTCTTTCCTTCTTATCCTTTGATGACAATACAATTGCTGCAGCTCCTGCAGATAGTCCTGAAGCAAGAAAAAGCGGACCGAGTACCGACGTATTCCACAGCGGTCTGGCATTGAATGCTGAGAGCAATATCCCGGTATAAACACCTGTTATGATTGCAAAGATCAACATCACCCAGGCAAGCTGTTTCTTGTACCTGTTGAAGAATATCTCAAGATCCTTCAGCCATTTATATTTCCAGTCCCAGTTTGGGAAAAACTCTCTGATGTGAAGGGCGCACCATATAAAAGCTGAAACAGTTATAACGAGCAGGGTCCATGCTCCCCACGACATTGGTGATTCAATTCTGATTGTAGTATAAAGCTGCCAGAAATATGCTTTGTGATTCAGATCGATCAAAAGGCAGGTCAGGCCTATGACCAGTGCAAAAGGCGCTATAAAAGGCGCTTTACGGACNNAGGACCCCTGCTGCCAGTCCCCCCAGGAAAAGATAAAGGGGTATAGGCCAGTGCCAGATATGTAGTTGTGGATCGACCAACAAGTTCTCCCTTCCGCTGATAATAAGTTCTTCTTTCATTTTTTCTCAGATTAGGAAGTACAACTGGGGTAAGGTACCTGCTTCAGGGATGAGGGTTTTATGCTTACGTCTTTTCAGCATAACGCTTAAATCGCTGTTCGGATCGTCAAGATCGCCGAAATACATGCATTTTGTCGGGCATACCGCTACGCATGCCGGTTTCATCCCCTGTTTTACACGGTGAAAGCAAAAGGTGCATTTATCGACATATCCTTTAGGATGAGGGTAGCGTGCATCATAGGGACAGGAAGCGATACAGGCGCCACAGCCGATGCATTTGTTGGGTTTGACCATAACGATCCCTCCCTCAACAATATGACTTGCTCCCGTCGGGCAGCATCTGACACAGGGTGCATTTTCACAATGATTGCAACGTTCTGATCGGAGCTCAACCTCGAGCTGAGGATAAGTGCCGTCGATAACTTCTACTACCCAGTCGCGGCAGAATCCGATAGGTACATTGTTTTCTGTCTGGCATGCAACAACACAATCGCTGCAACCCACGCACTTTTTCGTATCAACAGCCATTGCGTATCTCATGATTTCACCTCCCCTGAGTTTAGATCAGTAATGAAAGTGACAAAATTTCCCCTCATACCTGTCCCCCCCATGATCGGGTCCACCAATACTTTGGTTATAAGGTTGGTGTCACTGGCACCCTTGCCGTAACATCGTCTCAATTTTTTCTGGTCGTGGCCAAATCCGTGGACCATATATACGGAATCCCAACGGATACGCTCCGTCACTCTTACCTTTATCGGGAATTCTGACCGTTTGCCGTCCTGATTCTCCAGGTGAATATACTGACCGGTTGTCAATCCCCATTCCTTTGCAACTCCCGGGTTTACCCATAAACTATTCTCATCCATCAGGTCCGTCAGATTGGGATTATTGGCAGTACGGCTGAAGGTATGCATCGGAGCACGCCCGTAATTCAGCCGGTAATAACCTTCCGGCGGCTCTTCATGAGGGGTATATTTTGGCATCGGGTCAAAACCTGCTTCTTCAATTGCAAGAGAGTAAAGCTCTATTTTACCGCTGGGAGTGTAAAACTCAACATTTTCCCCGGGAGCAAAATACAGGTCTTCATAAGGCCGGTCAAATGTTTTTACACCGATCTTCTTCATCTCTTCGAGGCTGCTGCCAACCTGCTTGAGCTGCCAGTCGAGCTGGTCCTCAATATTTTCAAAAGGGAAATAATCAATTACACCTAATCTCCTGGCAAGCTCTCTCGCCATCCAGTATGCAGGTTTTGTGTTGTAAGATGGTTCTGCTGCGGGTTGCCTGAGGGCTATTTGTGGTTTACGGTGAGGCCCGACTCTCAGGTCGTCATATCTCTCAAGATACGTACATTCCGGAAGAACCACATCAGCCCATCCGGTTATTTCCATCGGCATTGTGTCGATAACAACAAGAAGCTGAAGAGCCTGAATAGCTTTGAGGGTATTTTCCTGGTTTGGCAGTGTCTCTATCAGGTTTGTACCGTTGACGATCCATCCCTGGAACTGGCAATGCCGGCTGGGGTCAGGGACTGTGGCATCGCACACACCGTTAGCAAGAACTGTATCAGCCAGCTTGTACATGTCGGGGAATTCTGTTCTCCACGATCTTTTCGGAGTTGGGAAAGGAGGGTGGACAGGTTCCGAAAGTTCGTAAATCTCAGGTCTGTAAAATCCTCCCCTGCGGCCCCATGAACCAAGCAGGGCATTGAGGATTGCAACAGCCCTCATACGCTGGGTATCATCTCCGTACCATGTCACATGACGCCCGGGATGAACAATTACAGCAGGAGCGGCATCAGCCATAACCCGTGCAGTCTGACGAATGATTGTGGGATCGATAGTTGTGATACCATAGGCCCATTCGGGTGTCATATTCTTCACATGATCCCTTAAATAGTCAAGGCCGTAAGTATATTTTTCAACATAAGGTTTATCGTAGAGTTCTTCTGTGATAATAACGTTTATCCATGCAAGCAGTAATGCCAGGTCGGTTGCAGGCTTTATCGGCAGCCAGTATTTCGATTTACCGGCAGCAGTTGAGTACCGGGGATCAACGGTAATTATTGTAGCTCCCTTGTCGATGGCATCAGACATTTCCTGGACCTGTCCGTTGTGCATGTTTTCGCCAATATGACTTCCTATCAGGACAAGGCATTTTGTATCACGTATATCAGTTCTTTCAGGGCTTTCGATAGTTTCGCCGAATGTTGCCTGGAATGCAACTTCGCGCGGGCCGCGGCACTGTGCATAAGACGGAGCTGCAATGTGCGGTGAGCCAAGCGCACGCAGAAGGGTTGTAAAATATTTTCCTCCCGATCCGTGGGTGAAGAGGGCAAGGCATTCCGGACCATGTTCAGCTGTTATGACCTTTATTTTTTCAGCGATATAATCAAAAGCTTCATTCCATGTAGCCTCCCTGAAACTCTGTTTACCGCGCTCCTCAGTCCTTATGAGAGGTGTACGCAGGCGGTCTTCATCATAATACATCCCTACCCCTCCGGTACCTCGCGGGCAGAAACGACCATTGCAGTTGAGATCTTCATTGTTTCCGATAATCTTCTTAATAGCTCCTTGCTCATCCTTGTAAACCCATCCGGCGCATTTCCAGAAACAGATCTCACAGTATGTCGGGGTACGGCCTGTCAGTGCAGCACCTGCTGTCTTCTGTAAGACATTGCGTTCATTACCAAGCAGCTTCATTCCTGCTGCTCCGGCCATGACAGCCCCCGCGCCGATTGTTGTGATCCTGATGAATTGTCTGCGTGTTGCCATCTGAAAAAATT
>DIWB01000002.1 GCA_002428385.1 Bacteroidales bacterium UBA6117
TCAAAATTATATTATGATGAAAAAGTCAATTGTCATTATAGGGATAGTTGCAGTTGCTGCAATAATAGCCCTGATACTAATCGGAAAGGCTGCCAAGAAAAAAGACCTTGCCAATCTGTATGTGGAAGCAAAGCATGGTTTATTTGAGGTGGTTGTCTCAACCACCGGGGAACTCCAGGCTGAAAATTCCACGGATATTACAGGGCCTGATTTCTCACAGAGCAGGCAGATCAGGGCAGCCGAGATAAAAATCACCGATCTGGTACCGGAAGGAACCCAGGTAAAGGCAGGCGATTATATCTGCACGCTCGACAGGACATCCTTCGACAACACGCTTAAGGATGAGATTGAACGGCTTACGACACTGGAGACAAACCTCGAGGTTAAAATGCTCGATACAGCAGTTACGCTCAGCGACCTTCGCGATAACATCAAGAACCTCAAGTTTTCTGTTGAGGAAGCCGAGATAACCCTCGACCAGTCGAAGTTCGAACCACCCACCACAATCAGGCAGGCTGAGATTGCGCTCGACAAGGCAAAACGTTCACTGGAACAAGCTATCAAGGGATACTCGCTGAAAGTTGAACAGGCTAGGTCGGATATGAAGACATTGAAATTCAACCTTTCGGAACAGCGTGAGAAAGTCGGGGATCTTCAGAAGGTGCTGGCTAATTTTATCATCTATGCCCCTTCAGACGGGATGGTTATCTATAAAAGAGACAGGACCAATGCAAAAAGAAAGGTGGGGTCATCCATTTCACCATGGGACAATGTTGTGGCAACACTGCCCGATATGTCGTCGATGATATCCAAGACCTACGTTAATGAGATCGATGTCAGCAAGGTGGCTGTAGGGCAGACGGTAAATATTCTGGTTGATGCCTTCCCTGAGAAGTCATACAAGGGCTCGGTGATTTCAGTTGCGAATATCGGCGAACAGCTTCCCAATGCAGATGCCAAGGTATTCGAGGTGGTTGTAAAACTCGATAAAACCGATCCGATACTCAGGCCTTCGATGACTACAGGCAACCAGATTGTAACCAGGAGCATCGATAATGTTACATACATACCTATTGAAAGCGTTCAGCTCGGCGCCGACAGTATTCCGTTCGTTTATACAAAGAAAGGCGCCAGGCAGATAATCGTCACCGGTGAGGAAAATGAGAATAACGTGGTAGTAGAGCAGGGTCTTGAACCCGGAACTGTTATCCATCTCAGCACTCCGGAAAAACCCGGGAAATACAAAATAGCCGGTGAAGATCTGATTGCCGTTAACCAGGAACGTGCCAGGCTGAAGAGGGAGGAAGAGAAGAAGGCACAGGAAGAAGTTGCAAGAGCCAGGGAAAGGAACAACGCGCCAGGAATGGGATCGGGTATGATGATGCCGGGCGGACCCGGAGGCCAGAGAGACACTGCCGCCTTAAGGAGGATGATGGAAAGCAATCCTGAAATGAGGCAGAGGTTCGAACAAATGAGAAATGATCCTGCAATGAGGGAAAGGATGCAGAATGCACGCGGGGATACATCCGCCCGCACCAGGCCAGCCGGTCAGCAGGGACAGGTTCCCGGCGCCGGATCACAGCGTACCAATCAGAATTAATCTAATAATACTAAGGGTATGTTCAAATTCTTCTTCAGATATTTTCACGACATAGAAATTGCCGTTGAATCAATAGTCTCCAACAAGCTCAAATCGATGCTTACCGCGCTTGGTATAATATTCGGTGTGGCTGCGGTTATTGCAATGCTTGCTATCGGAAAGGGGGCGAAGCAGGAAATCATGGAACAGATGAAAATGGTTGGGGTAAACAACATTCTCATCAATCCGATCATCCAGGAAGAGACCTCTTCGGGCTCCGAGGACACTGAAAAACAGGCGAAAAAATTCTCACGGGGGCTCAGCATGCTCGACGTTGAAGCCATCCGCGAAACTCTTCCGTCAGTTAAAAGGATAAGTCCGGAAATATCATTCAACTCGGTTGCAATGATGAACGGAGTAAAATACACCGCAAAGCTTGTGGGAGTGTCGAACGACTATTTCCATCTTTACAACCTGCCGCTCGTCGACGGAACAATCTTCAATGATTACCAGGAAAAAAACGGCATCCAGGTCTGTATAATCGGAGCCAATATCAGGGCTAAATTTTTCAGCAAGATCGATCCGATCGGCCAGTATATCAAGTTTAACGGGATATGGCTCAAGGTAATTGGCGTCCTTCAGAAAACGAACGTCAGTCTTACCGGTTTTGAGGAGAAGGGTGTCAACGTATACAACGACAATATCTATATCCCGATTCAGACCATGCTTCTGAGGTTTCAGAACAGGGCTCTGGTGAATACAAAACTGGTATCGGAAGCCTCCTCAAACATGATGATCATGGGCGGCCCGGGCGGTATGGGAGGAATGGCCCGCGTTGTGGTGAGCAGTTCCGATGCCTCCAACGTGGAAACAAACTACAATCAGCTCGACAGAATAGTCGTTCAGGTCAGTGAAACCGAACAGTTGAATTCAAGCACTGAGATACTCAGCCGGATGCTCGCACGGCGTCATTCAAACGTGAAGGATTTCGAAATTACTGTGCCGGAACTTCTGCTCAAACAGCAGGAGCGGACAAAGGATATCTTCAATATAGTGCTCGGGGTTATCGCCAGCATCTCGCTTCTGGTCGGAGGTATCGGTATTATGAATATAATGTATGCCTCGGTGATGGAGAGGATAAAGGAAATAGGTACCAGGATGGCAATCGGAGCCAAGAAGATGGACATTGTGGTTCAGTTCCTTTCTGAAGCAGTGCTTATAAGTGTTACCGGGGGTTTTATCGGCATATTCCTCGGGGTCATAATGGCCAAGCTCATAGAGCAGGTTGCAGATATAATGACCATTGTTTCCTTCTTTTCCATATTTATCGCTTTCGGGGTTTCAGCCGCAGTCGGTGTTGTTTTCGGATACCGGCCGGCCAAGAATGCTTCAGAAAAAGATCCAATTGAATCATTAAGATACGAATAAAATACTAAAGATGAAGAAGATTTTGTTACTGACGGCAGCTGTTCTGCTGCTGTTCCCGATCAGGAATTCATATTCGCAGGAACTGAAGAGACTGACGCTTGATGATGTTATGAAGCTTTCAGAAGAGCAGTCTCCCAATGCGCTGATGGCCAAGAACAGGTTTCGTGCAAGCTACTGGCAGTACCGTACTTTCAAGGCAGAATACCGGCCATCGCTGACTTTCACGGGAACAACACCATATTACAGTACGGCATTTGAAAGGGTGTGGAACTCCACTACTGAAACCTGGAATTACAAGTCCACTAATGTCATGCGTAATCTTGGTTCGCTTGCACTCTCGCAGAATATTGGTTTCACCGGTGGTACCATTTCACTCAACTCTGACCTTACTCTTGAGAACGATTTTGAAAGGGACTCCAGGAATTTTATCACGGTTCCAATAAGCATAGGACTTACTCAGCCTCTTTTCAGGTATAACTCGCTGAAATGGCAGAAAAAAACGGAGCCTCTCAGGTACTCTGCAGCAAAACAGAACTACCTTTCAAATATTGAAGGCGTCCATTCCCAGGCTGTACAATATTTCTTTTCTCTTGCTCTTGCCCAGAGCAACAAGCAGATAGCAGAGATGAACTTTGCCAACGCCGATACTCTGTACAAGATTGCCCAGGGAAGGTTCGATCTGGGGACCATTGCTGAGAACGAGCTGCTTGAACTTCAGCTTACGTGGCTCAACACTGAAACACAAAGAAGGGAAGCCGAAATGAACCTCCGCGACAGGGAGATCAGGCTTAAATCATTTCTTGGTTTCAATGAGAATGTCAAATTGGAACTCATTATTCCGACTGAGATTCCCGAACTGCAGGTCAGCCCCGAAGAGGTGCTTGAACTTGCCAGGGCAAACAACCCCGAGATACTTCAGCAGCAGCTCACGGTGATGACAGCTCAGAGCAGTGTTGCCCAGGCTAAAGCGGAAAAGGGATTGAATGCCAACCTTATGGCCTCCTTCGGAACCAGGGATCAGGATCCTGATTTCGACCTGGCTTATGCCCAGTCGAACCAGCAGCAGAACATCAGGCTGGGAGTAACCGTGCCTATCCTCGACTGGGGGCTGGGACGCGGAAGATACAAGATGGCTGTTTCAAACCTCGAACTTGCACAGGTTACCTCCGACCAGGCCCTGGTCGATTTTGAGCAGAACCTGATCCTTGATGTTGAGCAGTTCAACCTGCAGAGGGCACAGGTAGCTGTTGCAGCGAAATCGGATACAGTTGCAATGAGGATGTACGAGGTGACAAAACAAAGGTTCCTTATCGGGAAGATTGCCATCCTCGAGCTGAATAACGCCGATACCAAGAAGGACCAGAACAGGAGGCAGTACATACAGGCGCTTCAGAACTACTGGAGCTACTACTACAATATCCGTTCACTGGCATTGTACGATTTTGTCAACAGGAAACCGCTTGAGACCGAATTTGAAAAACTGCTCGAGTAAAGTTTCATATCATCTGGTTTATTAACAGGGACACTGCATTGCAATGTCCCTGTTAATTTTTTTGATGGGATCCCTCGCCTCGTTATAGCTGAATATTAATGAGCCGCTTTGAAAGGAAGCAAAGGAAGAAGGATGATCTAACCGTAGTATATACCCGGCGAGGGATGACAGGCGCCTTGTGTGTTAGTGGTGGTGAGGCCGCGGCGAGAAGCAAAATTTTGCCTGGTATTTCGGTTTTCTCTCTCGCCGCGGCCTCACCACCTATGATTAAAATGAACCATGTCATCCCGCATCCCGGTTTTCTTAGGGATGCGGGATCTCCTTCAACGGTCAGTTCATAACAAGGAGTTTAAAGCGGGACACTGCATTGCAATGTCCCTGTTAATTTTTAATGTTTTTGCAAAAAATTAATATCTTTGCGCCTCAATAAAGAATATTCGGAAAAATACCTCAAAAATCCAAATTAGAGAGAAATGCAAAACAAAGCAGCTATTATCGTTCTGGCAATTGCACTGGCTCTGGTATCGATATACCAGCTTTCTTTTACCGGTGCAACCTGGAAAGTCAGGAAAGATGCCCGCGAATATGCAGGAGGCGACATGGTGAAACAAAGGAAATACCTCGATTCATTATCAGCTCTGCCTAAGGAAAAATGGAGTTACCTGGGATACACCTTCAAGGAAGTTCAGAAAAAAGAAATGAATCTCGGTCTTGACCTTAAAGGCGGGATGAACGTTATTCTTGAGGTATCGGTTGAAGACATTCTGAAAGCTCTCTCTAACTACAATCCAGACAAGACATTCAATGAAGCACTTGCCCGTGCAAAGGCACAATACCAGACACAGGCAGGAGCCGACTTTCTTAACCTTTTCGGCAGGGCTTTCGAGGAAATTGATCCCAATGCCAGGCTGGCTGCAATCTTCGGCACGGTGGAGCTTCGCGACAGAATAAACTTCAACTCCTCAAATGCTGATGTCCTAAAGGTTCTTGATGCAGAAGTCGAGAGCGCCATAACAAATTCATTCAACATTCTCCGCACCAGGATCGACCGTTTCGGGGTAGTGCAGCCTAATATTACACGTCTTTCCACAAGAGGTAACATACTTATAGAGCTGCCCGGGCAGGATGACCCTCAGAGGGTAAGGGAACTGCTTCAGGGAACAGCAAACCTCGAATTCTGGGAAACTTATGAGAATACTGAGATTATCAATTATCTCATCCAGGCAAATAGTCTTCTCAGGGAAATGGAGACCAGCACCCTCCCGGCCGACACTGCCCTTACAGTATCTGAATCGTTGTCGCTGCCTGCCGACACTGCAGCGGGAAGCCAGTCGCTCGAGGAACTGATAAGCCAGGATACCGGATTGGCCGTAGCAGATACCCGTGAGGAGTTCAATGTCCAGAATCCGCTTTTCGGAGTGCTTAGTCCGAGGGTTACTGAACAGGGAGAACCTTTGCCTTCCAGCATGGTCGGGCTTGCTGCCGGCATCGACACCGCCCAGGTTAACCGTTATTTGTCAATGAACCAGGTGAAGGCTCTTTTCCCGCGCGACGTTTTCTTCCGCTGGAGTCAGAATCCTTACAAATATGATCCGAGCGGAACACTCTATGAACTTCATGCCATTAAGACTACCACGCGCGACGGAAGGGCTCCCCTTACAGGCGACGTGATAACCGGCGCCAGACCAACAACCGGAGTAACCGGTTCGGAAGTGAAGGTTGATTTTACAATGAATGCCGAAGGCGCCAAGACATGGGCCAGGATGACGCGCGACAATGTCGACCGTTGTATTGCAGTTTTGCTCGACGGCTATGTGAGGTCATACCCGAGGGTGGTAAACGAGATTACCGGAGGAAACACTGAGATAACCGGTGATTTCACAATTGAAGAGGCAGACGACCTTGCCAATATCCTCAAGTCGGGAAAAATGCCCGCCCCGGCAAGGATAGTATCCGATACCGTCGTGGGACCAACTCTTGGAAAGGAAGCCATCAATGCAGGAATGGTGTCATTCCTCATATCATTCATAATTGTGCTGGCTTACATGATCTTCTACTACAGCCGCAGTGCAGGTACAATTGCCGATATAGCGCTTGTAGCCAACATATTCCTTCTGATGGGTGTCCTTGCTTCCCTGGGATCAATCCTCACCCTCCCGGGTATCGCAGGTATTGTTCTCACAATGGGTATGTCGGTTGACGCCAACGTGCTTATATTCGAAAGGATAAGGGAGGAACTCCGGGCCGGCAAAGGAATGAAGCTTGCCATATCCGACGGTTATAAAGGCGCTTTCTCGGCCATCATCGACTCGAACCTTACAACCCTTCTTACAGGTGTTATTCTTTATGTATTCGGAACAGGTCCGATCAAGGGATTCGCAACGACTCTCGTAATTGGTATCTTTACTTCACTGTTCTGCGCAATATATATCACCCGCCTTATCTATGAATGGCAGCTAAAACGTAACGCGAAGCTTTCATTCTCGATAAAGATGACTGCCAATATCCTGAAAAATACCAAGATAGATTTCATAGGAAAAAGGAAGATTTTCTACGGTATTTCAATAGCCATAGTAGTTATTGGTATCCTTTCGCTGGTAATAAGGGGACTGAACCCCGGCATCGATTTCTCCGGTGGGCGTACCTACGTCATCAGGTTCGATGAAACCGTCAATACAGCCGATGTCGCTTCGCGCCTTACTAATGCTTTCGGTGAAGCGCCTCAGGTAGTTACTTTCGGTTCCGAGGATCAGGTAAGGGTAACCACTAAATACAAGATAAACGAGACCGGAGTGGATGATGAGGTGGAAACACTTCTCTACGAAGGATTGAAGGATATGGTCCCCGCCAATGTGACAAAAGATGTGTTCCTTTCGAAATACAGGCAGAGCTCTGAGACCGTTGGTCCTACAATTGCTGCAGATATCAAGTCGAGGGCTGTTATGGCTGTCATTTTTGCCACAATAATAATGTTCCTGTATATATTTATGAGGTTCAAGAACTGGCAGTATGGACTTGGCGCTGTTGCCTCCACAATCCATGATGTCCTTGTTGTTTTGGGAATTTACTCCTTGTTATGGGGTTTAATGCCTTTCTCGATGGAGATCGACCAATCATTCATAGCAGCAATCCTTACAGTGATAGGTTATTCGATAAACGACACGGTTGTGGTCTTTGACCGGCTCAGGGAATTCATCCCGCTGCACAGGAAACGTCCGATAAAGGAGGTGTTGAACCTGGCACTGAATGACACCCTCAGCCGTACATTGAACACAGGTATCGCATCCATACTTGTACTGGTGATAATGTTCTTCTTTGGCGGCACCACTATCAGAGGCTTTCTCTTTGCGATGATCATAGGGATCATAGTGGGAACATACTCTTCGATATTCGTTGCAACTGCCGTGGTATATGATACAACCAAAAAGACAGGGTTGAAAGGGTAATATTTTCCGGAGCTTTCCGGGCATATCATACAGCCGCCTCCCTTACGGAATTTCCGTGGGAGGCGGCTGATTTTTAATAAGTCCTTATATGCTGAACACCATAACGGATTAATCTGTTTTTTTTCTATCTTTGTGTCTGCATTAACAGAATTACGGATCAGATGAGCGGTCAGGAAATAGTAATAATCGTAATAGTGGCTCTGCTTTTGTTCGGCGCGGATAAACTGCCCGAGATAGCCAGGGGAATAGGGAAGGGGATGCGCGATTTCCGCAAGGCAACCGATGATATCAAGCGGGAATTTGAGGAGAGCACCAGTGAAATCCGGAAAGACTTTCAGGAAGTCTCCAATACAATAGCTGGCGAGGTCAGGGATATCTCCGGTAATATTCAGAAAGACGTGGATGAGATCTCCAGCAATATTCAGAAAGACGTGGATGACATCTCCGATAACCTTCATCAGGAGGTGGGCGGATTTAAAAGCGATCTGGAAAGTGGTGTGAATGAAGTTAAAACGAATCTGGAATCCGGAGCCGAAGAGATAAAGGAAAACCTCGAAAAGCAGGCTGATGAGTCTGACAGTGCTCTTAAGGCTGATACAACGGAACCACAGAACACTTACAAACGGACAATCAACGAACCCGACGATAACTATTACAATTATCACAATACGGATTGATGGAATTTCTGTTATGATAAAAACCCGGGGCATAACAAAATCATACGGTGATCTCAAAGTCCTAAAGGGGATCGATATTGAAATAAAAGAACGCGAAGTTGTATCGATAGTTGGCGCCAGCGGAGCCGGAAAAACAACCCTTCTGCAGATCATTGGAACTCTCGACAAACCTGACAACGGGACGGTTACTTTCAACGGTACCGACACCTCCCGGCTCAGGGGAAAGCCTCTGTCGGCTTTCAGGAACAGCCATATCGGCTTCGTATTCCAGTTTCACCAGCTTCTTCCCGAATTCACGGCTCTTGAAAATGTGTGCATTCCGGCCTACATTGCAGGCAAGAGCAAGGCAGAAGCGGAGGCAAGGGCGACCGAGCTGCTTGGATTCCTGAGTCTTACTGAACGGCTTGGCCACAAACCGTCAGAACTTAGCGGAGGGGAGCAGCAGAGAGTTGCAGTCGCCAGGGCGCTCATAAATAATCCTTCGGTTATCCTTGCCGATGAACCGTCGGGAAACCTCGATTCCGAAAACAAGAACGAGCTTCATAAGCTGTTTTTCAGACTGAGGGATTCCTTCGGCCAGACAATAGTGATTGTGACACACGACACTCAGCTGGCCAACATGTCTGACAGAATTCTTCATATTAAGGACGGACTTATCATCAACGGGTCCTAAAGAACTGACGCTTCAATAGATTGCAACTAAATTCAATAATAAGCTTCTCCTGAAATTTCCATTAGGAGATCAGGGGAAGAAAAATCTGCAGAAATGAAAAAAAACATTATCCTTCTGATTCTGTTTCTGCCGGGGGTAATACTTACATCCCAGAATCTTCCGGAATGGGCTTACCCCGGTGTTTTCCGCATCAACAACGAACCTGCTCATGCAACCCAGATGCCTTTCCCCGATAAGGCAGCGTCGCTTACATTCGACAAAACTAATTCTTCATTCTACAGGTCGCTGAACGGGGCCTGGAGGTTCAGGTATCTTACAAATCCTTCACAGACACCTGAGGATTTCGCGGCAGATTCTATTAATGAATCGAGATGGACAAATATTGAGGTACCGGGCAACTGGCAGCTGCAGGGGAATTTTGATCCTCCCGTATTTACAAACATCAGGCACCCCTTCAAAGCCGATCCGCCAAGGGTGCCTCAGGATTATAATCCCACGGGACTTTACCGGAAGACATTCACGGTTCCCGACGACTGGAAGGGCAAACAGGTATTCCTTCATTTTGCAGGCGTACAGTCGAATGCCACCGTATATCTGAACGGAAAAAAGGTCGGATACAATGAGGACGGCATGACTCCCGCGGAATACAACATCACCGCAATGCTCAGGGCCGGAGATAACCTTCTGGCTGTTCAGGTTCTGAACTGGTCGGACGGGAGCTGGATCGAGGACCAGGATTTCTGGCGGCTAAGTGGTATTTACAGGGATGTGTTCCTTTATGCAACACCTTCACAGCATATTAGGGATTACTTCGTGACCACCGACCTTGACGGACAATATAAGGATGCAACATTTAACCTTAAGGTATCAGTCAGGAACTATGCAGCCGCATCTGCAAAAAACCTATGGGTGAGAGCGTCACTCATCGATGCGTCATCCAGGCCGGTCTTCGAAAAAGTGATGAAAGTCGGATCAGTCGGTGCGAAAAGGGAGACACTCCTAAAAATGGATGAGCTGGTAAGAGACCCGTTGAAATGGACAGCCGAAACACCCAATCTGTATACACTGACCATGGAGCTCCTCTCCTCGACGGGCGAGGTGCTGGAGGTTATTTCTTCGAGGATAGGATTCCGTGAAGTGGAGATAAGGAACGGACAGCTCCTGTTCAACGGCAAAGCCATCGATATAAAGGGTACCAATCGTCATGAGTTCGATCCCGACAGGGGAAGAGCTTTGACGCGCGAATCGATGATACGCGACATTGTCCTGATGAAACGGCTGAATATCAATGCTGTCCGCACCAGTCATTACCCGAACGATCCGGAATGGTATACACTTTGTGATGAATACGGACTGTATGTAATGGATGAAGCAAACATCGAGAGCCATGATCTGTGGGCCAATCGCAGATACTATATTGCCGAGAAGCCGGAATGGAAGGCTGCATGGATCGACCGTGGGGTATCGATGGTGCTGCGCGACCGGAATCATCCCTCAATCTTCAGCTGGTCGATGGGCAATGAAACCGGATGGGGCGCCAATTTTGATGCGATGTACAAAGCGATGAAAGCCCTCGATCCGGCACGCCCGATCCATTATGAAAGCAAAACTCCGGCCTATGCCAATGTGCTTTCGAGATATGATATCATTTCAACAATGTATCCAAACCTCGACGATATTGTCTCTCTTATGAACCAGGATCCGTCGAGGCCGGTCATCATCTGCGAATATGCCCATACAATGGGTAACAGCCTTGGCAACTTCAAAAAGTACTGGGACCTGTTCTACAAGTATCCGCGGCTTCAGGGCGGCTTTAACTGGGACTGGGTCGACCAGGGACTGAGGGCAGACGGTACGGGCGACGGATACTGGAATATTGTCAATTACATTGACGGGGCAAATGTCAACGACGGTCTTATCAGTCCTGACAGGATCCCCCAGCCCGAAACCCACGAATTCAAAAAGATAATCCAGAATATCCGGGTAAGTGATATTTCAGGTGGTAATCTGCGAATAAATAACCTGAACTTCTTCACCGATCTGAAGAATGTCAGAATGGACTGGGAGGTGATTCGCAACGGCTATCCTGTCCGCTCGGGTTCGGTCGAAGAACTTAATATAAATCCGCAGGATTCGGCTGAAGTCAGTATACCGCTCGATGGAGATATGCTTCAACAGGATGGCGAGTATTTTCTGAACCTGGTGTTCCGGACAAAGACCGATCTGCCTTATGCCGTTAAGGGTTTTGATATCGCGTCGGAACAGATACTTCTTAAAGGTCAGACTCCGGAGGTTCAGGTTGTAGTCACTTCAGGAAAACCACTTCAGGTTACCGAAGGGGATATAATTACAATTAAGGGAAAAGAAATAGCAATCAAGGTTGATAAGGCGACAGGATCGATAATTTCCTATGTTTTCAGAGGCTCGGAGCTCATCTCCAATCCTCTGCAACCCTGTTTCTGGAGGGTGCCGACCGACAACGATGAAGGAGGAGGAAACGGCGGATTTGCAGCAAGATGGAGGAAAGCAGGGCTCGATCGGTACAGTGTCAGGGTCAGGAACCTGGGTTTCACGAAACAAAACAACGGTGATGTGGTGATGGATGTGGCTTCTGACCTGGTTTTTGTCGGGGAAAGAACCATGGATTTCACCGGCAGGTACACCTTCAGGACCGACGGCAGTATAGTATTCTCGATGGATCTGAACCTTTCCGGCGATTTCCCTCCGCTTGCACGGGTAGGGATGCAGTTTGCGATGCCCGCATCCTATGACTATATTAAATGGTATGGAAGAGGACCCTTCGAGAGCTATCAGGACAGGAAGGAAAGCGCCAATGTCGGGCTCTGGTCGGGAGCAGTATCTGACCAGTACTTCCCGTACGTGATGCATCAGGAAAATGGTAATAAAACTGATGTCCGCTGGATAAAAATAACTGATGATGCCGCAACAGGGCTGAAGATCACCGGCACACCCCTGATGGAGGTTAATGTGCAGAACTATTCCCAGCAGGCGCTGAATCTGGCTAAGCCTTCAAAGAGGCTGTTCCGCGGCGACAAGACCTATGTGAATATTGATCTTAAGCAAATGGGACTTGGAGGTGACGACAGCTGGTCACCACGTGTTCATGAGGAGTACCAGCTTAAGGAGAAAAGTTACAGGTTTGGGTTTGTGATTAATCCGCTGTAGAAGAAGCTCAGGGCTCAGGGCTCAGAGCTCAGGGCGTGTGTCAATAGTCTTATGTCTTGGATCATTTGTCTTGTGTCGTCTGTCTTTAATTGTCTTTCCCACGAATTTATGCTGACCGCGAGCCGCTTTAAAAAACACACGAATTTTTATCGTAAAACGATATCTCACTTATTGTTTTACGACAAAAAATTTACCCAAAACGATATGTTTTTCAACACGAATGAATGATATTTTATCAATGCCTCTGACAAGGGAAGAGCTGAAGGAATTTCTGGATGAAAAGGTTGAGTTGTACAACAGGCCTTCGTTTATTGAGCTCGATCCGATAAGCATTCCGCACCGGTATACCTCAAAAGAGGATATAGAGATAGCCGGATTTCTTGCAGCCACTATCGCATGGGGCAACCGTAAGATGATCATTAGAAGTTCGGTAAGGATGATGGAGATACTCGAGGATTCACCTTATGAATTCATCGTTAACTCGAGCGATTGCGAGCTGGATCAGGCTGTTCGTTTCGTGCACAGGACCTTCAATCTGGTCGATCTTGCTTATTTTCTTCAGGCGCTCCGGCATATTTACAGGAACAAGGGGGGGCTTGAGAAAATATTTGATGCCTTCAAAACATCCGATTCACTTCAGCCTGCGATTCACGAACTTCACAGGATATTCTTTGAACTGCCGCATGAAAGAAGAACCGAGAGGCATGTTTCAGATCCGTTTAAGGGTTCAGCAGCAAAAAAAATCAATATGTTTCTGAGGTGGATGATCCGGAAGGATAACAAAGGTGTGGATTTTGGAATATGGGATTCGATATCTCCCTCCATTCTGTCGTGCCCCCTTGATGTTCATTCCGGAAATATAGCCAGGAAACTGGGGATATTAAAGCGGAAACAGAATGATGCAAAGGCAGTTGCCGAACTTGATGAAGTGTTAAGGAGTCTCGATCCGGAAGATCCAGTTAAGTATGATTTTGCATTGTTTGGACTGGGAGCTATAGAAAGATTTTAGTGGTATGGAACTTCCGGTCTTCAGTCTTCTCCATCTGGCCGGACAGGATCAAAAGATATTTTTTACTTTTTCCAGGCTCACTCCCAGGAGTTTTTCGCAAACCGGTGATAATACGGCTTCTTCACCCGTAAAATGAAATACGTTGTGCTTATGTGAGAGCGATTCGCCAGGTTGCAGGAATGCTGCAGGCGAACAGCTTTCCAGTTCAAGAAATGGCCCCATTATACTGCCGTCTTCCAGTGGTCCGTCGTTATACGCATTTAAAGCATCGCCGGCCAGCGGATCTAAGTCGGGATTCCATTCCTGATTGAGATATATGGCCGGAGGATCTGCATCGAAAGTAATAATTGTCAATCGTTTGGAAATCGGATCATAATTTCCGGCTATCGCTTTTGTGCGCTTGGCGCTCATCCCCAGTTTACTGCGATATTGTCCGTCAGTTTTCAAACAGAGTATTCCGGGTTCATAGTGAATCCTGTCCGACGGAATTTCACCGAAATAACCGGTTGTGGCAATAACACCCGGTTCTTTCTCATCACCTTCTTTATATGGAACAACAGTTACTGCCGAATCGGAAGGATTAAACATGTCGAGTATCCAGATACAAACGGTTCCGGTCTTTTCGTCCCATTTAAAATGGTTAAGGTTGGTAATTTTGTTATCAGTCGAATAAGCTACAACATTTATCCCGTCAGGCAGGCGCACATTGAGTTCCTGCTCAACCTGGCCGGCGGAAATAAGTTTTATTTTCCTGTCTGCCGAAATTCTCATTATATTTCCCTGATAGTTAAGCAGTTCCATATTTTTTGTCAGGGTGACTTCTGTAGATGATACTTCTTGTACATCCCAGGGTTCAGTATCGATGGCTTTCGGAGTATGCCAGTTATCGAACACCTGTGCTTTACCGGGTTCAAAGTAGATAGAATACTGCCCGCCTTCAGGTCCCAGCCAGAAACGGTTCTCTCCTCCATAGCCGTTCATGTGTTCATCGATGACATTCGAATTTAAAACATCATGATTAACAAATCCCAGGCTGGCTCCCTCTGGTCCGTTTGCAGTACTGGTAAACACTTTTGCCTGATATCCGGGTGAGACTATCACCTCTGCTTTTTCATTGTATCCTTTTAAAACAATCAGCCCATTGTCTTTTTCCTTCAGAAAATTCAGATCATAACCGTATGTTCCTTTTTTATATTTATTCATTTTGTCCGGTTTAGAATTATTACAACCTATAACTGACAGCGACAAAAAAGCGGTTAACAAGACAGTGATTCTTTTCATCAGTATATAATTTTTAATTTAATGGTCTGATGGAACCCACATGCTTGAATATTATATACATACGTGTTTGTGTATTTGATACATGTGGGTTTCATATTGTTGATTTTTATCAACATCACTATAAACCTGTCTCCAAATTTATCCAATATTCTGGTATTTGCCTTCGAAACAACAACGTTTTCCCGGGGGATGACCCAACGTATCGTTGTTGGCGTAGAGACGCAATGCATTGCGTCTCTACAATAACAATAACAATAACAATGGCAATGACAATACCGACGCCGATACCGATGATTATGGCCATTTACAGGAAATTTCTGTTCAGGTATTCCTGAAATTTGTCCTTGTACTGATTTCCAATGGGGATGTATTTCTTTCCGAAAACAATCCTGCTGCGATCAATAGTGTCGATCATCTCAAGATTCACAATAAAGGAGCGATGAACCCTCATGAATTTGTCTGATGGCAGCTTTGTTTCCAGTACTTTCAGTGAGGAGAGTGATAGTACAGGCTTATCTGAATTCATCGGATATACCTTGACATATTCTTTCAATCCCTCAATATAAAGGATATTCCGGAAGTTTATGCGTTTGATTTTATAGTCCGACTTCAGGAACAGGAATTCATTGTTCGCCAGTACTTCATCTGCCGGCTTCCTAACTGATCTTATCATCCTTTCAGCTTTGTGAACAGCAGTAAGGAATTCCTCATAAGTGAAAGGTTTAAGCAGGTAGTCAGCAACATCAAGTTTGAAGCCTTCTATAGCATATTTTTCAAAAGCCGTGGTAAAGATTACTACAGGGCCGTTGACCATCGATTTTGTGAATTCAATGCCGTTCAAACCGGGCATCTGGATATCAGTAAAAACGATATCGATATGGTTAAGACCAGCAAAACGTGCTGCTTCCAGGGGATTTTCAAATTGTCCGGCCAGCATCAGATCCGGCGTCTTCTGAATATACTCTGCAATCAGCTGAAGGGCTAACGGTTCATCATCTATAGCAATAACACTTATCATTTTATAGCCTGATAATTAAGTTTGCCTCATATTTGTCCCTGGTTCTTCTGATTTCCAGTTCATGCCTGCCGGGATAAATCAGGCTAAGGCGTTTTTTCAGATTATCGAGACCTATTCCTGAGGATGAAAGGTTTGTCCCGTTATTGCTTTCAGGCAAACCGTTTTCACATTTAAATCCAATGTGGTTTTCTCCACACTCCAGACTGATATTTACATAAGATTCTTCCTGTACACTGATACCATACTTAAATGCATTTTCAATCAATGATATAAACAGCAGGTGCGGTATTTTCAGTTCTTTGCATTCAGTCGGGAAGTTGATATAGAGTCTGGTTCTGGAACCGATTCTCAGCTTCATCAGGTCAATATAATTGTTCATGAATTCAATCTCCTCTCTCAGCAGCCTGATATCCTGTCCTGATTCATTGAGGACATACCTCATTAGTTTCGACAGCTTTATTACAGCATTTTTTGAGTCTTCATTATTTCTGCCTATCAAAGAATAGATATTATTCAGGGTGTTAAAGAAGAAATGCGGGCTGATCTGGTTTTTCAGGATCGCAAGTTCTGCATTGAGCTTTGTCTTTTCCATCTCTTCCTGACGTTCAAGCAGCCTTAGACTCAGTGACAGGATTACCAGAAAAAGTGAGTATGACGCGTACCCGATCAGACGTGCATTGGGCAAAGCAATAATAATCCGGGGTCTCCTTGGTGGCTGCCCCGGTACCCGCCTTTCATTGAGCTGTCTGTTAACCTGTTCAGAATCGTTCCTGGCAATCCAGTTGTTAATCTGTCCGTTGGCAAAGCCGGATATGAAATAAAAGCAGCTTACAAGAACCAGTACGGCGATATAATACCTGTATTTCTTTTTCTTAAAGAATAGTTTTGGTACAAGGAAAAGGTAATTTGAGTAAAATATCAGGGCGCTTATTACGGCGAAGGTGTAATAAGTTAACATGAAATCACTTGCCATCCTGTACCTTTTCACCAGGAAGACCGGCAAAACGATAAAAACAACCCAGACGAGAATGTGGAATACTATTCTGGGGGTCTTTCCCTTTGTCATTCTGATCATTGTTTCATTCACAAATAAATTTCAATGTAAATTTAATTAGTAATACTATAAATCATTGCAGAAATCGTTATGCTTTTCCTGACCCCATTTCGCAGGATTTTTCATTCAGAGCGAAGGCTCGTCACCGGATTTGCAATTGCAGCTTTAATTGCCCGCCAGCTGATAGTTGCAAGTGCAATGGTTATGGTAACAAATCCGCCTGCAGCCAATAACCACCAGCTTATATTGATGCGATAAGCATAATCCTGCAGCCAGTTGTGCATGTAATACCAGGCAATAGGTGCAGCAATTGCAAAGGCAATTGCAATGAGCATGATAAATTCTTTTGAGAACAGATAAACAATATTGACCGCGCTGGCGCCGTGTACTTTACGAATACCGACTTCTTTTGTTCGCCGGACTGTCATGAATAAGGCTAAACCGTACAGTCCCAGACAGCTGAGAAAAATGGCGATTGCCGCAAAAATTTTATAAAGCTGCGCTAACTGGCTTTCCTGTTTGTAAAAACCTGCAATCTTATCATCAAGAAACTTGTATTCATAAACAAAGTCGGGTAAAGTTTCTTCCCATATTTTTTTGACAGATTGCAGTGTAGAAGCAAGGTCACCCGTTTCAAGTTTTATCCCTGCCTGGCTGTACATGGTTATGTTTGTTGTAATAAGCAATGGTGCAAGTTCGTGGCGAAAGGACCTGTCATTAAAATCCTTCAAGACTCCAACAACAGGACATTTTATCCGGTCATCCCATATACTTATTTCCTTATTCAGGATTTCTTCCGGGTCGCTTATTCCCAGGCTCCTCATAAGTGTCTCATTCACTATAAATTCCCTTGTTATGTTGGAAGGCTGCAAGTTTCTTCCAGCTATCAGCTGTAATTTGTAAGCTGGCACGAATTCTTCGTCGGCGAATTTGGTGATAGCTTTAAAATCAGCTTCTTTTACTGCATGGTCAAACCTGAGTGTGCTCCACATATCATTACCGTTTTCTGCCGGAGTGTTTGAGCTGAAGCTTACTGCCTGTACACCGTTTACCGACAATAACTGCTGCCTGAGGTAATCTCCCTTTCTGAACCAGACAGTATCTACGCGGAAAGGTACATTTATGATTCCATCTTTATCGAAGCCCGTCGGTTGATCCATAAAATAATTCATTTGTCTTGCAATGATGATTGTCCCGACGATCAGCGCCTGTGCGATGATGAACTGAAACACTACCAATGCTCGTCGCAGTGAAATTCCATTTGAGGAATTGGCTGTCAGTTTGCTCTTTAAAGCATTGACGGGATTGAAACGCGACAAGACTATAGCAGGATAAAAACAAGCGAGTGCGGTTACAACAACTGTCACGGTCAACAGGAATAAAAAGATTGCAGGATTGTTGAGTATGTTGAAGGAAAGCGAAAGTTCAAGAAGTTGATTTATATAAGGCAATGAAATAATTGTAATTACACCGGCAAGTAATACGGCGCTTATTACTATCAGAAATGTTTCGACTGTGAACTGGATTTGCAATTGCGATTTTTTACTTCCCAGAACTTTTCTTACGCCAACTTCCCTTGCACGATTAACAGCCTGCGCAGTGGAGAGGTTGATAAAATTTATGCAGGCAATTAAAAGGATGAATGCTGCGATCAGCCACAATACATTCAGCAGCTGATGACTGATAGTAAGGTTACTGTAATTGCCGGTGCCGGTATCGTAATGAACATCACTCAGGGGCTGAATAATATAAGTGTCCTTATTTTCGGGCGATTGAACTTCGCCTGAATAGGCTCTCAGCTGCTGATTAAAATTTTCAACTGAAGTATTCGGCGGCATTAATATAAAGCAACCAAAGCCTGAATTCGTTCTGTCCTCCCAGTCGGTGGATAAGGCCATCAGACTTCCGGTAAAACCTGTACCGTAAGCCACGACTAATTTTAGCTGAAAGTCTGTATTTGCAGGGATGGTTGCCAGAATACCTGACACTTTTAATATTTCTGTTCCGTGCTCGAATATATAGCCGCCTGCCTCCAGCTTTATGGTCTTTCCGAGCGCTGTTTTCCAGTCACCAAAGTATTTTTCTGCAGTCTCCTTATCAAGCAATACATTGTTTGGATCTTCCAGCGATTCATACGAACCGGAGAGCAGAGGGAAATCAAATATCTTAAAGAATGAAGGCCCGGTAAAGAATACACCTTTAACTTCCCTGAATGCCTTTATCGTTGTTCCGTTATCGTCAGGTATGAGCACTTTATCATCGTGACTTGCAAAAACCGGAGCTACCTGTTCTATCTGGGGGAAAGCCGTAAGCAATCCTTCGGGCAGGGGAAAAGGAACATCTTTACCAAAAACAATATTTGTTGCATCCGAATTATGAAATTCGGTTAAAACGCGGTATGTGCGATCTTTCTTTGAGTGAAAATTATCGAAGCTTGTATGATATTGTATTATGATGTAAATCATCATACAAACTGCAATACCGACAGCCAGGCCTGCAATGTTGATTATTGTGTAATTCCTGTTTCGGATCAGGGTTCTGAATGCTGTTTTGAAATAATTCTTAAACATAGGCAGGTCTTTTCTGGTCACACGGCACAATTTAACTGCCAGTCTGTTTTGCGTAAGCGGATCGGTTATTTTTCGTTTCGGACCAAAAATAAGCCTGCACGGCGACGCCGGGAAATAAAATATAAGCAGAGGGATCTTTTAATGACAGAGAGAAGATTTTTATATATGGGAATATTGTGGCTGATGTTGCTTTGGGAAATCCTGTCCGGTAAACGATTGGTTTTGATTTGGTTTTCCCTCACCCGGAATTCAACCATTCTCCTGATCAAATCGTAGGAGATGGGTTTATTAACCGGAAACTGCACGGAACCCTTTCCCTGCTTATAGGATGCCAGTTCCTTTACAAATTCCTCATGCCCTGACGGGGTAGCATAAAACCCGATATGATTTTTAAAGCCTGCAAAATATACCAGAGGTTTACCATTGGTACTGTATGCAGGAATCCTGTAACCAATACTTTCAACTGCGTCAGGGGCGGCTGTAAGTATTATTGTGCGGATCTGCCTTAAAATTTCCCGGACGGGTAAGGGAAAGGCTGAAATATAATTGTCTATGTCATTGGTACTCATTTCTGAACAACTTGTATGAGGTAAATTTAATTAAAAAAAAGGCTGCATCGGGAGATGCAGCCCTTCTTGTGCGCCCGGCATGGGTGAT
>DIWB01000068.1:0-5053 GCA_002428385.1 Bacteroidales bacterium UBA6117
GTCTCAAACACCAGTGGCAGCAATGTCGTGGGGGTTCAATTCCCCCTCCGGGTACTGTGCCTGCCAAAGCTTT
The DNA here is from genome assembly GCA_002428385.1 of Bacteroidales bacterium UBA6117. Classification (GTDB taxonomy): domain Bacteria; phylum Bacteroidota; class Bacteroidia; order Bacteroidales; family VadinHA17; genus LD21. The sequence continues at coordinate 74 of DIWB01000068.1, forward strand.
AGCGAAGGAGGGCTGATTTTTTCTGTTCCTGTTATTCTGATCTGGCAAGCAGTTCCTGTCCAACCAGGCGGAATTTGGCCGGCTCCTCGGGTGTTATCACATAGATCGGAGTTCCTTCGTCAAGGCCTTCTTTGACAATGATATTCTTTTCGTTCATTTCACCCAGGACGACAATCTGTTTTGTCTTGTTCTTTTTATAGACGTACGGAATACCGTCGGCATCGGCATGAACGCATTCGGTTGGTATACTGATTACATCGTCGAAGCTGTCGATGATGATTTTGTTGTAGGTTGTCATTGCCGGTCTCAGGTCGGTGTCGCTCCCGTCAACTTTGATAAGTACCTCGAACATCTTTGATTCGGAGTTACCCAGCTGTTCCCCGATGTTGGCAACACTAATGACTGAACCTGTCCATGACTTGCCGGGAATGGCATCGATCGTTATAACTACCTTTTGTCCGGGCACGACCCTGTTGACCTCAATTTCGCTTACATAGGTTTTTGAGATCATTGAAGTCAGGTCGGGGAGGGTCGCTATAACCCTGTCGAACGGATTAACCTGCGAGCCGACTTTTCTTTTTGTTCCGTTGAACTCTTCCTTGTAAATAACCATACCAGGAGAGGGAGCTTTTATTGTGAATTGTGCAAGAAAGTTCTGAAGGCTGTTAACCAGTTCCTGTCCCTCGTCGCGAAGTCTCTTTTTGTCCCTGATGTTTGTAAGAGCCTTGGCTTTCTGGAGTTCATAGTTTTTCTTCCTCTGTTCAAGCGCCCTTATCTGTTTGTTCAGATTTATCTCAGCCTGGCGGATGGTGGCCGGAGGTTCGTATTTAGACATCTGAAGATTTATGTCGGCTTCTTCAACTGCAATTTCCTGGTTTCTGATTGCATCCCTGAGGTTGGTAAGCATAACAGTAGTGTCGAGAATCGCCATTTCAAGGTTTGACTGAAGAGTATTCAGGTTTTCCAGAGCGGTTTTCAGTGTGTTGTCATAATCTGTTCTGTCGAGCTGGGCGATGTAATCCCCTTCCCTGACTTCCGTTCCTTCGGCAACTATATCCTGTATTTTAAAGCTGGTAATGCGTATTCCTCCATGGCCGCCTCCTCCACGCTGTCCTCCCTGCTGTGTTGCCTGCATAATATCGGGTCCCTTGACATCGACTGATCTTTCAGCTTCAAGTTCTCCTGCATTTGAAACTGAAATTTCAAAAGGGCCTCTTATTGCAACGGCATAATTGGCAGCGGCTTCCTTGCCCTTTCCAAGCCTGGTGAAGATGATCATTGCAATAACGATCAGCGCTGCCACAATACCGGTGATGATAATTGTTCTTCTCATTTGAAAAATAATTTGATATTAAAGGTTATAATAACCCGTAAGTCCTTTTTAGTTCTATTCACATATTAGACAAACAAGACACAGGTTTTATTTCGTTTCATGTAAAAAATCAGCAAAGAGCAGGAATTTAAGGATACTGGTAATATCCGGGAATGGCGGGGGCAAACAACCGGATGCAGTCTCTGATACAGTGAAGACTGACTAAACTGTCATTACTTCCTTTTCCTTGACGGCCATTACCATATCGATTTTTACCGTGAAGTCTCTTACCATTTCCTGTACTTCTTCGGCGGCATTTTCTTCGGTATCTTCGGGGAGGCCTTCCTTAAGCATTCTTTTAAGTTCATCCAGGGCCCATTTCCGGGCAGTGCGGATGCTTATCTTGGCAACTTCTCCCTCGTTTCTCACCTGTTTTACGAGCTGATGTCTTCTTTCCTCTGTCAGCGGCGGGATGTTAATCCTTATCACTTCGCCGTTGTTAACAGGAGTAAGTCCGATGTTGGCGGCTAAAATTGCTTTTTCTATCACGCCGAGCATGTTTTTCTCCCATGCCTGGATAAGAATGGTTTTGGCGTCGGGGGTGTTGATGTTGGAAACCTGGGTCAGGGGGGAGTTTACCCCGTAGTAATCAACCGTGATGCCATCGAGCAGAACAGGAGTTGCTCTTCCGGCACGCAGATGTGCAAGTTCATTCTCCAGATGTTCGAGAGCCTTTTGCATCCGTTCTGTGGTTTCTTCGAGAATCAGTTCAACTTCTTCGTTCATAGTTCAGCGTGTTGTTTTTATCTGGTTTTTTCTTCCGTTCCTTATGCCTGCCGGTAAGCAAGAAAAAAAATTAAAATCAAAAATAATAAAAATTAGTCTGATTGGAATAACTCTTTCAGTTGCTTATAAGTGTTCCGGTACGTGTTCCCGTGACAACCTTCAACAGGTTTCCCTTTGTGTTCATGTCGAACACAATGACAGGCATGTTGTTTTCGCGGCACATTGTAAATGCGGTTGAATCCATTACTTTAAGGCTGCGTTGGATAGCTTCCGCGAAAGTGAGGGTGTCAAACTTCGTTGCATCAGGATTTTTTTCAGGATCATCTGTATATACTCCGTCGACCCTGGTGCCTTTCAGGAGAATCTCAGCGCCTGTCTCCACTGCCCTCAGGGCAGCTGCGGTGTCGGTTGTGAAGAAGGGGTTTCCGGTTCCGCCCGAGAGTATGCAGATGGTTCCTTTTGAGAGTTCATCCGTCACCCTGTCCCTTGAATACAGTTCTCCCACGGGTTCCATTCTGATAGCTGTAAAGACTTTTGCCCTGCCTCCCGATGTGGTTATAGCGCTTTCGAGTGCAAGGCTGTTGATGACGGTGGCAAGCATTCCCATCTGGTCGCCTTTTACGCGGTCGACGCCCGATTCGGTTCCGCTGAGTCCCCTGAAAATATTTCCTCCCCCGATAACGATACCAACCTGGCAGCCCAGGCCGGCTATTTCCGTCACCTGTCCGGCATATTCTTCAAGAACCCGGCTGTTTATTCCCTGACCGTCTTCGCCGGCAAGCGATTCTCCGCTGAGTTTAAGTAAGATTCTGTTGTATTTCATTACGAAAATAATTTGTGAAAACAACCCGGGGCCGGTAAACCTGCATCCGGCCGGAGACGAATATAGCAAAAAAAATGGCGCCAGTTGGCGCCACTCTGATATTGAAATATGAACTTACAATTACTGATTGAGGTTGTAGCGTTTGAAAGCGGTAACTTTCAGCTGCTTATCAACTGACTCGAGGTACTGCCTGATGCTCATTTTGTTGTCTTTGATGTATTCCTGGTTGAGCAGAGTGTTTTCCTTGTAGAATTTTGCAAGTTTACCCTGAGCAATCCTGTCATGCATCTCTTCAGGTTTTCCTTCGCGCTTAGCCTGTTCCCTGCCGATTTCCAGCTCCTGCTCGATTACTTTTGCAGGAACATCATCCTTGTCAATTGCGACCGGATTCATTGCGGCGATCTGCATCACAACATCCTTGTACACCTGTGCATCGAGGCCGGCCTTTGTGAATCCGGCGAGGGATGCGAGTTTGTTACCCGGATGGATATAAGCCTGTACGTAAGCAGCCTCAACTTTTTCATAGAAGGCAAGTTCAAGTTTCTCGCCTATTATTCCCATGTATTCGGTTACCTTACCGCCGGCAGTCGAGTTTTCGAGAGGCAGCGCTTTAAGGGCTTCGAGATCAGCAGGTTTTTTTGCTATCGCGAGGTCAAGTATCTTACTGGCCAGTGCAATGAAATCCTCATTCTTTGCAACAAAGTCGGTTTCGCTGTTGAGAACTATCAGGGCGCCCATGGTTGAATCGGCGCTGGCTTTTGCCAGTACGACTCCCTCGGTGGCATCCCTGTCGGCTCTTTTGCTTGCGACAGCCTGTCCCTTTTTCCTTATTATTTCAACAGCCTTTTCAAAATCACCATTTGATTCTTCAAGAGCTTTTTTGCAGTCCATCATGCCGGCCAGGGTCATTCTCCTCAGCCTTGCAACATCTGCGGAACTTATATTAGCCATTGTATTGTATCCTTTTAAATGTTAAAACTGAACCATTATTCTGCACTCTCCTCAGCTTCGGCGACGATTTCATCATCTTCAGCGGTCAATTTTTCCTCATCAGCCTCGACTTCTTCCTCCTCTTCAGCAACGAGTGCTTCGATAACAGATTCGGGAAGGTCTTTGGTTGCAAGTTCTTTCCTCATGAATTTCTTGTCTTTCTGCGCCGGTTCATTGTCTTTTTCAAGTTTCCTTTCATTAAGACCTTCATTAATTGCATCGCAGAGAAGTCCAATAATGAGTGAAATTGATTTTGCAGCGTCGTCGTTTGCGGGAATAGGGAATTCAATATCTGAAGGGTCCGAATTTGTGTCGACCATTGCAAAAACAGGGATGCCAAGTCTTTTTGCCTCTCTTACGGCGATGCGTTCCTTGCAGACGTCAACTATGAAGAGTGCTGAAGGAAGACGGGTAAGATCAACGATGCTTCCCAGGTTCTTTTCCAGTTTGGCTCTCTGGCGTGTCACCTGCAGTTTCTCACGTTTTGACATGTTGGTAAATGTTCCGTCAGTCGCCATTTTGTCGATGTTTCCCATCTTCTTCACAGCCTTGCGGATAGTGGGGAAGTTGGTAAGCATGCCGCCCGGCCAGCGTTCGGTAACGTAAGGCATGTTAACCTTTTTCACTTTTTCGGAGACTATTTCCTTAGCCTGTTTCTTTGTAGCAACAAAGAGAATCTTTTTGCCCGATCGGGCAATCTGTTTCATGGCTGAGGCAGCCTCATCGATTTTTACAACTGTCTTCTCAAGGTCGATAATGTGAATACCGTTGCGCTCCATGAAAATATAGGGAGCCATTGCGGGATTCCATTTTCTCTTGAGGTGTCCGAAGTGGCAGCCTGCGTCAAGCAGTTCCTGGAAATTTGTTCTTGGCATTTTCTTGTTTTTAAAGTTTACATTCTGTTTGATCAATTACAGGGTAGCCCCGGATCGCGGGAGTCTCTGCAATTTAGATACTAAACCTGCATCTATGTTGTTTGATAAGATCAATTCCTAGCGTTTGCTGAACTGGAATCTTTTGCGTGCTTTCGGCTGGCCCGGTTTCTTCCTTTCAACCTCGCGTGGATCGC
>DIWB01000068.1:5068-5203 GCA_002428385.1 Bacteroidales bacterium UBA6117
AGCGGCTGTGTAACCACATACTGCAATGTCTCAGCGCCAAAGTATTCCTTATAATCCCTGTCGTTTACCGTTATTTTTCCCTTGCCATCACTTAATATAACTCTGGCAACGGCTGCTTTCCTTCTTCCAAGTGCA
>DIWB01000035.1 GCA_002428385.1 Bacteroidales bacterium UBA6117
TATTAGTTCCATTCATCAAATTTACGTATTTTTCCTGTTTGGTTCTGGCTTGTCCAGGTTAGGATAAAGGCAAGAAAGAAAAAATGTTGAAAGTGCAGCGCTTGACCAGGGATGCTCCGCAGGAGCATCGAGCCATCACCAGCTTCTCTGCAGGAAAAGTAATTTAATATCCTCAGGTGTAACCGGTTTACAATTTGGTACCAGAAGAGGATATTTGGCAAAAAGAAATGCACAAGGAGTATCATCTATGTAGGAAACTACGTAACTTACTACGTAGAAAAAATAAAGCCATGGCACTCCGAAAAACAGATGAAACGAAAGTACGAAGCCTTACCAAAATTGCAGGAGGCTCAAGCTATGCAGTAACTATCCCTATCGACTACATCCGTAAGCTGAAATGGAGAGGCAAGCAAAAGCTAGAGGTAAAGCTTTACCAGGACAGAATAATAATCCGGGACTGGAAACCGTAATATTTATGGGATATGGACGTAAATACCTGTCCACTATTTCCCGGGTATAATAAAAATGCCCATAAAAGCTGGCGCTTTTTAAACTGCTTTATTTGGTTCTCTTCTATTGAGGGTCGTACCTTGCCTTTTCGAGTATGCCCTGGATGTCAGTCTCATTCATAAGCTCTTCAAGACTTGTTCCCCTGTTTTTCTGCATGTACGATTCGACGATCCTGAAACCGATCCATACTGCAGCCCTGCCGGGCGACTCATTTGTGAAATAACTCGTGAAAGGCGCCTCCCCGGTCAATTTGCGCATGACGAACTGATCGGTCTTGAAGATCAGGTCATTCTCAACAAGATACTGCCACATCTGAGCCTCATTGTTCCTGCAGAAGTTCATCTGTGCCGGAGTGAATCCGAAAATAAGCTCATCCTCCGCTTCAGGCAGCATGCAACGCATAAAATACCTGAGCTTGCCCTGGTGTAATATTTCCGTCAGTACATTATCGGCACCGTAACCCATCGCCTCTCTCTCCCACACAGATGCAGCCCAACCGTACATGCAATCGGGGACGATATACTCAGGAATCATCCTTGCCGCCATATAGTTGTAGATACCAAGACCGGGGTAATATTCACAATCGGCTCCAAGGTACTTGTCGAGACTTATACCGAGGAGCGGTTCGCCCGACATGGTCAGTATGCTTGCATTGAAACCGGTTATGCATGTAAAAACCTCAGGAACCTGCTTTTCAGGAAAGTAGTAAAGGTAGTGCCTGAAAGCCATGGTAAGATCCTTCTCCACACCTGAAAGATCGGGGTACTTTTCAGCAACCAGCCTGTACACGTCATTGTTCTGCCTGTCGGTGCAGAAGCCTGTAAGATAGTCCGCAAAGGCAGGATCGTCTATATCTCCTGTGTTGACTGCAAGACTGAATAACCGGAGGATATCCCCGTAATCCAATTTAAGTTCCGGCAATCGGGCAGGAATGTCTTCGGGATTGATGCTGAACAGGCCTCGCTCCAGACGTTTTACTTCAATTTCAGCCTTCACTGACGAAACATTGACCCTGTACGGATCTCTTTTGCATGAAAAATTAGCTGTCGCTGCAAGCAGGACAACTACAATCAGTTTATACTTAACTTCCATGTGATTCAGTTGATGAGGCTAAAATAGGCACTTTTGAAATAAAAACAACATTCTTAACGGATCTGTTTGTTCCGTTATTATTTGCTAATTTTGAGGCCGGACAAAGATGTAAACAAACAAATAACCGGTTACATTATAAACGGCCATGTTACCTTTAAACCTTACTGCAGTTACAAAGAAAACCGTTATGATCGCTGTCTTTTCGGCTTTCATTCTTCAGGCTTCCTTCGCCCAGGATTACAGGTACGGCCTGTATCTCTCGCCCATGATATCCTGGTTCGGCACCGACGTGGATAATATAAGCAACAAGGGGGCCAGGGCTGGATTCGGAGCAAACATTACAGCCGAAAGACACCTGACCGACAACTGGTATTTCAGTTCCGGACTCGGATTCTCGGCCGTAAGCGGAAGACTGGTGAACTCATCCGCCTCTTTCTTCAGATTTTCAGATCACACCTCAACCATACCCGAAGGTGAACCGATTGTCTACAGGCTCCAGTACCTTTCGATCCCTGTCGGAATGAAAATCAAGACAACGGAAACGGGCTACCTGGTTTATTTCGCCGAATTCGGCCTAGATCCCAAGGTAGCCATCAGCAGACGAGTCGATATTCCGTCGATCAGCGTTGAAGGAAAGAGAGCCGCCGATGAAATTAAAAGCCTGAATACCGGTTACCATATTTCCGGAGGCGCGGAGTATTCGATCGACGGAAATGCGTCCCTTATTCTTGGTATTGGATTCGAAAGCAATATTTTTGACACAACCAGGGACTACGAAACCAACGAAAGCGACCGGTCCAGGCAAAGAATGGTGAGGTTCATCTTTGGCATCAACTTCTGAATTTAACAGTATGAACATTACCATAGCCCAGCTCAACTACCACATAGGTAATTTTGAATACAACAAAGACCTTATTTGCAATGCAATCGAAAAAGCCAGGAGCGTAGGATCAGACCTGGTGATTTTTTCGGAACTATGCATCCCGGGTTATCCTCCTCTCGACCTTCTCGACAGGATAGATTTTGTCGAAAAATGCAATACCACTGTAGGCGAGATTGCAGCCTTCTGCAAAGGGATTACGGCCATTGTGGGTTCACCGACCTTCAACACCGATCCTGAAGGCAAAAAGCTGTACAACTCGGCTCTGGTACTGTCGGAAGGCAAAATACTCTTCAAAACCAACAAAGCGCTCCTTCCAACCTACGATATCTTTGATGAGTACAGGTACTTCGAACCCGAAAATAATTTCTCGATATTTTCAATAAAGGGAATAAAGATCGCCCTTACCATCTGCGAGGACCTCTGGGATGAGCAGCCTTTCGACAACAAATTCGAAAAGTCGAGATTGTACACCGTTTCTCCCATGGATGAGCTGGCACGATATAGTCCCGACCTGATAATCAATATTTCGGCCTCACCTTTTTCATACACCAAGATCGAAGCGAAAAAGAAGATATTCACATCGAAGGCAGCCAAGCACGGGATACCCTTAGTAACAGCCAACCAGACCGGTGCAAATACAGAACTTATCTTCGACGGCGCATCAATGATAATTAACAGTGAAGGGAAAATCTACCGCCAGCTCGGGTACTTTGATGAAACCGTGTTTACCTTTTCACTCGAGGAAGTTTTAGCATCTAAGAACCCCTCCCCTGAGGTCCGTCACGACCCGGTTTCTCTGATCCATAAAGCGCTTGTTACGGGAATAAGGGATTATTTCAGGAAAACCGGATTTAAGAAATGCATTGCCGGATTATCGGGTGGCATCGACTCGGCAGTTGTCACGTGCCTGGCAAGCGAGGCTCTGGGGCCGGAAAATGTAAAAGTGCTGCTGATGCCCTCAAGATACTCATCAGATCATTCGGTTTCCGACTCAATTGAACTGGCCCGCAACCTGGGGATAGAATACGAGACAATCGGCATTGAGAAACCTTTCACCGCCTTCCTTGAAACACTGGAGCCATACTTCCGAAACCTTCCGGCTGATGTCACAGAGGAGAATATACAGGCAAGGATCAGGGCAATCCTGCTGATGGCTTTCTCAAACAAGTTCGGATCCATCCTGCTTAACACTTCAAATAAAAGTGAAGCGGCTGTCGGCTACGGGACACTCTACGGCGACATGGCCGGAGGGCTGGCGGTAATCGGCGATGTCTATAAAACAGATGTTTACAGGCTCGCCAGGGAAATTAACCGTGAAAGGGAAGTTATTCCTGTTAAAATAATAACAAAGCTTCCCTCTGCAGAACTCAGGCCCGGTCAGTTCGACACCGACTCACTGCCCGAGTACGGCATCCTCGACTCCATTCTTTATCAGTATATCGAACTGCAAAAACCTGCAGACGAGATTGTCCTTGACGGTTACAAAAGATCCGTTGTCGACAGGGTGCTCAGGCTGATCAACTACAATGAATACAAAAGATACCAGGCGCCCCCGGTGCTGAGAATATCATCAAAATCGTTCGGCGACGGAAGAAAAATGCCGATTGTTGCCAAATACTAAATCCGGTAAAGGCTGACCGGACCAATACTTAAAGGATTCGAACGGGCTCACAAGTACCTGAAATTGAATCTGTTAAAAAATGTTAATTTAGGTTTCACCGGATTCTTTTATTATATTTGAAAGCAATTTCAACCATTCCCTTATTATGCAATACAGGAATCCTTACATTGAAATCTGTATCGAGGGACCATTCTCGGTATTCAGGGGAATCAGCACTGCCGACAAGGAATTGCTCGATCAGCACCACAGCGTGGCCGACTTCAGGAAAGGAAGCGTTATAATAAAAGCAGAGTCGAAGCCCAGGGGAGTCGTTTGCCTTGCTTCAGGAAAGGCCAAGACATCCAGAATCGGGGCAGGGAACAGGGAACAGATAGTCAGACTTCAGAAGCCGCAGAATTTTCTGTGCTATCGGTCGCTTTTTTCCGACACTCATTTCCCTTTCAATGTCACTGCTCTTGAAAACTCTACCGTTGTGATTTTCGAGAGGGTCACATTGTCGAAATTAATCAGGCAGAATGCCGATCTGGCTGTCCGGTTTATGAAAATGATTTCAGAAGACCTCGATTCGGCGAATAACAGGCTTATTTCACTCACGCAAAAGCATGTAAGGGGAAGAGTTGCAGAATCGATCCTTCTGATACGGGATATTTACGGCACTGAGGCCGATGGTATGACTATCAGGGCTCTTCTGTCGAGGGACGACCTTGCACACCTTTCAAACATGACAACATCGAATGCCATCCGGACTCTTGCCGGACTTATCTCAGACGGACTTGTTCAAGTCGAAGGCAGAAAGATTAAAATCACCGATCTTTCGAGGCTGACAGCGATAAGCGAATCAGGACAATAATCTGTATCTACTCCCTGTAAAATACTCTTTTCACCCTGGCAGGGATTGATGTGAGAATCTCATAAGGTATTGTTCCGCACTGTCCTGCAATTTCGCTGATCGGTATATTTGGTCCGAATATCTCGGCATCATCCCCTTCCGCGGCGTTTGATCCGGTAACATCGGCCATGCAAATATCCATGCATATGTTACCGACAAGGGGGACTTTCCTTCCTTTGACGAACAGGGATCCTTTGCCATTCCCAAGGATCCTTCTTAGCCCGTCAGCATATCCGACAGGAAGTATGGCTATAAGGCGCTCCCTGTCTGATATGTCCCTGCAACCGTAACCAACAGGCTCGCCGGCCGGCACTTTCTTCACCTGCAGTATCCTTGTCTTGAAGCGGCTAACCGGCCTCAGATTAATTCCCTTCCATGAACCGACACCGTAGATCCCTATTCCCGGCCTCACCATGTCGAACTGATACTGCGGAAACCTTATTATACCTGAAGTATTCAGGATGTGCTTCAGGAAGGGGTAGCCGGTTGCCTCCCTGATAATATCAGCCGCTTCAGTGAAGCGTTCGATCTGCCTGAGGGTGAATTCATCATAGGAAGGGTCCTCACTGGCTGCAAGATGCGAGAAAACCGACATCACTTTCAGACTGCTCTGCCCCCTGATCCTTGAAGCCAGTTCACCAAGTTCACCAGGCATGAATCCCAGCCGGTGCATACCGGTGTCGATTTTAAGGTGAACCGGATAATCCTGGAGGCCGTTGCGGGCCGCAGCTTCGGCAAACCGGCCGAGAGAGGAAAAACTGTAAATTTCAGGCTCAAGGTTGTTTTCAAGCATATTCTCCACTGATGAGACATCCGGATTCATAACAATAATCGGAAGCCTGACACCTGAGTTGCGGAGTTCAACACCCTCATCGGCATAAGCAACGCCAAGACAGCTTACTCGATGAAACTCGAGAAGCGAAGCAATCTCGGCTCCTCCCGAACCGTAACCAAAAGCCTTGACCATGGCCATGATCCGGGTTTCGGGATGAAGAAACCTGCGGAACTCGTTTATATTGTGCGAAATGGCATCGAGATTGATTTCGAGTACCGTGATGTGGACCTGCTGCTCCAGGAGCCTGGCGATCTTTTCAAATTCAAACTTTCGAGCACCCTTTAGAAGAATGACTTCTTTTCTGAAGTTTTTCGGATTAAAGTTTTCGATAAAATTCGCAGTCGAGTAATAAAACCTTGCATCATCGTCAAAAGAAGAGCTGTTCCTCATAAGGGCATCCCCTATCCCGATGAACTTGTCTATTCCGGTCTTCCTTACAAGTTCGGCAACACCGGCATAAAGCTCCTTCTCCTCGCGGCCGCTCTGGATGAAATCGGAAAGGATCAGAGTTGTCTTTGTATTATTCTGCGATCTGAGAAAGTCGAGAGCCATCTTCAGCGATCCCGGATCGGAATTATAATAGTCTTCTATAAGATGGCAGTTATTGATGCCGCTCTTCATCTCCATCCTCATTGCCACCGACATCAGTCCGGCCAGTCCGGTTTTAATATCGGCGGGATCCATCCCCGTTACAAGACACACGCATGCTGCAGTAATTGCATTCTCGACCGATGCCGGGTCGATAAACGGGATCACGTAATCATCGGTCTTCCCGTCGTATTTCATTTCCAGACCTGTATAGCCGCTTTTGCTCTTTTTCTTCCTGACGAAGATCCTTGCTTCAGTGTCTTCAAGCGACCAGTCGACAAGGTTAATTGAACTAAGATAGCTGTCGCCCATGATCATCCTGCGAACCAGGGAGTGGTCCCTGCAGAAAACCACGGTAGAAGCGCCGGCAAACAGCTTCAGCTTTTCGGCAGCCTTTGCCTCATAACCTGTGAAATTTTCGTTGTGTGCATCCCCGATGTTTGTAATTACCCCTATGTCGGGCCTGATTACCTTCTGAAGCTTCTCCATCTCGCCGGGGAAGGAGATCCCTGCCTCAAATACCCCGTATCTGAATTTCTCATTGAGCTTCCAGACTGAAAGCGGCACTCCGATCTGTGAGTTGTAGCTTTTTGGGCTCCTTATGACCGGAGCCTTCCTCCCGAGCAGATCTCCCAGCCACTCCTTGACTATTGTTTTTCCGGCGCTTCCTGTTACTGCAATCACGGGTGAACTAAAGCCAATTCGCCTGGATGCCGCAAGCAGCTGAAGAGCCTCAACTGTATTCCCGCAAAGGATAAAAGCTGCATCGGGGTAGTAGTCCGTGTTCACTGGAAGCTGTTCAACGATAAAGACCTTAACTCCTCTTCCGTAAAGTTCGTCAACAAAATCATGACCGTCGTGATTGGCTCCCCTGATTGCAATGAAAGCCGTATTTTCAGTGTAACTCACCTGCCTGCTGTCGATCAGAAGATCGGAAACGATCAGGTTACCGGATCCGGTAAGGCTTCCTCCGGTAATCCGGGCAATATCGGATGATGTATAATCCATACTATGTTTTGCTTGTTGCCTTGATGTAGCACTCCCTGCAAAGGGGCTCATATTTGTCCTTTTCGCCAAGGACGACCACCTGTGACTCTTCCGACTTGCGATGTGAAAACTGGGCCAGGCTTCCGCAACGCATGCAGATCGCATGAACCTTGGTAATATATTCTGCTATTGACAGCAGGGCCGGCATCGGACCAAAGGGATTGCCCATGAAATCCATGTCGAGACCGGCAACCACAATCCTCACACCGCTGTCCGCCAGCTTGTTGCAGACCTCAACAACCGAATTGTCAAAGAACTGGGCCTCATCAATCCCGACCACATCGACATTATCGGCAAGAAGCAGGATTGAAGCCGCATTTTCGACGGGTGTGGAGACAATTGACTTGTCATCGTGCGAGACAATCATCGTCCCGGAGTAACGATTGTCGACCGTGGGTTTGAAAATCTCGACCTTAAGGCCTGCAAACCGGGCCCGGCGAAGTCTCCTTATCAATTCTTCCGTCTTGCCGGAAAACATTGATCCAGTGATCACTTCAATTGTTCCGCGTCGCCCTGTCACCCTGCCTGAATTCTCGAGAAAGTCCATACCCTGTCAGTGCCGTTTCTGAATAACTTAATTGTAACTCAATTAGTCGAAGACTTGAGTAATAATATTTATTTTTGCAAAATAAGGAAAATGCTTCGTTAATATTATACCGGAAGTCATGGATTTGAATGCAACCATCGATATTATCATAAAGGACCTCAATGAAGCCAGGGAAATCATTGATGATCTGAAAAGTTATCCCGGCGTTCCCGAGTTTCAGGTAGAGCTCGCAAAATCAAAATGCAAAAGCGCCTGTGACGTGATTGCACTGATCAAGAGAATAAACCTGGCAGCACCCCCTCCCGCTGAGCCACGCGAACCTCGCGTTGAACCAGTGACTGAAAAAAAAGCTGAACAGCATGTTGAACCCCTGATTGAAAAGGCTGAACCGCATGTTGAACCCGTAATTGAAAAATCTGAACCGAAGCCTGAAAAGGAGACCGTAAGGCCGGCAGATAAAAAGCCCGCAGGTTTTTCAATAATAGCGGACCAGTATACCGGCAGACCGGAAAGTTTCAATGAGAAGCTCGGAACCAGGAAACCCGGAGACGATGTACTTGAAATATTAAGGTCGAAACCTCTGTCAAGCCTCGACGAGGCAATCGGGATAAATGACAAATTCCTGTTCATCAGGGAGATATTCGACGGTAATACTGACTCATACAACGAGGCTATTCAGAAGCTGGAAAAAGTGGGTAACATTTCGGATGCCATGGCCGTCATAATGGGGTACGCAGGCGACAATTCGGGCAGTGAAGCAGTTACCCAGCTCGTCGACCTGATAAAACGCAAGTTCATCGCACATGAGTAAACTCTTCCTCGTACCTACCCCAATCGGCAACCTCAAAGACATAACTTTCAGGGCAATAGAGGTACTGGGGAGTGTCGGCCTGATCCTGGCCGAAGACACCCGACAGGCAGCCAAGCTTCTCAATCACTACAAAATAAGCACTCCTGTCCAGTCGCATCACATGTTCAACGAGCACCGGACATCAGAAGCAATATGCGCAAGGATACTGTCAGGCACTGCGACTGCCCTCATTTCAGATGCCGGCACTCCCGGAATATCCGATCCCGGATTCCTGCTTGTAAGAACCTGCCTTGAAAAAGGTATAGAAGTCGAAACCCTTCCCGGAGCTTCGGCCCTGCTGCCGGCGCTTGTAAATTCGGGACTCCCCTGCGAGAGATTCTGCTTCGAAGGATTTCTTCCTCCAAAAAAGGGAAGGAATAAAAGGATCACTTCCCTGGCTGATGAAGCCCGGACAATGATATTCTACGAATCGCCCTACCGCCTCGTAAGGACACTTGAGGATCTGGCAGCCTGTTTCGGACCCGGCCGCGAAGCTTCAGTATCGAGGGAACTTACCAAGATTTACGAGGAGACCGTCCGCGGAACCCTTGAATCGCTGGCAGGCCACTTTAAGGATCATACACCCAAAGGAGAGATAGTGATAATAGTTGCAGGAAAAAAATGACCGGACAAGCAGACAAGCGACATTTGAAATGCCGGGGAGGGACAATGCTCTGGCTTCTGGTCGTGTTTGCACTTGCTGAAATCCCTGCAGTTTCGCAGAAACTTAAAGGCAAAATCCTCGATCAGTCGGGGCAGCCTGTGGGATATGCAACGGTGTATATCGATGAAATAAAGCTTGGAACCACCTCAAATGCCAGGGGCGATTACGAACTCCGGCTTCCGCCGGGAAATTACATGGTTCTCTTTCAAAGTCTTGGTTATGAGCCGGTTATTGAGAGTGTCACCATCGGCGAGAATGATGTTGAAAAGAACGCGGTACTCCCCGAACAGATCTACGAAATCCAGGAGGTAAGGATCTCACCCTCAGGAGAAGATCCCGCTCTGTCAATAATGAGGAAGGTAATCGGACTGGCTCCTTACTACCTAAACTACATTGATCATTACAAAGCCGAAGTATATATAAAGGGCAACCTGTACATGCGGAAGATCCCGAAACTCATTCAGAAATCGATGAGGATGGGAAGCACCGGCGAAAGCAACTATGTCTCAGCAGGAGGAAAAGCCACCGAGAATGAAGACATCATCAAAGAAGGTGATTCATTCTTCCTGGAATCCTACAATGAAATCGAATTCACTGCACCGGATAAATATGTCCAGCGAGTAATTTCTCTCAACAGCACCTTCCCGGATCAGGGCAACGATATCTCGCCAATGGATTACATACAGGCCAGCTTCTATCAACCCGTGATTGCAGAGCTGGCTATCTCGCCGCTTTCTCCCCAGGCTTTCTCTTACTATAAATTCAGGTATATAGGCACCACTTTCCAGGGGAATAATACAATAAACAAAATTGAGGTGATCCCGAGACAGAAAAGCCAGCAATTATTTTCGGGAACAATATTCATCATAGAGGACCTCTGGTGCCTTCACAGTGTAGACCTTACAAATGAGAACATTGCAGGAAAAATAAGAGTAAGGGAGCTTTACATTCCGGTAAGGGAAGATGTCTGGATGCCTGTCAGCCATCAGTTCGACATCGATCTTCAGATAATCGGGATCAGGGCAGATGTCGGTTATACCAGCTCTGTCAAATATCTCGATGTGCAACCCAATGAAAAACTTCAGAAGCCCGGCGACCTGGCTACCGGATTCGCAGGGAGATATCAACCTGATTCGCTTGTTACAAAATCGGGGAGTGAAATAAACAGGATACTTCAGAAAGAGGAACTGACAAACCGCGATATGGTGAAACTGGGAAGACTTCTCGAAAAGGAATCCAAAAACACCAGACCCGACAGTGTGGTGAACAGCCTTGAGATAAAGGATAACACAACCCATATCATAGAACCTGATGCCGCGAAGAAGGACAGCGCTTACTGGGCCGACATCAGGCCGATTCCTCTTTCCGAGATCGAACTTAAAAGCGTCAGGAAAAGCGACAGCATAAAAATGGCAGCATCAGGCATCCGGAAAACAGTAACCGATACCGCTTCATTCCAGGGCAATCAGAAAAGACAATCAGGCTTCAGGACTGTCATCAACAGGGTAATGTCAGGACACACATGGTCGGATACATCCGGGTTAAGATTCACCTACGGAGGGTTGGTGAACCTAAAAAGCCTGAGTTTTAATACGGTGGACGGATTTATCTACGGCCTTGACTTCAGGATCAATAAACAACTCAGGCATTCCCGAAGCATTTCGGTGTATCCCGACTTCCGCTGGGCATTCAGCAGGGAGAAGCTGATGTGGGGAGTAAATGCCAACTATTCGATTCAGGGAATGAATCCTTCACAGTTCTACCTCAGGACAGGCAGCTCGGGCAGCGATATGGGCAAAGGAGGTGGAATAAATCCACTTATTAATTCCATCACCTCACTTCTGATGGAGCGTAACTTTTTGAAACTCTACGACAGCAGATACCTTACCCTGGGGTATGAAAAAGAGATTGTCAACGGGCTCAAACTGAACTTCGAAGGAGGATATGAAGAAAGAAGAATACTTGAAAACACCACCTCATTCTCCGTTTTCGACACAAAAAGAGAGTATACCCCCAACCTGCCGGAAAACGAATATCTCAATCCTGAAAATGGAACTGGCAGCTATCTGAAGGACCAGAAGCATTTTGAATTTGTAACAAATGTTACATTTACACCGTATCAGAAGTACAGGGTATACAAAGGCAACAAGTCGCCCCAGGGATCCGACTGGCCGACCTTTATGTTCACATGGAAGCACGGGGCAAACCTGGCCTCACCATATTCGGGCAAGTACAGTCATTTCGACATGTTCCGTTTCGAAGTGTCGCAGCAGCGTGAGACAGGACCATTCAGCGAGTTCAGATGGAGGATAAGGACAGGAGGTGTGGCCGATAACAGCAATCTGCCCTGGTTCGATTTCTTCCACTTCAATTCCCAGCCAATAAGGGTGCT
>DIWB01000058.1 GCA_002428385.1 Bacteroidales bacterium UBA6117
GTTCTGGCTTGTCCAGGTTAGGTTAATATTACAACGAGACAATGCCAAGTTAATAAAAGTGTATTTGTCATGCAAAAAATATTAAACCCTTTCAGGGTTTACGTCAGGGACGGCTGTTGGCCGCCGGTTGCACCGGCGGTTATTCACATTAAACCGCTGTCGCGGTTTTTCACCGGTGATTGATTGCAATCCACAGCTGTTGCGGTTTCCGATGGATGGTTATTCACAATTTACTTCTGCCACCGTTATTTCACTGGGGATTGCTCATAATCTACACTGCCGAGGTTTTCGACACCCGGATTTATACAACCTGCTCTGAAAGAGTACTCGGTGAATGACCTCCGGTGCGACAACTTGCTCTGAAAGAGCAATATGTGAATAACCTCCGGTGCGACAACTTGCTCTGAAGGAGCAATAAGTGAATAACCTCCGGTGCAACCGGAGGTAAGAAATCCACCCTATGAAGTCAGCTCCGAAGGTGCTGAATAATGGTAATTATAGCTCTTACATTAAATGGAAAAACCGGGTTTGCGCCCGGTTTTTCGAAGGTAGAATTTAGGTTAATTCCAGGGTAAATGCGATATATTGAGTTTGGGTTATTTACAATTCATAGATGAAAAATAGCATGATAAGGTTGCGTCAGTTCCGAAAAAAATCACAAAATCTGATCTAAAAATTCTATTAACTTGATATACAGCTGTTTAAAAATTAACAAAAATGTTGATAATATGATTATGCCTCCAAATGGTTATTTTAAAATGTTATTAATTTTGTACTCAATATTTTAGAGGGGGATGGAAGACGATAAGTACAATTACTTCTACGAGGAGGATCTGAAAAATGTTATCCGTAAATTTGAGCGGATGAAGAAGAATAATGAAAATTATTTCTTCGATGTTATTGAGTTCGAGAATATTATCGATTTTTATATTGAATCGAACAATTCCATAAGGGCTTACGAAGCAGCATTGCTTGCATCGGAACAGCATCCCAATTCTGTTTCCATTCAGCTCCGTAAAGCCAGGGTCCTTCTTGACAAGGGCAGGGCTGTTGAAGCCCTCAGGATACTTAAGATCCTCGAAAGCATCGAACCGGGCAACCACGAGATATTTGTGGCCAAGGGAACAGCTATGGGTATCCTCGGAGATATCCAGGGTGCAAAAAAAATGTTCGATTATGCCCTTACCCTCGATTCCGATGAACCTGCCAATATTCTCTTCTCGATCACTTCAGTGCTTCAGAACCTTAATTACTACGAGTACCTGATCCCCTACATGAAGAAGCTGATCGAACTCGAACCGGATTTCTACGCCCATATCTACGACCTGGCATATGCCTATGAAAAGACGGAGGACTTTGAGAACAGCATTTCCTTCTACCTCAAATACCTCGAGACAGAGCCTTTTTCAGACAGCGCATGGTACAACCTCGGGATAATCTACAATAAGCAGGAAGATTATGAGAAAGCCCTTGAAGCCTACGATTATGCCCTTGCAATAAATTCCCAGAATACATTTGCCATTTTCAACAAGGGCAATATTCTCTGCAACCAGGAGAGATATTCCGAAGCCATTCCTGTTTACCATGAGTATCTCGAGAATGAGCCCGACAGCTTCGAGGCAATGACATACCTGGCCGAATGCTATGAGAAGACAGGCGATCTGGCGCTTGCAAGGAAATATTACAACGAGGCAATTGAACTTGCTCCTGAATTTGCTGATCCATGGTTCGGTCTCGGCATTATCTCCCTTGAATCAGGAAATCCCGAAGAGAGCCTTATATTCCTCAGAAAAGCGGTACGCCTTGATGACGAAAATCCTGAAATATGGTACATGCTTGGAAAGGCACATTATGCAAGGAAGGAAATCAAGGACACCCTCAGGTGCTACAGGGAGGCGCTTAAACTCGACGCATATTATTCGGAAGTATGGACCGACCTGGGGAAAATAATACTCAGGGACGGATTCGTCGAAAGGTCTCTTCCTTTCTTTGAAAAAGCATATAAAATACTGGGAGACGTCCCCGGCATTAATTATATACTGGCTTCCTTCTACCTTCATACGGGCCACACAGACAGCTCCATAAAACACCTTTTGTTTGCCCTTGAGGGCGATAAGGAGATGTTCGGGGATTTTTATGAAATTTTCCCTGAAAAGCTTCTTACAAGGAAGATGAAGAAGATTCTTTCGGAATATAACCTTCGCTAATTCTTAGTATATTGCCTGTGCATCCCGGCTTGAAGACACAGGGAAACCTGCCTGCCATCCTGCCGGCGTAAAACCATTGAAAACAAAATTATATGCATATGGAAAAGATACTTCCGTTTCTTCCCGATCGTCCCTCAAAACCAAGAACCACCGGCCTGACCATGGTTATGGACAAAGGTCTCAGCATAAGGGAAGCTGAGGATTTTATGTCGGTGGGCAGTGATTACACTGATTTCGTCAAGCTGGGTTTCGGCACTTCTCTGATCACTCCCGGTTTCGGTGAAAAACTGAAGGTTTACAAAAAGGCCGGCTGCATACCCTATTTCGGCGGAACCCTTTTTGAAGCATTCATAATCCGCAATATGTTCAGCGGGTTTGTTGATTTCATCGACAAGCACGAGATTACGCTTGTGGAGATCTCCGACGGATCATATGAGATGAGCCAGGAAACCAAGCTTGAATGTATAAGGATACTTTCGCGAAGAGGTACAGTTATTTCGGAAGTGGGTTCAAAAAAGAAAGATATTGTTTACAGTCCGGAGGAATGGGTCAAAATGATGAAATCGGAACTGGAAGCCGGTTCGGTGAAGGTAATCGCTGAAGCGCGCGAATCCGGAACTATTGGCATCTATAACGACGACGGATCGGTGAATATGCCCCTGATAAAGGAAATCTCCGATCATGTCGGGCTCGATAAGGTAATCTGGGAAGCTCCCCTCAAATCGCAGCAGGCATGGTTCATCAAGCATTTCGGAGCCAACGTCAACCTGGGAAATATCGCACCCAATGAGATAATCCCGCTCGAATCGCTGCGCCTCGGACTGAGAGGCGATACATTCTTCCAGTTCCTTCCCGATGACCTTCAGCCCTGACCGCCTCCGGCCATGAGGAAGTTCGGACTCATTGGTTACCCGCTGGGACATTCATTCTCGAAGAAATACTTCACCGAAAAATTCATACGGGAAGGAATTCCGGATTGTACGTATGAGAATTATCCTCTGACAGACATCAGTCAGCTTCATGAATTGTTGTCCGACGCAGAACTGGCAGGACTGAATGTAACCATCCCCTACAAAACTGCAGTATTGCCCTTCCTCGGCAGGATAGATCCCGAGGCTGAAGCAGTCGGCGCTGTCAACGTTATAAAGATCAGGAGATACGGAGATTCCATGGAACTCAGAGGCTTCAACAGCGATATTTACGGGATATCCGATACCCTTAAACCCGTTATGAAACAGGGCACAGGGAAGGCTCTGGTGCTTGGTACAGGAGGCAGCTCAAAGGCTGTATGCCATGTCCTTGCTTCCATGCTTATTGATTACAGGCTTGTTTCAAGGAATAAAAAGGCCGGCTGCCTTACCTACCGCGATCTGGATAAGAATGTACTGGGAAGTGCCGCGCTGATTGTAAATACAACCCCTCTGGGAATGTATCCCCTTACAGATGGAAGCCCCGATATTAATTATGACCTCCTTGGCCCGGACCATATCCTGTTCGACCTGGTTTACAACCCTGAGATCACAACATTCCTCACGAAAGGGCGGGAGAAGGGATGCATTGTTCTGTCGGGACTGAAAATGCTTCATTCACAGGCAGAAAAGTCATGGGAGATCTGGAACAGTGATAAATATTGATATCGTTTTGGGTAAAAAACTTGTCGAATATCATATGAAAATTTATCGTAATTCGATAAATTTTTGTTGTTATTTTTCAGACTGCAGTCCTGTCAGAGGGCAGCATTTGACTTGTCAGTCGCCATCACCATCTTTACGTCGAGCCGTACCCCGACCTCAAGAACATCTACCAGATCCTGGATGTTGAGACTTTTTGCGAACCTCAGGACAACAGTCGGATTCTCAATTCCCCTTACATGTTCCTCCAGCTTCTGCTCGAGTTCCGACAACAGCACTTCATTCTGATCGATATAATACCTCCGGTCTTCCGTCACCGTCAGGTTCACCTGCTGCTTGTCGATTTCCTGCGCGCTTTTTGATTTTGGAAGCAGAACCTTGATAACGTTGGGATTGGCAAGTGTTGAGACAATCAGGAAGAACAACAACAGGAAGAACATGATGTCGTTAAGCGAGGAGGTGCTTACCTCGGGCTTGAATTGTTTGTTTCTTCTTAAGTTCATCTCAGACTGCCTTAAGGAACTGGATCATTGACTCCTGAAGCCTTATCATGTACCTGTCGATTTTCAGTTGAAGATAGTGGTATGCCGCGTAGGCAAGAACCCCGACAATCAGTCCGGCGCCGCTGCAGATCATTTTCTGATATAGCCCTCCTGCAATAAGTCCGATGCTGATATTGTCGGCGAGGGAGATACTGTAGAAAATCTTGATCACCCCGGAGATTGTACCGATGAATCCAAGCATGGGAGCAACGCTTGCAATTATGCCAAGGTATCCTGTGTTCTTCTCCATCTTGGTGATCTCAAGATTCGTTGTTGTCTCAATGTTCCTCTCCATCTCATCGATTGGCCGTCCTACCTTTTCGATTCCGCTTTCCAGTATCCTGCCAACGGCAGCCTGGCTGTTCCTTGCATGAACAAGAGCGTTTTTTGAGTTGCCGTTCCTGAGTTCATTCGTGACCGCCGGCACAAGACCTTTCGCTATGGCCGTGGTCTTGTTGATATAGGCCAGCCTTTCAATGAATATGTAAAAACTGACGAGCGAAAGCAACACTATCGGGATCATTATTATCCCACCCTTCATCAGCAGATCAAGGACAGTCATTGCCTCATCTGTTGATGAAATTGCAGCCGACCCGAATAATGCAGAGATCATTATCATATGCTTTGGTTTTATTTGTTTACGCCGTTTTGATTTCTATTACAAACGATTAAAAGAATCAATTATTTCCCTTCATTCAAATATCTCCCCGGGGTACTCTATCGCGGTCAGGAACAATCCCCTGGCCGGTGCCGACATACCTGCAGACGATCTGTCATGCGACAGGATTATCTGTTCAAAATCCTCAGGTGTAATCTTTCCTCTTCCGGTTTCAATCATGGTTCCTGCGATTGCCCTTACCATGTTCCTCAGGAAGCGGTCGGCCCTGATGGTGAAGACCAGAGTATTGCCTTCGGGTTTCCATTCTGCACTGAACACTGTGCAGATATTCGTCTTGTTATCGGAATGAAGCCTGCAGAAACTGGTGAAATCATTGTGCCGCATCAGTATTTCCGAAGCCCTGTTCATTGCATCGACATCAATATCACCATGAACGTACCATCCGGTCTCGGTCCGGAACGGATCCTTTGTGCGCAGTATCAGATATCTGTACGTCCGCGAAATGGCGCTGAACCTTGCATTCGCATCAGCCTTTACTTTTCTTATTCCGGTTACGGATATGTCAGCCGGCAGGTATCTGTTCAGCCTGAAGATGATGTTGTTCCTGACGTCAAGATTCGGTGCCTGGCTGTCAAAATGGGCACAGAACACAAGAGCATGAACACCGGCATCGGTTCGCCCTGCACCTGTAACGGATATCTTTTCACTGAGTATCGTCGACAAGGCTTCATTAAGGACCTTCTGGACAGTGACAGCACCGGGCTGAAGCTGCCATCCGTGATATGAAGTTCCTTTAAATGAAATATATATGAAATACCTTGTCAAAACTCCCTTTTAAATTTCCGCAAATATAGCCATTAAGCAGGATTATTATGATCGCCATGATAAGTTAAAAATTCACAAGACGCATTAGGAAAATCGATCTTTAAATGTAATTTTACTACCGCCCGGATGCCGGGTACTTTGTCTAACCTAAAACTCTCAACATGACAGAACAGAAAAATACGCAAACGGCAGGAATGGCATTCATGGGAATGATCTTTTTCCTGTTTGGTTTCGTTACTACCTTTAACATTACGCTGGCTGACAAGTTCAAGGCAGTCTTTGAGCTTTCAAACTTTCAGGCCCAGCTGGTGAACGGAGCTTTTTTCTTCACTTATTTTTTACTGGCATTTACTGCAGGGGGCATTATTAAAAAGATTGGCTACAAGGGAGGGGTAATCCTTGGATTGATCCTGGTTGCAGTTGGCAGCTTTTTGTTCTTCCCGGCTGCCAAAATGCTTTCTTTCCCCTTCTTCCTTTTTGCCATCTTCATCATGGCAGGCGGCGTTGTTTTCCTCCAGACAGCTGCAAACCCCTATGTTACGGCGCTCGGACCGTCAGCATCGGCATCCGGACGTCTTAACCTGACCCAGGCGCTTAATTCGATTGCAACCTACATTGCTCCCCTGGTCGCCGGATTGTTCATTTTCAAATCAGCAGCTGAAGCAGCCCTCAATACTGCTGAAAACGTTCCCACAACCCCGTTCCTCATTATCGGTATTGTGGTAATCATTATTGCGATCGCAATATATTTTCTCAAACTTCCCGAAATTTCAACCCAGGGCGTTGAGAAGAAAAGCGTATGGAAATATCCGCATGTCGTTCTTGGCGCTTTTGGTATTTTCTGTTATGTCGGCGCTGAAGTTGGTACGGCTGCAATGCTTCAGAGATATTTCCAGGAAGCTCTGGGAATAGCAAACACACAGGCTGCCATGATGATAGCCCTGTACTGGGGAGGCGCGATGGTTGGCCGTTTCTATGGTTCATTCATGCTTTCGGATGTGAAGGAATCAAAGAAATACATCTACACAGTGCTGGTCCTTCTGCTCGCTCTTTTTGTCGGATGGTTCGTCCGCAGGGAGATTACAGACGGACTTATCTTTGCAGGAATTGCATTCGTGAACTACCTGGCCATGAGGCTCGGACGAGGCAATGCCAGCAGATCACTGGCAGTATTCGGATTGATAGCAGCTCTTCTTCTGGTTGTAGTAATGCTTGCCGGTGGTCCTGTCATCCTTTGGCTGGGACTTTCAGTGGGTTTCTTCAACTCAATTATGTTCCCCAATATCTTTACCCTCGGTGTTGAAGGCCTCGACAAGGGCGAACTCAGCATGGCATCCGGTCTTATAAACACACTTATCGTGGGTGGAGCTGTGATACCCGTTCTTATGGGCCTTATAGCCGACAGCATCGGTGTCAGATTCGCATTCATCCTGCCAATTCTGTGTTACCTCTACATTGTCTTCTTCGCACTTGTGGGAAGCAAGCGGAGGTAAACATCCTTTACAGCATAAAATAACACTGAAGCCGTTCCAAATTGTTTGGGACGGCTTCGTTTTATTTTTCCCTACAATTGCTATATTTACATTCTTTCGTCAATACTAAAACCATATATTCATGACAACAGATAATCTGATCCGCAAAATCAACAACGGGGAAAACAAGGCATTCCGCGAACTTTATGGGAATAATACCTCTGAACTGAAGAGGAACGGAAAGAGATATACCGGGCTTTTGAAACAATTCGAAGCCGCTTTCGGAAAGAAGGATGTTGACTTTTTTACATCACCGGGACGCACCGAAATCGGTGGCAATCACACTGATCATAACTATGGAAGAGTACTGGCAGGGGCTGTTAACCTTGACAACGTTTGTATTGCCGGCCCGAACGGCACCAATGTGATCAGGATCATTTCAGAGGGTTACCCTCAGTTTGAGGTTGATCTTAAAAACCTCAGTCCCGTGAAAGCTGAGAAATATACCTCAGCAGCCCTTGTAAGAGGCATTTGCGCTCGTTTTAAGGAACTCGGACATGCGATCGGAGGATTTGACGCATGTATCGACGGAGGAGTTCCAAAGGGCTCCGGATTGAGTTCTTCGGCTTCTTTCGAGGTACTTATAGGCGCCATTCTCAGTGAATTGTTCAATAAAGGCAAGGTCGATCCGATTCAGAACGCAATCATCGGACAGTATTCCGAAAACAATTACTTCGGAAAACCCTGCGGTTTGATGGACCAGACTGCGTGTGCGATGGGCGGGCTGATAACAATCGACTTCAAGGACCCGTCGAAACCCAAAGTAAAGAAAGTGAACTTCGATTTCGTTGCCACCGGCTTCTCACTTGTCATCACCGATACGGGCGGAAGCCATGCCGACCTGAATGATGAATATGCCTCACTGCCAACCGATATGAAAGCAGTTGCCGCCCAGCTCGGAGCTAAGGTGCTGAGGGAAGTAACGCTGAAACAGGTTCTTGATATTGCTCCCGCTATTCGGGAAAAAGTGGGTGACCGCGCCATCCTGAGGGCAATCCATTTCCAGGGCGACAACCAGAGAGTGGTCGACCAGGTGGCTGCTCTTGAGAAAAACGATTTCAAATCATTCCTCGGAATGGTGGTCGACTCGGGATTCAGTTCATTCATGTACAACCAGAATGTATATCCCATTACCAATGTCAGGGAACAGAATGTTTCACTTGCCCTTGCCCTCAGCGAACTGGTGCTTAAGGGCGAGGGGGCATGGAGAGTTCATGGAGGAGGTTTTGCCGGCACAATACAGGCTTTCGTACCCCAGTCACTGCTGAAGAAATATGTCGCCACCCTTGAACATGTTTACGGCAAGGGTTCATGCCATATCCTCTTTATCAGACATCAGGGTGCCGGCAAGGTCAGGTTTTAGTTTCAATTGGCAAATAATTTGATATTTAAGTAGTTATGAATATTGTAAAGGAAGATTCATTCAAGGGTGTTCTTAACGGAAAGCCTACAGGCCTGTACACTCTCAGGAATAAAAACGGACTTGCAGCCCAGGTAACCAACTACGGGGCAATAATCGTAAGTATTTTCGCCCCGGACAGGAAAGGCAACTTTACCGACGTTGTGCAGGGCTACGACAACATTGCCGACTACATCAATATGAACAGTCCTTACATGGGTGCAATTTGCGGACGTTGTGCAAACCGAATTGCCTCAGGTAAATTCTCTCTTGCCGGTAAGGAATATACACTTGCCGTAAACAATGGCCCCAATCATCTCCACGGAGGAATAAAGGGCTTCAGCAAGGTTGTGTGGCATGTCGTTGATGCTTCCGCTTCAGCAGTGAAAATGGAGTACTTTTCAGCCGACGGAGAGGAGGGCTACCCCGGTAACCTGAAGACTTCCGTAACGTATACCCTGACTGATGCCAATGAACTCAGGATCGATTTCTCTGCAACCACCGATAAAACAACTGTGGTAAACCTTGCCGGTCACACATATTTCAACATGGCAGGAGAGGGTGCAGGAAGCATTTACGACCATGAACTGATGATTAACGGCAGGTTTTTCACTCCGACCGATGAAACGAATATACCGACAGGTGAAATAATCGCCGTAAGCGGCACTCCTTTTGATTTCACCAGCCCAAAAAAAATCGGTGAGGATATAGACAAGGATAACGAGCAGCTCAGATACGGGGCAGGTTACGATCATAACTGGGTTCTCGATCACCCGGCAGGCGCTCCGGGCCTTGCCGCGGCAGTCAGCGATCCTTTATCAGGCAGGACTCTGGAAGTGTTCACCACCCAGCCCGGACTACAGCTCTATACAGCAAACTGGATCGACAATGAGAAAGGAAAGTTCGGAAAGAGATATGGGAAAAGATGGGCCTATGCCCTCGAAACACAGCATTTCCCCGATGCAGTCAATAAACCTCATTTTCCGTCGGCTGTTCTGTATCCGGGTGAGGAGTACAGGCAAACATGCATGTACAGGTTTTCCGCAAAATAATGAAGCAGACAAAGTTATAAAGCATGAAATAACCTTAAACCTACCAAAATGACAAACAAAAACTCCAATTTCCTGTTTCCTCTTATCGTGATGGCCGCGCTCTTCTTTCTGCTGGGCTTTATCACAACCATGAACAATTCGCTTATAGACTATCTGAAGGATGCCTTTAAGCTTAATGAGGTTGAAAAACAGCTTCCCAACACCTTCTTTTACGGAGCCTATATCCTGTCGATACCTGTTGGTTATCTTCTGAACCGGATCGGTTATAAAAACGGGGTTCTTGCAGGTCTTGGACTGATAAGTCTTGGTTTCTTCCTTTGTATTCCGGGCGTTGCTGCCGGTTATTACGGCTTCCTGAGTGCAGTATCGGTGTTTGCAATCGGAATTGTGCTGCTTCAGGTCGCTGCCAACCCTTACGTGAATGCCCTTGGAAGTCCTGAAACGGCGGCCAGCAGGCTCACGCTTACAAACGCGCTGAATTCCGTGGCCACGGTTATTGCTCCGATTTTCGTTTCAATGCTTATCGTATCGGCCAACACAGGCGCTGAGGCTGATCCGAAAACTGTTCAGGGACCGTTTGCAGGAATTGGTATTGTAACCCTTATTATTGTTGTGGTAATGTTTTTCCTGCGCCTGCCGGAAATCAGGGAAGACGAGGCTGCAGAAGGCAATGTAAAGAAATACAAGGACAGCGCTTACAAATACACCCATTTGTGGCTGGGCTCACTCGCAATCTTCTTCTATATGGGAGTTGAGATAGGAATACCGAGTTTCTTTGCTGATTATTCATCCAGGCTTGGCTTCACCTTCGATGGCGAAATGAGGACAAGGCTTCTGGCTTATTACTGGGCCGGACTGATGGTCGGCCGTATTGCCGGAATCTTTATCCTTCGCAAGTACTCTGCAGGCAAAATATTGAGTTTCTGTGCCGTAGGCGGAGCAGTGATGCTTTTGCTTTCACTTGTTCTTGGCGGAATGGGAATGAACTGGATCGGTCTGGTGCTGTTCCTTGGAACCGGCCTGATGCACTCAATCATGTGGCCCTGTATTTATAACCTTGCATTGGAAGACCTCGGTCCCCATTCAAAGGTGGGCTCGGGTGTTATTGCAACATCGGTTATCGGCGCTGCTCTTCTGCCGATTATGATGGGTGCCATCCAGAAAGGGATTGGCCTCCTGTTTGCAATCGCCTGCCTGTTCATCTATTACGCCTATATCACTTTCTTCGCGGTGAAAGGATCGAAGATCAGGTAGAGTTCTGAAGGTAATAATGTTCTGATTCAAAGGGGCTTTAAATCAGAAAGCCCCTCATTTTATATATACCTGAGTCCCGGAAGGGATATCATAAAACAAATTGTTATGAAGTCAATAATTAATAAAAGGGGATTTGCCAGCGACAATAACGCGGGTGTACATCCTGAGATTATGAAGGAGCTTGCTTCGGTCAACGAAGGCCATGTTGTGGGATACGGTGATGACCGCTACACAAGGCAGGCACAGGATCTTTTTAAAGAACATTTCGGAAGCGATGCCGATGTATATTTCGTTTTTACCGGGACTGCAGCCAATACCCTGGGGCTGAGCGGCGTGACCAGGTCGTGGAATTCGGTGATAACTGCTCATACTGCTCACATTCAGCAGGATGAATGCGGGGCTCCTGAAAAATTCACAGGCTGCAAGGTGCTGACCATTGATACTCCCGATGGAAAGATAAACCCGCCGATGCTGCTTAAGCATGTTCACGGCTTTGGTTTTGAACACCATTCACAGCCAAAAGTTATCTCAATTACCCAGACAACTGAAATGGGGACGGTATACAGCGTTGATGAGATAAAAGCTCTTGCGGAATTTGCCCATGAAAAAGGAATGCTGCTTCACATGGACGGAGCAAGGATAGCCAATGCGGCGGTTTATCTTAACCTGCCTTTCAGAGAATTTACTACCGATGCAGGAGTTGATTTTATCTCCTTCGGGGGGACCAAGAACGGAATGATGTACGGTGAGGCGGTCTGTTTCCTTAAGCCGGGGCTTTCGCCTGATTTCAAGTATATAAGAAAGCAGGGAATGCAGTTGTCATCCAAGATGCGTTATATCTCGGCACAGTATATTGCTTATTTCAGGGATGATCTCTGGAAGGGAAATGCATCCCATGCAAATGCTATGGCACAGATCCTTGCTCAAAAGATAAACGGCATTCCGGGCATCCGGATAACCCGGCAGGTACAGTCGAACGGAGTGTTTGCCGTAATTCCGCATGATGTTGCTGAGACCCTGATGAAGTCCTATTTCTTTTACTCCTGGGATGAGCTTACCTCGGAATACAGGCTTATGACAAGCTGGGACACAATGGCAGAAGACATTGAGGATTTTGTCAGGAAGCTCAAGGAGTTGATGCAGCAGTGAGCCTGAGGAATCGGGTAAGGTCTGCCTGCATACCGTAAAGAATCTGTTAAAAATGAAAAAGCCGGAACCAAAGGTCCGGCTTTTCATTTATGCTGGAAGCTTTATTATTTGAGAGTAAAGTTTATAGGTACCATGTACCATACAGGAACAGGTTTTCCACCCTGTTTACCTGGTTTAAACGCAGGAAGAGTCTTTACAACACGGATGGCTTCCTTGTCGAGTTCGGGGTCAACACCCTTTAATATCTCGACCTTATCTACGCCACCTTTCGCAGTAACACAAAATCTGACAATTACTTTTCCCTGGATGTTGTTTTCCTTAGCAACTTCAGGATACTGGGTATGTTCCATGATATACTTCAGAAGCTCTGCTTCCCCGCCGGGGAACATAGGCATTTCCTCAACAACCACGAATGGTTCAGCTTCTTCAGCCTCTTCTTCTTCAATCTCTTCGGCAACAATGGCTATTTCTTCAACCACTTCCTGGTCCTGTACTTCTACAGCGGCCTGGTCTGCTGTCATGAGCTGAACTTCATCCTCAGGTTTAATTGAGTCAACAACAACCGGTGGAACATATGCTGCCTGCTGAACCACATCCTGTGGAGGAGGTGGAGGAGGCGGCGGCGGAGCAACTGTTTCTGCAGGCTGATCGAGGTTTTCCATTTCTACAATGACCTGTCTTTCCTCTGCTTTTGCCTTGCTTTCTTCAGCCTTGGCATTTAGATAGGGAGTAATGATCGCAGTTGCAACAAGAACTGAACCGATCAAAAGAGCAATGAGCACATTACGATTGTACTTCTTGCGCAGCGTATAGGCTCCGTACTCCTTATTCCTTTTCTCAAACACTATATCATCAAAGGCAGGTGCTTTAAAATTATCTTTTGCCATTTTCTTAAGGTTTACGGTTTATCTGGCTGAAGCTGTGGCGGTGGATGAAATGCCTGCTGCACGCTCCACCATCAGTTCTTCGTACCATGCTATCTTCACAAACGTATAACGGGCAATTCCGCAGATGTTCATCTCATCGAGAATATCCACAAAGTTCCCGTAATTGGCCAGTTTATGTGCTTTGATAAGCACAATAGGGCCGGTATCATCATCCTTTTTCAGCTGAGCCACTATGCTTTTTGCCGAATCCTGCGAGATCGGAATTCTGCCCGAAATCACTTCTGCATTAAAGTCGTTGATTTTCTTGAACAGGGCTCTGTTCCTGTCGAGAAGAATTCGACGGATTCCGTCTGCACTGAAATCTGTGACCGTAAGAGGAGGCAGAATGGGTGGATTGGCGCTGAATTCCTCAGGTTTCACCGATCCCGGGTAGACATAGACCTTGTTGTCGGGCCCAAGCAGGATGTTGGTTGTACGGCTTGCTGAAATCTTCGGAGCTTCCTGCTTTGTAGGATCCTTGATCTTTTCAGGAAGGATAATGTCCATTATCTTGGCCTTGCTGAAAGCAGTCGTAAGCATAAAGAATACGATCAGCAGACACATAAGGTCAACCATCGGAGTCATATCGATGTGAGGGGCATGCTTTTTAGCTCTCCTCTTCCCTCCTTTTTGCTGTTCTTGTTGAATTATCTCTGCCATATCACTGCTGGATTTCTTCTAGATTAATTTTAACTGCTTCAAGGCTGGTAATCAGATTGAACCTGTGTACATTCCTGTCCTGAAGAATGTCAAGGACCTTTTCAACCGTTTCGAAACTTGTCTTTGAATCTCCCTTGATGGAGGCCTTGATATTAGGATTGATCTGGCGTGCGGCCAGAATCCAGAATGAAAGCTGGTTGTCTGCAGAATCGATAGGAATTCCAACCTGCAGAGCGTCTCTTTCAGTATTGTCCCTGGCATTCAGAAATTGCTTCATCTGGTTGATCGGGATACCCATCGAGGACTTTTGTTTCTCGAAGGTCCTGAGTTCTTTGTCAGTGAATTCTATGCCGTATCTTTCACCCATTGCTGCAAGGATTTTTGGCCTGTACTTGAGAATGGTGTCGGGTCCGTTGTCGAAATTCATGAACACTCTACCATCCGGTGCGAGCAGGAATGTCATCGTATTGAAGTCAGGCAAAGGCGTCTCTGATATAGAAAAAGGAGTATCAACATTGGCCGGTTCGGGCTGCCTCATTGTAGTTGTAAGCATAAGAAATATAAGTACCACGGAGAAGAGGTCAACCATCGGCGTCATGTCGATGTGGGGCGAATTTGTCGGTAATTTTATCTTTGGCATCTTTTTTTCTTTTAATGATTAAACCAAAAGATTCATTACTACTTGCCTCTCAGTGAAGCAGCAAAATTCTGAGTCAGACTGAACCCTGCTTCATCAATTTTGAAAGTATATGCGTCAATAGTTGTGCTGAAATAGTTAAACGCAATAATTGCAAGGGTAGAACCTGTGATACCGAACGCGGTGTTTACAAGAGCTTCAGAAATACCCTGTGAAAGAGCGAGTGCATCAGGTGCGCCTGACTGGGCAAGAGCGGCAAATGCGCGGATCATACCGAGAACAGTTCCGATAAGACCGATAAGCACTGAGATTGATGCAAGCGTGGTGAATATTACCATGTTCTTCGAAAGCATCGGCAGCTCAAGAGCTGTTGCTTCTTCAAATGACTTCTGTATTGAGAGGATCTTCTGGTCTTTCTCCAGTTCCTTGTCATTCTGAAGGTCGCGGTAACGGGCAAGACCGGCTTTCATAACATTGGCAAGTGAGCCTTTCTGCCTGTCGCACTCCTGGATAGCTTCTTCAATCTTGTCAGTTTCGAGAAGACCCTGAAGTTTGCGGACAAATGTGTTAAGCCTGCCTTTTCCTTTTGCTCTTGAAAGAGTGATAATCCTTTCAATAACAAAAATGATAAGGGTGAGCACGCATGTCATAAGAATGGGAACGATGAAACCTCCTTTGTAAATAATCCCCAGGTAATTACCTTCCAGGGCAGCACCTTTTGGGTTGCCGCCCTCAAAGTTCACCGGGTTTCCCATTACGTTGACGAACAATAGATAGCAAATTACGAATGCTATCAGAATGGCACTTACTGCGAAAACGTTCGACAGTGCCTCTTTGAAAGAACTTCCTTGTTTACTCATTTTTATCGATTTTGGTTAGGTTAAAATTTTGTTGACTTGCAAATATATGTTTTCAATTGTTTTTTTCCAATAGCTTAAATAAATTAAATATTTCAATACGATAAGGAAACTCAATCGATTTTCTTCATTAATGACCGTTTCTCTGCTACTTAACCCTACGTGAAAACTATTTTATTCGTCAGAAAAATGAAGCTGAAAACTGACGGCTCCGGTATTCCGCCGTCAGTTTTTCAGCTGCCCTGTTTTTTATTGCTCAAGTTTTACGTTGTAAACCCTCGATTTGGTTATCTCAACTTCAGTTGTCTTATAGCCCTGGGCGCTTATAATAAGTATTTCCGATCCCTGAGGAATTTCGAATTTGTATTCTCCCTTCCCGTTGGTGAGGTTCTCGGCAGCAGTGTCTTTAACCCTTACGGAAGCATAGGCGATGGGCTGACCGGCCATGTTGGTTACTACACCCTTGATCTCATTGGGATTGATACCTTTCTTAACAGAAGCCTGGTAGTCCTGTACCCACTTCAGACTGTTTCGCGCTGCGGTATTATTGGGGTCAAGCTCGAGTATTTTAGAGTATGCTTCGGCCGATCTGCCAAGGTAGGAAAGCTTTCCTTCAAGTGTCTTTTCAAGACCGGCAGCTCTCGATTCAAGAGCTGCGATCCCGTTGTATCCCCTGATCTTGCTGTCATTGTTCCTCGGGTCAAGACCTATCATCCTGTTATAATAATCCTTTGCTTTTGAAAAATTACCGGTATTCATGTGATAATATCCGAGGTAGCTCATTGCCTCTATCATTTCAGTTGTATTCTTGATACTGTCTTTTGCAGCTATGCTGAGGTACTTCTCGAACTTCGGCCTTGCAATACCGGTCTTGAAATCGGGGTCCAGTCTGTTATAGGTTCTTGCAATCTGCGCGTAAGCGGGGAGATAATCAGGTGATTTCTGAATAACAATATTCAGTATAGAATCAGAAGATTCGAATTTCTCCGCATTGTAAAAAGCTCTTGCGATAAGCATGTATTCACTGAGATTGTTCTCTTTTGAGGGATCAATCAGCTTGGCCCATGTTTTTGCAGCGCCTTCATACCTTCTGAATGTGTTGTAGTTGCTTGCCTTTTCACTTAATATAGCTCTTTCAACGGGTGTCATGGGAGCATTCGGATCGGTACGCTTGGCATTGAAGGCAAGTTCAAACTCCTGAAATGCCCTGTCAAGATCCTTGTCGGCAGCAGCTATCTTTCCTTCAAGATCACTTACCTTTTTTGTCAGTTCATCAACTGTTCCTGCAAACTTGGCCTTATTGGCAGCAGTGGCAGCAGCCATCCTCGATTTCTCCCTGCCAAGCTGGTTTTTCAGAGATGTGAGCTCATCAAGGTTCTTGATATAGTCCTGATTCTTCTTTACAAGAATTCTGGCCATGTAGTGGTGGTCTTTCTGCAACAGGGCATCCTTGTCGACTACCGAGAAGAGTTTTTCCATGTAGGTCAGCGCCTTATCATAATCAGGATTTTCCTTTTCATAGTATGAATAACCGGCAAGACGGTTCATATAACCCCTCGACTGGTCAACAGCCAGGATCTCCTCAACGTTCAGGATTACTTCCTCATAGTCGCCTGCATAGAATAGTGAGTTCACATACCTTATCTTTGCAGGGATGTTCCCGGCGGTAAGATCAAGATATTTCTTGAAATTCTCTTTCGACTGGTCAAGACGNNCCGGCGCGCCAGTAGAGCTGACCCAGTTCCCTGTATGCAGGAGCATAGTTTGCATTGAGGTTGATTGCCTCCTCGAAATTCTGAATTGCCTGCGGGAAAGCGCGGGCTTTGAAATAAACATAGCCGATCTTCATGGCGGCAGTCGGTGACTGAGGATCAGCAAACTGGGCCAGGTTGTAGTTCCTGATCGCATTCGAACCATCGTTGGCCATCATGTAAATGTCACCCGCCGTAAAAAAGATCTCAGGATTCCTGGGATCAATTGTGATTGCCTGCCTGATAAGGGGGAGAGCAAGCGCGGTATCAACCTTGCTTTCGATAGAATTAATGTACGATTCGGCTATTTTGGCGAGCGCAAAAGCATATTCCGGAGCCGGCGGAGTCATCTTTTTGATTTTCTTGTATGGCAGCAGGAAACTTTTGGCTTTTGCCCTCATCTCTTCTGCCCTGGCATTGTTGCCGGTGTAGTTGGCTATCTTGGCCAGCCCGACATAGTTCAGAGGATCATTTGCATTGGCGCTGATACCCTTCTGATATATATCACCTGCCGCTTTTGTTGCAGCAGCAAGCGTATTGGATATTGTGTCGGCAAAATAGTTGAGAAGATAGTTCTCCCCCAGGTAAAAATAATATTTACTATTGCCTGGTTCTTTCTGTATCAGGGCATTATACATTTCCTCCGCTTTGTCATACGACTCACTCTTGGTAAGCTGGATGGCTGTCTTCAGATCCTGTGCCTGAATTCCGAGCGCCATAGCTACAGAAAAAATTCCTGTCAGCAAACCGGTTCTTATAAACATCAAACTTTTCATCGTTTTCAATTTTGATATCAATTTTTGTTTCTATTTATTTTCTTCACTCGTTTACTCATCCGCCCAGACCACCTGTCACACGATCACGAAACCGGATTATGTTTTTTTTATTCCGTTCTCACCTGAACCAGCCTGATCGGCATTGTTGCCGGAACCAGACCTGATTTCAGCACTATTCTCTGTCCCTGTTCGGCGGTTGCCCACTGGATAAAACCTGACCCGAGGCCCGCGAAGGTTTCCCTCGAAGTCATGTAAACCTCCCGGATGAAAGGATAGGATTTGTCAGCAATGAATCCCTGATGAGGCCTGTAATAGGAACCGTCATTCGCAAATTCCTGAGCTATTGCCAGTACATTCACCCGGCTCAGGAACAGGTTGCTCTGGGGGTCATCCTTGTCGCTTACCCAGTTGACGCTGATTATTCCCATCGCGTCGGGATTTCTTGAAACAAATTCAATAACTTCCGCGTTGCTGTTGACTGCAAAGAAATTGTCGCCAAGGGTGTCAGCTATCTCAAACCGCTCCTTGAAATACCTTATGTTACCCGATTTGGTGTTGTCAAATATAACAGAGATGTTTCCGAGCTTCGATTTTGAATCCAGCTCTTTCCATTCCCTTACTTTACCCTGAATTATATCCCTTACATTATTATAGGTGAGAAGCGTGTCGGGATTTTCCTTGTTCGTAATAAGTGCAAGTGCATCGTAGGCAAATTTAACGGAGCGGACAACAATGAGCTGTTCTTTCAGATATGCAATCTGCTCTTCCGAAAGGGTGCGGCTTGTAACAATTACTTTCACTGAATCGCGCATGAAATCGTTTACCACATCGACTTCAGGCTTATACTCCGGCCTTATTGTTGCATTCTGATATAAGGAGGTGAATGTATAAACCTCCGTATCGATCAGAGGCTGAAACGACTCGTCAACCGCTATTTTTATGTTGCCCCTGGTGGGAGTCTCATCAAGCGGCTTCTGTCCTCCCGAATTGCACCCGGCAATAATCAGAGTTAGCAATAACCCCAGACTCAGGAGTTTAATTCCTGAATTTAATTTATTCTGCGAAATAATCTTCACAATATTTTCGGACTTAGGTATAGAATTCCGGAATGCAATAATAATAAATTTTTGAAAAAAATCAGGCAACTTCATTTACTTATAATTTTAAATGCATTCACTTAGTTTTGTTATCAATTGTAACTGCAAAGGATGTGCCAGAGACTTAGGAGCCGTTTTCCCGCTTCTTTTCATTCATCATCGTCGGGTTTGAAAAACAGATTCACAAT
>DIWB01000018.1 GCA_002428385.1 Bacteroidales bacterium UBA6117
AAAATCATGAACCAGGAGTACTGATAATATTCTCCCGACTCCTTGCTCATGGCTGATATGTGGGCTTTTACAGGGAAGGGAACAAGAAAGTCTTTTCCTGCTTTCCAGTTTGCCGGTGTCATAACCTTATGCTCATCAGCGGTCTGAAGGGCAACTACTGTCCGGAAAAGTTCTTCCATGTTTCTTCCGACTTCCATCGGATAGAAGAATTCAGCCCTGATATTATTATCCGGATCAATTACAAACACTCCTCTCACATCCCTGTTGTTGTCCGATTCGCGGTGTATCATTCCGTAAAGTTTGGCTATCACCAGATCGGCGTCATCAATTATTGGGAAGTTGATCTTCACTTGTGAGTTATTCTTGTATTCTATCTTCTCAAGAGCTTTCTTCCATTGCTTATGTATCTCCAGGGGATCTGTTGACACAGCGCACAAAACCGTACCGATTTTATCAAATTCCTCCTGTAGCGCTGCCAGTTCGATCAGTTCCGTCGAACATACCGGTGTGAAATCGAGAGGATGACTCAGAAGTATCTTCCAGCACATGCCATAATCATAGGGGAATGTAAATTTTCCTGAAGTTGAATCACAGGTGAATGAGGGCGCTTTTTCACCTATCAGGGGAATACGGAAATTTCTGTGTTCTGTTCTCCTTCCCGGCATTCCTGCAAACCCTTGAGCGTTGAATATTTTTTTAAAAGAGAACATGGTGGGAACGGGATTAGTGAGTTAAAGAACAACTTAAAATAGGCTGATACATGTTCAAACAACCGCCGGATAATTATGTTCAGCCGAGCGGGATAATTAACTTTTTTTATCATTCAGGTTGCGCCCTGTTATCTTTATATCAGCGTTTTATGTTGAGGCTTATTACCGGCGCCTTTGACCGGTTACCGTCGTGACCGGAAAAGTTGTAATTTGGAAGAATATTTGATATGTGTCAACCATGTCACAGATGATTAAGAATTGTATTTTTTTGTTACTGGCACTGGCTGCCCCGGCGGTACATGGTCAGATACTGAAGGACACAGCTGCAATAAGTCTCCTGAAGGAGGGTGTTGATGATATTTACGGTTTCAGGTTTTCAGAAGCCAGGCAGACCGCCCGGAAGCTTTCCGAAGTCTATCCCGATCATCCGGTACTTTACCTGTACAACGGGATGATTACTTACTGGTCGAACCATCCGCTGACTCCGATGAGCCAGGCTGCCGATTTGTATGAGAAGGACATGACAACATGCATCAGCCTGTGCGAGAAGGAACAGGATCAGAATAACTATGCCGAATATCTTCTTTCCAATCTTGGTGCAAGGGGAATGCTTTTGATGTACTATGCCGACAATAACCTTCAGTCGAAGATCAATCCTATGGTCATGAATACTTACAGGTACATCAGGGAGTCGTTCAATTACGCAACAGTTTATCCCGATTTCAATTTTTTCACCGGATTGTATAATTACTACCGCGAAGCTTATCCTGAAGCTCATCCTATATATAAGGTGCTTGCATTTCTCTTTCCAAAAGGCGACAAGGTAAAAGGCATAGCCGAAATGCAGAATGCTGCATTAAATTCCATTATGCTGAAAGCGGAGGCATATTCATTCATGTCTTATATCTTCATGAACTTTGAGAACAACTACCAGCGTGCACTTCCCTATACGAAAGGACTATACGATCTTTATCCCGCCAATTCCCTCTATAGGACAGGCTATATAAAGAATCTGCTTCTTCTCAGAAAATATGATGAAGCGGAGGATGTAATGAAAACAACAAGAAACGGCAACGGCAACAAGTATTTCATGGCGCAGATGTCCATTTTCAACGGGATAATTCAGGAGAAGAAATATCGCAACCATGAACTGGCTGAGAAGTACTACAATAAAGGAATAAGTGAGCTTTCGGCATTCGGATACTACGGGCATGATGCGTCATCATATGCCTATTTCGGACTCAGCCGTATCAGCGGATCCCGGGATGACAAACAGAACAGGAAGACATTCAGGAAGATGGCCAATGAGCTTTCCTATTACCGGAATATTAATTTCGATGACTGATCCATTGGCATGGATTCATATCCCTCTGATTCAGAAAATCAAAGTATTGCTTACCGTTTCCCGTTTTCGAGCACAAAAGGTGTAACCTGGTAAACACAATAGTTGAGCCAGTTTGAGAACAGAAGGCTGGCATGGCTTCTCCATTTAACAACAGGCTCGCAGCGGGGATCATCATTGAGGAAATAGTTCCTTGGTATCTTTATATCGAGTCCCTTTGCAATATCACGTTCATATTCTGCTTTAAGCGTCAGGGGGTCATATTCGGGATGACCTGTCACAAATACCCTTTTAAGGTCGCGTGAAGCCAGCAGGTATATTCCTGCTTCATCTGAATCGGCAAGTATCTCCAGGTCGCTCACTTTTTCAATATCCTCTTTTCTCACCTCAGTGTATCTTGAGTGCGGGGCGAGGAAATCGTCATCGAAGCCTCTCGTAAGGACATGTTTCCTGTTGTATATCCTGTGACTGAAGACACCGAATTTCTTTTCGTCCATCATATACTTCGGGATCCCGTAATGATGCCAGAGGCTGGCCTGGGATGCCCAGCAGATGTACAATGTCGAGGTTATATGCTGATCGGCCCAGTTCATTATCCTCACCATCTCATCCCAGTAATCAACCTCTTCGAATTCGAGGTGCTCAATTGGTGCGCCCGTAATTATCAGACCATCAAATTTGTGATGGGCAATATCGTCAAAAGTCTTGTAGAAAGAGTCGAGATGCTCTTTGGGAGTATTCTTTGAAAGGTGCATGCTGGTGTTGATCAGGGTGATCTCAACCTGAAGGGGCGTATTTGAAAGGAGCCTCAATATCTGGGTTTCGGTTGTGATCTTTACGGGCATGAGATTGAAGAACAGAATCTGAAGAGGCCTGATGTCCTGATGAACCGCCCTGGTCTCCTTCATAACGAAAATGTTCTCGTTTTCGAGGATCCTGACTGCCGGAAGATTATCTGAAATGTTGAGTGGCATAATTCAATAAGACTAAGATTTTGGGGTTGAAAGATACTCAATAAGGAGAAAAAACCTGTGAATTTATCCCGGAATCATCGGTTTTGGCAAATTTACATCATTCTGTTTTAACCTTTGGTCAAAAGCCCGGATTTGCCTGAAATTTCGGCTGTTTAGGCTGTATTTAATTGAAATACAATGATATGACTGAACGCAGACGGGATGAATACCAATTCCGGCCGTTTCACTGGTAAATTCCGCCCCTGTTTTGACGAATCATCGGGTTTCATTTATGAGCAGGGAAAAGCCAGGGCTGATTCACGGAATTCAATTGACAAAGGGACCGTGAAACATGCGGAAATCTCCATTGGATGGGCCTGGGAGTATTGACAAGCTTTCTTTCAGGCAGTAACTTTACATCAAAGGAATCAGGATAAGAGTCAATTAAAAAACAGAGTCATGAAAACTTTCTACAGGATATCATCACAGGAACTTGGGACGGTAATGCTCAGAAGGAGGAAAATTGCAAAAGCCTTAAGATGGTGGCTTCGCGAAAATGGTTTTGACTACAAGTATGTTTTCTTCGTAAGTTAGCTTTGGTT
This sequence comes from Bacteroidales bacterium UBA6117, assembly GCA_002428385.1. Lineage (GTDB taxonomy): Bacteria > Bacteroidota > Bacteroidia > Bacteroidales > VadinHA17 > LD21. The sequence continues at coordinate 3,608 of DIWB01000018.1, forward strand.
TAAGTTTGGTTTGTTTGGTTTGTTAATCATTCTTTCCCGGGTGAATAATCCGGGGCTTTTGAAGGGGAGAGGATCCGGGGTAAATCCTTCCCCTTTTTTTTTATTAAATGTTTTAATAAATTTGTCGCGGTATTAACAAAAAATATTAGCTATGAAAAAGATCGTTCTCACATTTACACTTGTAATATTCCTGTCTGCCTTTGCTTCTGCCCAGGACTACAATACGGGCGTGGGCCTTAGGCTTGGTTTCTCCAATGGACTTACAGTCAAACATTTTGTCAGTCAGCGGTCTGCTTTTGAAGGTATCCTTTCTACCAGATGGAGGGGATTTGAATTAACTGGCTTATATGAAGTACATAATAATGCCTTCGACGTATCACGACTAAACTGGTATTACGGCGGAGGAGGGCACATCGGTTTCTGGAATGGCGACAATACCTACGACAGATGGGGAGACGCCGGAACAAATTATACCGTAATCGGGATTGATGGAATTCTGGGTATCGAATATAATTTCGAGGAAGTTCCAATCAACATTGGCCTCGACTGGAAGCCAGCATTCAACCTTACAGGTTACAGCGGATTCTGGGGCGACGGCGGAGCTTTGTCTATAAGGTACATTTTCTAGAACCCGCTGAGTTTCATGGTTACTGTTGGTATAAGCAGCAGGAAACCAAGCAAAACAAGGATAATCAGGACGGGCATAATCCATTTCAGCCATCTGACGTAGGGTACTCTTGCCATTCCGATGGTAAGCACAAAGAAATGGATCGATTTTCTAAGTGTTATGAAACTGAAAATAAGAAATAACACTGCCAGCACCGGCAAGACCGGAGCCGATACTTTTGTCAATCCAATATTCAGGTTGGTTACAGGATATTTAACAGCAAAGATCACAACGACAATACCCGTTGCCAGAGCTGTGATCCATGCTGATCCTGGCGTATGATAGCTGATCTCTCCGGTCTGTGTGTTGCCTTTTTGCCTCCAGAAACCGTCAGCCTCGTACATAATGCTTTTTGCCGGATTCTTTTTAACGCGTGCTGCATACCATAACACAAACAGAATACCGGTCAATGTGATCAGCGCCCAGCACAATGTTCTGTATTCAATCCCGGTAAATAGCGGCACGCTGGCCAGCCCCTGGGCAATCCCTACAGTGAAGGGATTAAGAATAGCCCCTGCAAACCCGATATGGGCAGCAAAATAGCACAGGGCGATGCCGACGAGTGAATCCGAGAAATGAGAAAATCCCGACATCAATGGCCTTGGTGTCGTTCATTATCCAGAAAGCGCCGCCGACCATCAGTATGAATACAATGATGTGCGACATGTTAATGAAGCCCTTGTAAAATGCAGACAAAATCTGCCAGGTCTGAGGCTGGCTGTCCACGTAGTGAAATGAACCGTTCACAATCACGCTCCGCTCTACACCGTTAACGTCAATTGTTTCCCGTTCGTAGCGGCCGCCGGGAATCACCCATGTCAGTATAGCTGCACAGATAATAATACTGAAGACTATCACCAGGTTGTGCGGTATTGTGAACCTGAAATTCATGTAAGATGCTTTGTCGTTTTCAAAAAAATATCGGTGTGGCCCTGTCCGGCATAAAGATTTGAATAAAATGCGGATTTTTTCCTTGTAAGTGATCAGAATTTTTTAATTTTAAGCAAATGATCACCTGCTGACCTGCTGACCTTTTTGTCAATCACAATAAACCTGCAAGTATGAGAAAATTCGTTTTTGTTGCACTTATCCTTTCTGTGTCAGCTTTTCCGGCTTTTTCACAGAAGGGATTCAACGGACTCGACATGAACATGGGTAACCTTTACAGGCTATCCGATGCAAAGACCCGTTCGATAAGCCCTGAGAACTTTACCGGAGAAAAGGGTAAAGGTGGTATGGCCTCTGCGGCCGACAAGGATAAACCAAATGTCGCAAATGCATTCAATGCAGCCCGCGACCTGGGTCAGGGGTGGAAAGTGAATCCATATATCCGGATTCAGCCCGGCGAAACCTTTACCCTTGCCGATATTGATGGTCCCGGTGCGATCCAGCATATCTGGATGACTCCGGCCGGCAAATGGCGTTATTCAATACTGCGAATTTACTGGGACAATGAAACGGAGCCCTCTGTTGAATGTCCTGTCGGCGATTTCTTCGGCATGGGATGGGGACAATATGCTCCTCTTGTATCGCAGGCCGTTTGCGTTAATCCGGGAAGCGCCTTTAACTGCTATTGGGTGATGCCCTTCAGGAAGCATTGCCGGATCACAATGGAGAATGTGGGAGATGCTGACCTCATGACACTGTTTTACCAGATCGATTACACGCTGACCGAAGTTCCCGATGATGCTTCCTACTTCCATGCGCAGTACAGGCGGCTCAATCCCAATGTGACGTCAGACTATACCATTGTTGACGGAATAAAGGGAAGAGGCCAGTATGTAGGAGTTTATCTTGCATGGGGCGTATTCAACAACGGCTGGTGGGGTGAAGGCGAGATAAAGTTTTTTATCGACGGCGACACAAAATATCCCACCATCTGCGGAACAGGTACCGAGGATTATATCTGCGGTTCATACGATTTCGACACCAGAGCGAAGAATCCCTATGGAGTGGAGGAGGTGAATTACACCGAATTCTGTACTCCGTACTCGGGTCTGCACCAGGTTATTAAAGGAGACGGGCATTACAACGTGATGCAGAGGTTCGGGATGTACCGCTGGCACATAATGGATCCTGTAAGGTTTGAAAAAGATCTCCGTATTACAATTCAGGATCTTGGATGGAGGCAGGGAGGCAGGTACCTTGCCCAGAAATCGGATATAGCTTCGGTTTGTTACTGGTATCAGACCGAACCGCACGTTAAGTTCCCGGCAATACCGGGATGGAGAGAGCTGGAAGTCTATTAGAATAATCAGATATTTAAATCAAACCTATGGAAAAAGACAAAAGCCCGAAAGGCACAGTTAAAGAAGGTATTGACCGTCGCAGTTTTATTTCAAGAACGTCACTGGCGGCTATTGGAGCAATTGGAACCGCCGGACTCGTTTCATCGTGTTCCGGTAAACCAAAGAAGAAAGAGATCCCATTGCCTGCATTTCTGACGCAGGCTCCCGATGGAAAGCCAATCAGGGCGGGTCTGATAGGATGCGGAGGCAGGGGAACGGGAGCTGCCGTAAACTTTCTCGATGCGGGACCCAACCTGCAGATAACAGCGCTCGGAGATGTCTTTAAGGACAAGCTTGACCAGTGCAGGGAGCAGCTCAGGAAATCAAAGCATGCCGTTGAAGTTGCAGACGAGAATTGTTTCCTTGGTTTTGACAGTTATCAGAAGGTAATCGATTCAGGGGTCGATCTTGTACTGCTTTGCACGCCTCCTGCTTTCAGGCCCTATCATATTGAGGCAGCCGTGAATGCCGGAAAGCATATTTTCATGGAGAAGCCGGTTGCAGTTGATCCGGTTGGAGCCAGGAAAGTTTTGATTTCTGTTAAGAGAGCCCAGGAGAAGGGACTCTGCATGGTAAGCGGCACTATAAGGCGCGTTCAGAAGGATTTTGCCGAGACCTGGCGCAGGGTGGCAAGCGGTGAAATCGGCGACATAGTCAGCGCGCATATTATTCGCAACGGAGGTGGTCTGTGGGTGGTTCAGCGCCAGCCCGGGTGGACGGATATGGAATACATGCTGCGTAACTGGGCAAATTTCTGCTGGCTTTCCGGCGATCATATAGTTGAACAGTTCATTCATGAAATTGATGTTATGAACTGGTATATCGGTAAAAATCCCGTCAAGGCGATGGGTTGGGGAGGGCGCCAGAGAAGGGTTACCGGCGACCAGTACGATTTTTTCAGCGTCGAATACGTTTACGACAACGGGATGCATACCCATTGCGCTGCACGTCAGATAACAGGATGCAGCAACCTTACCGAGCAGTTCATTGTCGGCACCGAGGGATTTGCCAATGCAAAGGGAATGATCTACAATTTGAAGGGAGAAGAGATTTGGAAATATCCTCATCCCGAGGAAGGTTCAACGGACGAAACCTGGAAAGTTACTGATCCGTTTGTGCAGGAACATATTAATCTTGTTACCGGGATCAGAACCGGGAATATCGTCAACGACGGAGAGGCACAGGTGAATTCAACCCTCATTACAATCATGGGAAGAATGTCGGCTTACACGGGTAAGGATGTCACATGGGACGAGCTGATGAATTCCGATTTGTCGTTAGGACCAAAGATATTTGAATTCGGTCCGGTGCCTGATATCCCTGAAGTGCCGCCCGTGATTGGAGTTGCGCCAAACCTGAGTTGATGCCCCGGGTCTTGTTGGAGAAATTCATTTAAATTATCAGAAAAATCTTCAATAATGAACAGGAGACAATTTACAAAGACCACCGCCCTTGCTTCTGCATTTATTTCGGCAGTACCGTTAACGGGGTCCGGTTTGTTCGGGACCCCGGCTGCCAGGTCACTGAAGAAAGGCATGATGTGGGGAGGCATCAGAGTGGGCAGCAGCATAATTGATAAGTTTGAAGCTGCAAAACAGGCCGGATTTGACGGGGTGGAGGTGGACAGTCATCTCGACAGGACTGAGGTACTGCAGGCAATGAAGAAGACCGGACTGATTGTACCAAGTGTTTGTAATTCACAGCACTGGAAATTCCTGATGTCGAGCCCCGATCCTTCTGTCAGGGAGCAGGGAGTAACTGCAATGAAAGTTGCCCTTGAAGATGCTGCAACTTTCGGAGCCGATACGGTGCTTCTGGTACCCGGACGGGTGACAGACAGTGTCAGTTATGATGAATGCTGGGACCGGTCGGTCGGGGAGATAAGAAAGGTTGTTCCACTGGCAGAGAAGCTGAAGGTCAGGATCGCCATCGAGAATGTCTGGAACAGTTTTCTTCTCAGTCCTCTGGAAATGGCCCGTTATATCGACCAGTTTCAGAGTGAATTTGTAGGCGCCTATTTCGATTGCGGCAACATACTTGCTTATGGCTGGCCGGAACAGTGGATCAGGATACTTGGCAAAAGGATAGCCAAAATTCACATTAAGGAGTACAGCCGTAAGCTTGCAGATGAAAAGGGCCGGTCGGCCGGGTTCAATGTTAAGCTCCGCGAGGGGGATGTCAACTGGACCGCCGTGATGAAGGCTATAGATGATACAGGTTACATCGGATGGGCTACTGTCGAAATGGGAGGAGGTGATACACCTGAAGGGCTAAAAGATCTGTGTGACAGGCTTAAACTGATTCTTGAAAGCTGATCGGCAAGACCAGGAATGCATCCAACATCGCATTAGATTAACATTAGTGCATTCGTGGCTATTATTTTTTTTTGCCACTAATTCACTAATACAGCCAGGGATGCATCCAACATTGTTATAGCTTAACATTAGTGCATTCGTGGCTATTATTTTTTTTGCCACTAATTCACTAATTAAGCCAGGAATGCATCCAACATTGTTATAGCTTAACATTAGTGCATCCGTTGCTATTAACTACTCCCACCGGCATATTTTCCATCCTCTTTTCCAGGCTTCCTTTTCCAGCTGCCTGTCAGGATTGACGCATACCGGATTTCCGACAATGCTCAGGGCAGGCAGATCAGAAATTGATTCCCGTAATACCAGGCATAAGCAGGAGAGTAATTGTTGTTTTCACAATACACGGTGAGCCTTCTGGCTTTTTCTTCTCCAAAGCACAGGTTACCAAGGGGTAACCCGGTAAGAAGTCCGTCCGATGCTTCAAGCTCCGAGCAAATGATATCATCGATTCCCACGTTGACTTATATTTCGCGGCAAATCTGGCACACCGATGATGAAAGCAAAACCGTGCGGACATTATTCCCTCTGTGAAGTTCGATTTCAGCGGCAGCTTCCTTAAAAAGTTTTGAGCCGAAATCTATAAAGAGCCTGTTTTTTGGCTTAAGGTTATAAAATCCGTTAAGGGTTATTGGCAATATATCGGAGTTTCCGGTTCTCATAAGATATATGAATCCCCTGAAGAAGGGATTTATTTTTCCGTCAAGTGTCCGGGTTCCTTCTGGAAACATGGCAACCGACTGATTTTTTGATTTATAAATAAGCTGTTAAAGCATATGCCGGGTGTTACGGATTGTGGGTTCCCTGAACGGGATATAACCGATAAGTCTGAGAAAGCCCCCGAAGACCTGCACTTTCAATAAGCGCTCATGCCCGAACCAGGCAACCTGCGGGTAGAACGACGTAATGGCAACAATGTCGAAGAGGCTGGCATGATTGGC
>DIWB01000001.1 GCA_002428385.1 Bacteroidales bacterium UBA6117
TTTAAGGATGGAAAACAGCACCTGCAGCTTGGCAAATGCCAGTGCAATAACTTCGACTCCCAGATCGGAACCACTACCCTGGCCTTGATGCAGTACATGATGTTACTGCTGTATAAGCAGATGCACTACGGAAAAAGCCTGGGCAGTATCTTTGATATGTTGAGTTCCCAAGCAGAGGAAGAGAATATCACCCGATATTTACTGGAGATATTCTGGGAAATAGTAAACGGTATCGGTGAAATACTCAAGGTTGATTGTATGGAACTGTTCGAAGAGATCATCAGGGATAACAAGAAGGCGGAGGAGGTGATGAGACTGTTTTCACCCCTATTTGAGAAAAAACAGGCTGCATGATATGCTAATACAACTGTAATGTGCTGTATAATAGATAGTAAGATTAAATATTTGAACAAAAAACAAAATATCAATAAACTGATAAACAACGACTTAGAAACTAGGAAACTTTAGTATTTTATTAATGCCAATTTTATCTTAATCGTCTAATAATGTTGAGCATTACTTATTTTAAATTTGCACTATCTATAACTGGGGGACTGAATTCAGGAATAGGTCCATTTGGAGGTAGTGGAGGTGAAAAATAACCCCTAACTCCTTTTTTAACGATATGTTTGTTCTCTTTGATTATAATAAGCCAGATTGGATAATCATTTAATACCAAATCCGGTTTTTTAACCTGAAGTGAAGGATCGTTTCCCCATTTTAGCCCATTCGGGGAAAATATATAAAATTTTTTTGCCTTATATTTAAATAAAGCAACTGGGTCAAGAAAACCAACGCTTCTTGTACTTGTAAAACTTCCAAGAAAAATGATTATCGAATCATTCCTTTCCAAAATAATTAAATAATAATCTTGTAAATCAGGATATTCCTTAGAATATGAACTTAATTCTTCTTTTATGTTTTGAATTTGTGAATTAATATTACGATTAAGTATAAATCTTTCCCGATGACAAGAAACAGTGAAAAGAATAAATAGAAAGATGGTGTATATATGTTTAGTGCCCATTCCGAATAAATTTTATTAAACTAAATCCATTTAAAACTTCGTCTCTTGTATGATTAAATTTCAACGGATAGCAATACCAAGATTTATATTTATTACTATAAGCGGCATATTGTGCAAACACAGTATTATCTCTATTTAAAGAGAAATGAGGTAACCCTTTTAATGCAATTGTAGTCCATTCATCATCCCCTGAAAAGTAGTAACCATAAAAACTATTTTCCATTTGATGAGTATGTAATGCCCCGATTATTTGGTATTTAGCACTTGATGTGTTTACAAATAAACTCTTCCCTTCCCATGCAGTTTTATAATAACCAAATATTGTTCCAGATCGCTCAGAATTAAGATAGGTCGGGGTTACAAGAACTCCATTAGGAGTTATAAATGCACCATATTCTTTACCATATTTATTTGATTCATTCCACATGAAATTATATGCTAATTTCTCATTCTTGATAAACAATCCATCCACTTGATTAAAGCCACCTTCCTGCAGTGACGCAGTATAGTTAGATCCTGTATTATTGATAGATTCAAATTTCTTTTCTAATAGATTCATCCTAAAATCAAATGCTTTCGCTTTAACAAAATTTTCAGCAGCTGATCCCATATAATAACCACTAATTCCACTTTGCAACAGGGAAGACCATGTTTTTACATTTCCCCAATCCCATTTCACCGGATTGAACTGCCAGCCATTTGCCGCAGATGTGCTTACATACATATTGGCTAGCATTGTTAAGGCAGTAATAACCCATTCTCCATCAGGATCGGTATACTTCAGTGGATTATTGAGGCAATAGGCATATCTGTTCAGGTTTTGAGTAAAATCAGGAAGCTGAACATTATTATCAGGGCTTAAGAATTGCCCAGTCAATGGATCATATAATCGCCCATTCATGTTTATCATGCTGAACCATGGAAGATGTTCGTGACCAGTAAATCCCCGGCCTGCTACAAATGGATTTGATTGAGCAATTTGAGAAGGGGCATAAGGTTCCCAGGTTGTGGGATCTCTCATCCTTCCCCATGCATCGTAATTATATTCATACAGTGTGGTATTATTCGATGCATTAACGACATGAGTAATACTTCCGAGATGATCACGCAAGAGATAGTACCATGTGGGTGCAGATCCATTTTGTTTTATGGCCAAAACCGGGGCAGTGTATGCATCACCACCGATAAAGGTATATTCTTTTGTTACTCCTCCGGATATCTCCTTAATATAACCTGATGAAGTGTACCACCGGGAAAGAATGACACTTCCACTCTGACTTACCTCCATCTTTGCTCTTTCCTCGTCAGAATTATAAATAAATGAAGCGCTGTAAGGACTTTCCGAAATCGTATTCACACTCTCAAACGAGGTATAGGTCAGCGAATCAGCAGTTGAAAGCAGCCCTGTTGAAGGATATACATTGTTTAGCGTATACGGTTTAACTGAAACATTATAATTCAATGTACCAACATCATCTTTGTTTATAATGCTTCCTTTGTTAGAATCATATTCCATATTGAAAATCCTTACAGGAGTTGTTTTCCTCTTATAAATATAATCAATCCTGTCGAGATTATCATAAGTAACAGAGTCTCTGAGGTCCGTTCCATTTTTTCTCCGGCTTATAAGATTGCCAGTCACAGGATCGAACCTGTATTTAAAATTCTGAAGTGAACCTGTGGCAATGGAAGACGGTAATCCATAATTATCATAACCGAAAGTTGCACTAGCACCCGGACTGCTACCGTATTGCCCTGCTGTTATCTGCTGCCGGGCATTCATGGAAGTATTTGTCCACCTTACAGTTCCATCTGCATCAGTATGCCATAGATAGCCATTGGAATTATAAACTTTCGTTTCTATAATATTGGAAGGATGAGCAATGGTACTAAGCCTCCCGTAAGAATCATAATTATAAGAAGTAACAAAGTTAGACGAACCTGGTATAGTTTCTGTCACTGATGAAATTCTACCTTTGGTATCATACCCAAATACCCTGCTAACTCCTGTTGTAGATGTAATGCCGGTTAATTGTTTATCAGAATTATAATTATAAGAATATGTTATCGGGGTCCCCTCTGGATAGGTTTTAGTTGCAATTGTACCGTTTGAGTTGTAAGTGATTGTTGTTGTCTGAAGTCTTGCATTTTGCTGAGATAATAATTCCCCGAATCCATTATAGGTATAGTTTACTGTACCTGCACTCGGATCAACCAGTTGAGTCTGATTCCCAGCTATATCATATTGCATGCTGGTCACAAAACCTCCCGGAGCTGTTATTATTTTAATCTTACCGTCGGGGTAATATGTATAGGTGATAGTCCCTCCTGCATCAGAAGCAGATGTTAGTGTGCCATTGGAAGAGTATGTTTTAGAGAAAGTTTTACCGGCTGTTGTCTCAATTATTGTCCCTGTATTAAAAGTATATGACCAGGCGCTGTTCCTGCCTGATGGTCTTGTAAGGCTGGTTTTTCTTCCGTAATTATCATATTGATAATTATTCAACAATGGCGAACCATTTGAAAAATATGGTTCAGAAATACTTTCAACCTGACCTTTAAGATTATAGATAGTCGCCGTGTAAATCATCGTACCATTGAAGCCTTTATTTTCAACTCTTACAACTCTTCCCAGGTTATCATATTTTTCCCTTGTAACGGAACCATCATTTCCGGTTTTTTGAAATGAATAATATCTCCTTCTTAAATTTGAAGGAACAATCTCCTCCTCCCATGCAAAGGAAACAGATGTCTGATCTCCAAATGTAGAAGAAACCACACTTTCCCTCCCCATATTATCATATAGAAAAGTTTCAATATTATTAAGGTAGTCTTTCTTTGTATACAACCTTCCGTAACTGTCGTAAGTATTAGTTGTTATATGGCCCAATGGATCTGTTACTGTAGCGATCCTGGTATAATCCGTACAATAAGTATAGGATGTTGTTCGTGACTGGCTGTTTGCAGTCAGTGTTTCGCTGCTGAGTGTTCCATTGGGATTATATGCATATCCTTTCATAATCTGCAAGTTAGTGCCTGAATGCCATGTTTCACTTGTGAGATTATTATTAGTTGTACTGAATATCCTGGTTCCTGTACGAGTTATAATGTTTCCTCCTTCTGAATATTGAATAGTTGTTGCCGTGGGCCGGCCAAGTAACCATTGCGAAGATGAAACAGTATTATTTATTGAATTTATTGTCGTCTCTGTTGGTCCATTGCTATAGGTCTTAATCACTCTTACCGGGGTTCCGTAGTTATCAACAGTATAATTATTTACTGTAACAGAATGCCCGGTTAGCTTATCTGTCTGTTGCGTTAACCGCGTATAGGGGAATATTCTTTTCTTTGAAGCATCAAGTAGAATATGAGACCATGTTTCTTTAACTACATTAATTGTATCTGCATTATACCTGGAGAAGGTTCTTGTTACCAGTGGATAAAAATAAGAGGAATGATAGCCTGAGATAGTTGATTCATTACTGATTCCTGAGGTCTGATCAGTTGCCATCATTTTTGAATACCCCAGAAGACCTTTGCCCTGAAGGTGGATGATTGCGCCTTCATACTGGTAATTATGAGTAATTAAGCTTCCTTTTCCATTGTCGGTTTGGACTGAACTGACAACCGTCAATGGCCCCTGAAAACTAGCTGTCGGAAATACTCCTCCGCCTCCCCGATTATATAACCCTGATAAAGGTTTAGATAGTTTCGCATACGAAATTTTTGTCAGTGCACCAAGACCATCACAAACCTTTGCTAAAAGTGTTGTCGTGTTGCCATTTTGGCTTGTTATCCCATATCCTGGCGAAGGGGGAACCTGACAATCTGTACAAAACTTAGCCCACCAGAGAGGGGCACTTGTTAATGCTAAATCCGAACGACCATCTCCATCATAATCAGCTATATAAATGTTATAGCTCATATAGCTGTTATCATTATTAAAATCGTAGGTATAAAAATCAGTACCTTTGTTCATGGAAATATAACCTCTGACCCCAGTTGTTTCATCTTTACCGGGAATTGCCATAATATCGGTCGCCCCATCACCATTAAAATCCGCTAACCGAACATAGTTGTTTTTCAGATTTGGCTTTTTTTGAGGGAAATAATAACCTTCAAAGCCGGTACCTGTAGATAGCTGAATTTGCCACGTAGGCCAATCGAGAGGTGTCCCGTTTCTGCCTGATCCATATAAAAACATATCAACTTTCCCGTCCGCGTTAAAATCACCCAGATTGAAATAATTACTGGTAGACGGCCACGAGGAACTATATATCTGGCTCAGAGCCGAACCTGAAAATGAATATATTTTAACTCCTGTAGTATTAAAACTCCATATCTCTGATTTTCCGTCCCCGTTGAAATCTCCACCAAGCACTTCATTATTCAATGTAGATATTGTTCCTGACGCTAAGAGATTTAAACCGGATGTTAATTGTCCGGATGAATTTGCAAAAGAATAAATAAACCAGTTGCCGCTGTTGGAATTAATAAAAATATCATTTACTCCGTCTCCGTTATAATCTGCAACATCAGGGGAAGAATTTATTTTTTGCCTTGTTAACAGGGGTTTAGTATACTCCTCGTTGTCATCATACTGGTATTCAATTAACCTTCTTGATTTCCCACAGAGACCAGTCAGGCTGCTTTTAGTTAAAGATCTTATAGAATATGGAGCTGTAAACGGTGTACCATCATTAAGCATGCATTTGAAATATGCGTCATTCCCGGATACTGTTTCATATAATATATCATCTTTGCCATCCCCATTCAAATCTATCGATCTGATATCAGTCGCCCCTGTTAATGAGGTTGTTTCGGAGGCGTAGGATGTAAAATTATTGTTGCCATCACTGTAATAGACCCGTAATCCTGTCCAGGAGCCGTCATTGGGAATGCAGAGAAAATCCGCTTTCCCATCTCCATTATAATCCCCGGTTATTAACCTTGAAGTGTATGAAATATATTGATGGTTAACAGTTGGAGCAGGAGGATTGATTGATACAGCCGTTGGTAACTGGTATGAAAGTGCGGTTGAATTATATCTGTTCGTCCCCGCACCAAATTCTATTATTTCATTCAGATTTGAGTAAAAATTATATAATGGACCCTCATAAGTATATTTAAGCTCATAACTTCTGACAACGGTTGAATTGTATTTAATTGTAATCCTGTCAAGGATAAGGCTATTCTGAATTTTTACCCCTTTAAGATAATTAGTGATAACGTCTTGTCTTTGCTTATAATAGAAGGTAATGGTATTTGTTGCATTTAACCCATATGTGATTTCTCCCAGGTACACGCTATTATTATCCTGGAAATATGAAAAATAGATATTGTTTGGATTTTCATAGCGATCTTTTATGCTTGAAACATACCAATTAACTACCTGGTTAAAACCGGGGATCTTTTGTTTTGACCCGGTATTGTTTCCATATTCATAAATAAGTCCTGATTTTGTTTCTGCTTTGAACCAGCCAGTGCCATTTGCGTCTGTTGCCTGGGGAGTGACCCTGGTGAAAATATCATTATCTGTTTGATACACTGCCGCTCCATCACCATAGGTATATGAATTAGTCGGCACAAGTCTTTGACCGTCAAGATAAAACCTGTCAAGATTATCAAGTTCGACGCCCCTCGAAGCCCCATCATGGTAATAAGTCTGAGGCCCTCTGCTGATGACAGAAAGACCTCCTATATTCCAACCGTAACCAGCTAAACCCGGTCCATTGCTGCTTGAATACGAAAGATACAGAGTTGGAGCAAGACCATTTACCCCGGGGAGTAATTCAAGCGGAATGGTGTAGTTTGCATCACCTGCAGGATTCAAAGAGAAGCTTCCCTCGATAGCCCCAACAAAAAGTGAGGTGTTAATATCCCTTGTTTCAGGGTCGACAGGTTGGGCAGAATAAGAAACATTTCCTGTAACTACAGGATTTTGAATTTCCACCGTAAGTGTTCCTCCACCCGGAGTGTAGGTGTAACCGTTACCAAAAATAATACTGTTCCGGCCTGCCTGTGTAAGTGTACCGCTGTAAGTTCCGGTAAAAACTGCATCCATTTCCTGTCCTGCAAGGGACTCAATACACAACACAGCTATTATGATAAAAGAGTATAATCTTTTCATAATCTGATGCTTTTGACGATTTTACTTAACCTTACTTTCGAGGTCTGAAATTCTTTTCATCAGAGCATCCAGTTCCTCCTGCTGTTCTTTAATTGCCTGAATTAAGACAGGTACTAATCCCGTATAACGAACTGCCAGATTTCCATCTTCCATTTTAATGACCAGATCCGGAAAAATCTCCTCTACTTCCTGTGCAATGAACCCATACTGTAAATTATTATATGTCTGATGTTTATAGAGAACATTATCGGTACTGAAATTATAAGTAACAGGCCGGAGCTGTTTGATCTTTTCAAGTACTGAAGTTATATTTTCAATGTTTGTTTTCAGATTAATATCTGACATTATAACAGGGTCTGAAAAGAAATATGCCTGAGCCGCATAAAACTGGTACCAGGGTTGACTATAAGTACCCAATGTCGGGGTACCGGCTGAAGGATAAAATGCAAAACCATCAAATGCAGCCGATTTAGAGTTATTGGTCATTTTCACTGTGCCTATGACATCGAGCCGGTAAGTCGGATTTGTATTGTTTATTCCTACGTAACCGCTCGAATTGACCTTTATTTGTGCAGCGAGATCGGTCACGAGAATTAATGAGCACAAAACCACGGGGAGAATTAGTTTTTTCATACTATTGGATTTTTCAGGTTAGTATTTTGCACTGCAGAATTTTAATGCTTCAGCTATTTTTTAATTATGCTCCATTTCGTTGTTTTCTTGTTTAGCTGTATGACCATAAAATATATCCCGGTCTGAAGAGAAGACAGGTCCAGGTTATTTGACCGGGTAAGATTTGGAAGAGTCAGGACCAGTCTTCCTGTCTGATCATAAAGTGTAATCATATCACCTTTGTTCTCTTCCCAGCCCTGAATCTCAACGGTTATGCTGCTCCTGGCGGGATTGGGAAAAATCAAGATTGAAGTTTCGCCGATTTCATCGGTTATTGGCTCATTCTGTTTGGAATTTTCCTCAGAAACGCCGGTCTCTGATTTTGACAGGGTGATTGTTTTCCTGGATGTCCGGTTCCCGGATTCATCATACCAGAATTTCCGGGCCTGGCCGGATACTGTTATACAGGAACATACGCAAAAGAGCAAAACCAGTAAACGTTTCATGTCACGATCAGGATTATTGGATTCTAAAGAACGATGCTGCAGGATAAAAAAACAAACTTATTACATGTATCATGTCGGAGGTAGTCGTTTTGTGACATGGAAAAATGAACTATTTTGTTAAAATATGTTAATTTAGAATGAATCTAAATAATTTAGTCAGATCAGAAATGTGAAGCTATTCCTGTGTTCGATGACCAGATCAGAAACTCATTTATGTTACGTGTCAGAAAAGGCGCTTTTGTGATAAAGAGAAATGCACCTTTTTTATAAGGGATCCCTAACAGTGTGAGAGTGAGAGCGAGGGGGAGTAAGAGGATTGTGCATGGCGGCACTGATGGGAGCCACTGGGGTGTAAGGACAGGTAAGTAATTCTGCAAACGGACTGATCAACGCCCCCTACTCCCTGAAGAGGGAAGAAGAGCCAGTCAGATCCTTGCAATCTTCCTCGGATCATCTATCCAGCCCCTGTCATTGCTGAGGGCTGTGATTACTTCTTCGGGAGTTTTGGCAACTGTCCACATGTTTTTATGCTCGGCTCTCATGAAATTGCCACTGATCATCTTATCCAGCATTCCGATCAGCGGGTTGTAGAATCCGAGGGTGTTGAGCATCACAACCGGACCGTGAAAGAGTCCCAGCTGCTTCAGGGTGATGGCTTCGGTCAGTTCCTCCAGGGTCCCGATGCCTCCGGGAAGAGCCACAACGGCTCCCGCCCTGGCGAACATGTTCTTTTTTCTTTCTCCCATGTCGGAGGTCACTATCATGTCGCTCACACTCGGATGCCCCCATCCTTCGTCGTTCATGAAAGCCGGGATAACTCCGGTGATGCTTCCTCCGTGTTCCATCACCGCGTCGGCAAGCACACCCATCAGACCGATGCCTCCGCCTCCGTAAATGACTTTTATTCCCGACCGGGCAAAGAGAGCGCCCAGCAGCGATGCTGCCTCAACGTATCCGGCGTCTATGCGGCTGCTCGAGGCAGCAAAAACACAGACTGTCATCCGCGATGGGTCTATTGGAGAAGGGCGTTTACCTTGTTAACGAAATTCGCCTTTGGCACAGCTCCTACCTGCTTGTCAGCAACCTTTCCCCCCTTGAAGAAGAGAACAGTAGGAATGTTCCTGATGCCGAACCTGGAAGCAACTCCCGGACTGTTGTCAACATCACATTTTGTTACCAGGATCCTGCCTGCATATTCCTTTGAAAGATCTTCCACTATCGGTGCAATCATCCTGCAGGGCCCGCACCATTCAGCCCAGAAATCCACCAGTACCGGAAGCTCCGATTTGATAACCACTTCGTCGAAGTTGCTGTCATTTACTTCTAATGCCATATCTTTTTGTGTTTTTGAATAGTTGAAATCCGAGGCTGCAAATATATTGATATTTTATTAAAGCTGCCGGCCAAATTCTGCGTCCTGACTATCTGAATCCGCTGTCTCTTTTCCTTTCATTTCAGCTAATTGACCTTGTATTCAAGTCCCGGGAAATCTTCCAGAAACGACAACAGTTCATTATTAAGCCTCACCCTGATGCTGCGTGAGAACATCGATAACGAAACCTTGTCTTCCGCATCATAGAAAAGAAACTTCAGTTCAGTAGATCCTTTATTCTCATTTACCAGATCCAGGAGCTCATTTATCATTTCTTTTGTGATGTCTTCGGGATTTATCTTGATAGTTACCGATCTGACCAATTCATCCTTCACACTTGAAAGAAGGTTAATTGTCTTAATATGGAACTCGAGCTCTTCCTCCCGGTATTTCTTCTTCTGAACCCTTCCCTTAACAAGGAGGTAGTATCCGACAGTGAAGAACTTGCTGAGGTCCAGGTATTCCTTGTCGAACAGGATGAACCTGAATGAATCGGAATAGTCCTGCAGGGTGAACGACCCGTACGGCTTTCCGTTCTTGCTTGTACCGCTTTTGGTGTCGACCACCATCCCGGCAACCGTAACGTCGCGTTCATTGTATTCGCTGAGGTTCTGAAGATCGGCAAGCGTCGCAGTGGTGAAAGTGTTGATCTCGAGCTTGAAGTCGTCAAGCGGATGTGAGGAAAGGTATATTCCGATTACCTCTTTTTCACGGTTCAGCTTCTCGAGCTTGGGCCAGTCGGGACACGCCGGCGGCTCGGGTTTCTGTATGTCGAAGCCTGCAGCTCCGCCGAACAACGTCTGCTGGCTGGAGTTCTTAGCCGTCTTTGCGTTATTTCCGTACCTGATAAGGTTCTCAATAAAGCTCGATCCCTTTGTATCGGTGGCGAAATACTGTGCCCTGGAAATTGAAGTGAAACAGTCGAATGCTCCGGCCACTGCCATTGCCTCAAGGTTTTTCTTGTTGAGGGCATTGAGATTGACTCTCTCGACCAGATCATACAGGCTGCTGTAGAGTCCGTTCTGCTCTCGTTCCTCTATAAGCTGGAACACCGCACTCTCACCCACACCCTTGATGCCTCCCAGGCCAAACCGGATATTGCCGTCCTTGTTAACGGTAAATTTCACATTGCTCTCATTGACATCCGGACCCAGAACCTCCATCCCCATTCTGCGAGTCTCATCCATGAAGGTGGTTATCTTCTTTATATCGCTTATGTTGCGGCTCAGCACTGCAGCCATGTATTCGGCCGGATAATGAGCTTTGAGATAACCTGTCTGGAAAGCCACGAGAGCGTAACAGGTGGAGTGTGATTTATTAAATGCATACTGGGCAAATGCTTCCCAGTCGGACCAGATCTTGTTGACTACATCTTCGTCGTATCCATTTTTGAAACAACCCTCCCTGAACTTGAGGTTCATCTCGTCCATGATCGATTTCTTCTTCTTTCCCATTGCCTTCCGGAGGTTATCGGCCTCGCCCTTGGAAAAGCCTCCGATTGCCTGCGAAAGTAGCATCACCTGCTCCTGGTAAACTGTTATGCCATAGGAATCGTGGAGGTACTTTTCCATGACGGGGAGAGGATAATTTATCGGTTCCAGCCCATTCTTTCTTTTGATGAAAAGGGGGATATGCTCCATGGGACCTGGACGGTAAAGGGCGTTCATGGCTACAAGGTCCTCAAACCTGTTCGGCTTAAGTTCCCTGAGATAACGTTTCATGCCGGTGGATTCAAACTGGAAGATTCCTGTTGTATCCCCGTTGCTGAACAGTTCAAAGGTAAGCTGGTCGTCGAGTGGAAGGTTGTCGATATCAATTTCTATTCCTTTTGATCTCCGGATGTTTTCGACGCAGTCCTTAATTATGGAGAGTGTTTTCAGACCGAGGAAATCCATCTTCAGAAGCCCCACCTGTCCGACCTGGTTACCGTCGTATTGAGTAACATATAGATCGGCGTCCTTGGCCGTGCAGAGGGGTACATAATTGTCGAGCGAATCCTTGCCTATGATAATACCGCAGGCATGAATGCCTGTCTGCCTCACCGATCCCTCGAGAACTTCGGCAAATTTGAGAGTCTGGGCGATCAGTTTGTTGGGCGAATTTCTCTCCCGGTTAAGTTCAGGGACTTCCGCATAAGCTTCCGAAAGCGTTATCCCGGGCCTTTCAGGAACCATCTTTGCAAGCCTGTCGGCATCGGGAAGAGGCAGCTTCTGAACCCTTGCCACATCCCTTATGGCTCCCTTGGCGGCCATTGTGCCGAATGTGATTATATGGGCAACCTTGTCGTGGCCATACTTGTTCACTACATATTTAAGGACCTCTTCTCTTCCGTCCTCATCGAAATCGATGTCGATATCGGGCATCGAGATACGGTCGAGGTTGAGGAATCTTTCGAACAGCAGGCCGTATTTAACAGGATCTATGTCGGTTATCCTAAGGCAGTATGCAACCGCTGAGCCTGCTGCCGAACCCCTGCCCGGACCTACTGCAACCCCCATCTCACGGGCCGCCCTGAGGAAATCCTGAACTATCAGGAAATATCCGGGAAATCCCATCTTCGAGATGGTGTCGAGCTCAAACTCCAGCCGCTCGGTCTGTTCATCGGTGAGAGTTCCCCATCTTTCTTTTGCTCCGCTGTATGCCAGAAACCTGAGATATTCATTCTCGTCGGTGAAGCCTTCGGGTAAACTGAAATCAGGCATGATCGGATCATGGTCGAGATTGTATTTCCCGATCTTGGCCGCCAGTTCGCCAGCATTGTCGATTGCCTCAGGAATATCGCTGAAGATCATTCTCATCTCTTCCTCGCTCTTAAGATACTCCTGCCGGGAATACCTGAGCCGGTCGGGATCGTCAATGTCCTTACCGGTGTTGAGGCAGATCAGACGGTCGTGAGCTTCTGCATCCTCGGCGTTTATGAAATGAACGTCGTTTGTGGCAATGATCTTCACATTGTGTTTTTCGGCAAGTTTCCTGATGCCTTCTACAACTTTCTGCTGCTTCGGAAAAACTGTGCTGTCGGCTTCCGGATCGTTGGTCTCGTGCCTTTGTACCTCAAGATAGAAGTCCTCGCCGAACAGGTCGGTATATTCCTTCAGAACCTTCTCTGCCGCAGCCATCGATCCGTTGAGTATCTCATCAGATATCTCACCTGCCAGGCATGCTGACGATGCAATAAGGCCTTCCCTGTATTGTGCCAGGAGTTCCTTGTCGATACGCGGAGTATAATAAAATCCTTTGATCCAGGCCAGCGAAACAAGTTTAATGAGATTTTTGTATCCTTTCAGATTTTTTGCCAGCAATACAAGATGATCCCCCGACCGATCCTCTTTTACAGCCACACCGCCCACAGGTCGTTTGGCCACATACATCTCACAGCCCAGAATGGGCTTGATCCCCTTTTTCAGCGCTGTTGCATGAAATTCCTTTACCCCGAACATATTGCCATGATCGGTGATGGCAATGGCCTCCATTCCCATCAGTTTGGCCTTGTCGATAAGATTGGAGATGTTCGAGGCTCCGTCGAGGATTGAATACTGCGTGTGGACATGCAAATGCGCGAATGAGGCCATATTGACAGTAATTTTTTATATAAGGTCGGAACACAAAATTAGCCAAAAAAACAGACAGGCATCCAAAAAATTGCAACGAGTTATCAACGGCTGACTCGTGGTTTGGAATAGCCAGGTGGAAGTCGTGATGGTACGCGGTACGCGGTACGCGGTATTCCGGTAAGTCAGGTATTCGGTAATTGGTAATCGGTATTCGGTAGGCTCTTAGCCGCGTACCGCGTACCGCGTACCGCAACATTGATTTATTTAATTGTTTCCTTGAAAAATTTCTATATCTTTGCACCCACATTTTTGAAAAACAGGTTAAATAAAAAGCTTTAAAACTAAATGTCAGTTAAAATCAGATTAGCTAGGAAAGGCCGCAAGAGAAAGGCCTACTACCACATCGTGGTAGCTGATAGCAGGTCGCCACGTGATGGCAGATACATTGAAAGAATCGGAAATTACAATCCGAGAACTAACCCCGCAACCATCGAACTCAATTTCGATAAAGCCCTGGGTTGGCTTCAAGATGGCGCACTACCTACAGAAACATGCAGGGCTATTCTCTCATATAAAGGAGTCCTGATGAAAAAGCACCTCATCGAAGGAGTGAAGAAGGGTGCATTTGACGATGCTGAAGCAACCAGGAGATTCGAAACCTGGATGAAGCAGAATGAGGAAAAGATCGAATCAAAGAAATCGAACTTCGAAAAATCGAAGGATGATGATGTAAGCAAGCGCCTTCTGGCTGAAAAGAAAGTCAATGATGCCAGGGCTGCACGCCTGGCTAAGAAACTGGCTGATCAGGCTGCCAAAGAGGCTGCTGAAGCTGCTCCTGCAAAAGAAGCGCCTGCTGAAGTTGCTCCTGAAGCCGTTGCTGAAGCTCCGGCAGTTGAAAAGCCTTCAACTGAAGCTCCTGCAGAAGAAACTACCGCTGAATAAAACAATCACAGGGAATCAGACCCAGTGCCATACAACGCCGGCATATTACTCGGAAGGATTCAGAAAGTCCAGGGCTATGACGGCACTTTGTCAGTAAAACTGGACAAGGATTTTACAGAAGATATTTCTGATATGGAATCGGTTTTCATCGAATACGAAGGAAAACCGGTTCCTTTTTTTATCTCATCAATGGAAGATGAAGGAGGCGATATCATCAAACTCCGGCTCGAGGGATACGATACTTACGATAAAGCTTCAATGTTCGCCGGCTGCAGGATGAGCCTGACCTCCGGACGCCGCCGTGAAGAAGAAGATGACAATTCAGGCATAACGGGATTCACCGTGATACTTTCCAATCAAAGCATTGCGGGTGTAATCGAGGAGATCATTCAGAATCCCGGACAGGACCTGCTCAGGATACTGTCGCCTGAAAAAAAAGAGATACTGGTTCCGCTTCACAGCGACCTGATCACCGGCATCAACAAAAAGAAGAGAACATTATCCATGGACCTGCCGGAAGGCCTTTTGGAAATCAACTGACAGGTCTGCAAATTCATATCGTTTTGGGTAAAAAATATGTTGTAAAACAATAAGCTGGTTATCGTTTTACAACAAAAATTCGTGAGTTTTTTCGGTTGTAGCTAAAATATAGAAGTTCTCGCAGATTTACGCAGATGGAAATCCGCAGAGTATCGCAGAGTTTTTCTTTTACCGTCTCTTCGTCCCTTCGTCCCTTCGTCCCTTCGTCTCTTAGTCTCCTTTACGCCCTAACGCCTTTATGCCTTTACGCCGTCACGCC
The DNA here is from genome assembly GCA_002428385.1 of Bacteroidales bacterium UBA6117. Classification (GTDB taxonomy): domain Bacteria; phylum Bacteroidota; class Bacteroidia; order Bacteroidales; family VadinHA17; genus LD21. The sequence goes on from DIWB01000001.1 coordinate 14,943, forward strand.
TTAATTACCGCCCCGGTGCAACTATTCCCCTTTTCGGCCGTCTTTTACTCAACGAACCAATTGCCATTAACCAATCAACCACAAAGAAATGAAGAAATTTTTACCGTTGTTTTTTGTACTTGCTGCTTTTCTGCTCGCAACTTCATCTGCAACCGGACAGACCAAGGAAACAAGGAATGTTAAGAATTTTACAAAAGTGAGCTACGGAATATCGGGCGAACTGATCCTCAGGATCGGACCGGAATACAGCCTGACCATAGAAGGCGACAGGGACGATATTGAAGAGATAATCACCAATGTTTCCGGCGACAGGCTGACAATCAGGCGCGACAACTGGAGAATGAGCTTCAGGGACCAGGACAACAGGGTCACAATTTACCTTACTATGCCTGAAGTTGAATCCGTTGGCGTCTCAGGATCAGGCAGGCTAAACATCATGGATCCGGTGGAGGCCGATGATCTTGACCTTAGCTTAAGCGGAAGCGGAAGACTTACCACCTCAGCAGTGAGCGCCGATGACCTGCACTGCGGCATTTCAGGATCGGGAGGCATAATTCTCGGGAAAAGCTCAATCGATGAGGCAACTATTTCAATCAGCGGCTCCGGCAGCTTTTCAGGCGAAGAGGCTGATATAGACAGGCTCGAAGTAAGCATTTCAGGAAGCGGAGGCTGCCGCTGCGGGGAAGTGGATGAGTTGGAAGCCCATGTATCGGGAAGCGGCAATGTAACCTATTCGGGCAGTCCGAAAGTCAATGCCAGGGTATCAGGATCGGGCCATGTAAGATCGAGATAGCAGGATTATTTGCGGATAATCCTGATCACGCCATCATCCTCAACCTTTATTATGGATGATGGCGTATTCCTTGTTGTATCTGATTGCCTGCAGCTGACCACATAATCGGCCGATGAAGCAATCACTTCATCGATCTCGCTGAAAATGGCGGGAGCCGGTGTATCGCTGATGTTGGCTGAAGTTGATACGATCGGTTTTCTGAACCGTGTTATGAGCTCATTGCAGAATCCTTCGGAACAAATCCTTATGCCCACTGATCCGTCACTTCCAAGAACACCGGGGGCAAGGCTCCTTCCGTTGGGATAGATAATCGTCAGCGGCTTGTCGGCTACCTCGGCAAGCTGGTAAGCAATCTCGGGAATATTCCTGACATACCGTTCCAGCATGCCGAATCCGTTAACCAGCACGATAAGACTTTTGCTGTCATCGCGCTGTTTGATTGAAAAGATTCTTTCAACGGCATCCTGCCTGGTTGCATCACAGCCCAGTCCCCAGATGGTATCGGTCGGATATAGTATTACTCCCCCTTTGATAAGTACATCAACAGCCTTTTTAAGGTCTTCTGAATAGTAATTTTCTTTCATGAGATCCGGTTCCTTCCGGTTCGGTAATATTTTTTATTCTTTAAAATACGAGACTTATGGCCATAAGTCTCTTCTTCATTTCGTCAATAATTTCTATTTCTTCTTCGGGTGTCGCAGCCTCGAACGTTACCGAAAACCGTACGTATTTTCCGGCATCGTCCCACGGGACCGTCGATATCAGCGACTCCCTGATAAGGAATTCCGAGAACTGAGCCGCTGTTTCAAATACCTTGCCGCCTGCTGTTCCGCGAGGGGCTTTTACATAGCAGAAGAAGGTACCTTTAGGTTTAACGGCGCTGAATCCGGCTTCTTTAAGGGCTGCAATCAGCAGGTCGAAACGCCTCGAGTATTTTTCAACGGTTTTTTCGGTTATCTCAGTGTGTTCAAGCGCTTTGATTGCAGCCTTCTGAATTGCCCTGAACTGGCCTGAGTCGGTATTGTCCTTCACTGTGCCGTAAGCCTTAACCGCCCTGCTGTTACCGCAGACAAATCCTATCCTCCAGCCTGTCATGTTAAATGCCTTTGAAAGGGAATGGACCTCCAGGCCGACATCCATGGCGCCGTCGACTGACAGAAAACTAAGCGGTTTCTGACCGTCATAGGTGAGGGCGCCGTAAGCTGCATCGTTGACGACAACAATCCCGTTCTTTCTGGCAAAACCGACCACCTTTTCAAAGAATTCAGCAGTGGCCACCGCGCCTGTCGGATTGTTGGGATAGTTTATATAAAGCATCCTTGCCTTCCGGAGGATCTCCTCAGGGATTGAATCAAGGTCGGGCAGGAATCCGTTCGATTCAGTCAGCGGCAGGTTGCAGACTTCACCTCCGAGATACCTTGTGTATGTTGCCATCACCGGATATCCGGGAATTGTTGTAAGGAGAATGTCACCCGGGTTGATGAAGCAGAAGGGAAGCATGGCAAGAATGGGCTTCGATCCGATACCATGTATTATATGTTCCGAAGGATCAATGCCTGAAAGCCCGTAAACTTTTTTGAGATACCCGGCTGCAGCTTCCCGGAATTCAGGGATCCCGTTGTCGGCGTACCACCTGTTCCCGGGCAGGCCCGCTTCTTCTGCCAGGGTGTTCACAACGAGCTCATCTGCTGACCAGTCGGGCTCCCCGACTCCCATGTCGATAAGCTTTACGCCGGGATTTGCCCTGGCTGCCTCGGCCTTGGCTCTCTTTATCAGTTCAAACTTGTAAATGGCCGTCGATTTGCCGAAGCTTCTTCCTCCAAGTCTTTCAGCAATCTTATCTTCGAAAAAATCACTCATAGGGCAGTCTTTTGAAATTTCATTAATAATATTCCCGGCAAATGTAATAAAATGTTAGTACCGTTGCCGGCTTGTTGCATTATCATAATTCCGTTTTCAGGGAGTCAGGCTGATGTTAAATTGTCGGGCATATTCCCATCTTTTAATGGCTTTTTGTGAAAAAAGAAGATTAAATTTGATAAAGAATCGACATGCCTAATGTTTCCAAATTTCTGATACCATGAACAAATATGTTTATCTGACATGCACCCCTGAAGCACTTGTTGCTTCTATGCTGCCTCCCGAGGGTTTTGGAATGTACCTTTCGACAGGTACAAAAAAGAGGAACAAAGCCCAGACTATATTCTTTGAGGTTGATCTGGAAAAGATTAAGAACCTCATCGACATGGAAAGCCTTAACCGCAGATGCGTTGCCAAGGAGGACGGCAGCCCGAAAAGCTCCGTTTATCTTTCCGTTTACAGGGTGCTCGAGATGGTTCCTCTCGATGCCCTCAAGTCCCTCTACCTTACCACAGATCACGGAATTGTCCTTGAACTGAAGAAAGCGCCCTATGACAAGAGCCTGGAAGTGAAGGGAGCCCTTCATCTCTACCAGGAGCTTAATCCGGTGACTCCTCTTGTGGCAAGCGGTCTGCCGCCTTCGGTCTTTGTTAAGAAGCTTACCGACGGATCTATTCCCATAACCCTGCCAAAGCTATTCTTTGTTGAACTTAAGCTTGGCGAGCTGGCGACAAATCCTCTCTATGGCTCGGCCGAGCATCTTCCTTACCAGAATACAGGCCATCTCCGCGATTGCCTTGAGATTCTTAGAGGAGAGTATGACAAGCATATGAAGACCGTTCAGAGGATCTTCTCAGGAGAGCTCCTCTACAGGACTATCGAGTCGGGATTTTATGTCGGAGCAAAGGATGACATGGTGTTCTACCCCTATCCATCAATGGCTGAACTCGAAAATATCAATTACGAGTTTTTCAGGGCAATTTAGTCCGGGAATGCTCTTTTTCGTTTGCATAAATGAAAAACTGAATTAGTTTTGTACCGGCAAAATTTTTGTCAAACCAAAAACTAATTTTTCTAATTTAAAAACTGATATCATGATTAGTAGCATTTTTTGGATTGTGCCGGTTTCAGCGCTTCTTGCACTGCTGTTTGCCTGGATCTTCTACCGGAATATGAAAGCTCAGGAAGAAGGTACCGAAAGGATGAAGGAGATAGCAGCATATGTAAGGGAAGGAGCCATGGCGTATCTCAGGCGTCAGTATTCGGTAGTCATCAAGGTGTTCATCGTTCTTGTTATCCTTCTGACAGTACTGGCTTATTTTGGAATTCAGAATCCTTTCGTGCCTGTTGCATTCCTTACCGGAGGGTTCTTCTCGGGTCTCTGCGGTTACCTTGGAATGAAGACCGCGACATTTGCTTCGAACAGAACCGCCTGGGCGGCTTCAAAATCGCTTAACAAAGGCCTTCAGGTTGCTCTCAGGAGCGGAGCGGTTATGGGTCTGGTTGTGGTTGGTTTCGGTCTGCTCGACATTGCCCTCTGGTTCCTGATCCTCAATGGACTGGTCTTCACACCGGAGCATATGGCTAACGGACTCGACTTCCTTGGACTTACTTTTGTCCATCCCGGTACAACCCCTCATGAAAAGCTTATAGAAATCACAGCTGTGATGCTTACTTTCGGAATGGGTGCATCAACCCAGGCTCTCTTTGCCCGTGTAGGCGGCGGTATCTTTACCAAAGCTGCCGACGTGGGCGCTGACCTCGTTGGAAAGGTTGAAGCAGGAATTCCTGAGGATGATCCCCGCAACCCGGCTACCATTGCCGACAACGTTGGAGATAACGTAGGTGACGTTGCCGGTATGGGCGCTGACCTTTATGAATCATACGCTGGTTCAATACTTGCCACAGCTGCTCTCGGCGCTGCATTGCCAGCCATTACGGGCGACATGCAGATGAAGGCAGTCATAGCCCCGATGCTTGTTTCAGCAATCGGAATATTGCTCTCAATAGCAGGTGTTTACATGGTGAGAACCAAGGAATCGGCAACGCCAAAAGCTCTTCTCCGCGCTCTGCTTCTCGGAACCGGAGGAAGTTCTGCACTTATCCTGGTTGTACTGGCTGTTATGGCCGGCATGGACTGGATTACCTGGGGCGTTTTCGGATCAGCAGTTGCAGGTCTTGCTGCCGGTGTGATTATCGGCCAGTCTACTGAATACTATACTTCAGATGGAAACAAACCCACACAGGGTATAGCAAAACAGGCTGTTCAGGGTCCTGCCACCGTTATTATTGAAGGTATGGCTGTTGGAATGTCTTCCACATGGGTTCCGGTTATAACAATCGTTGCGGGTATTATCGCTGCATACGGTTTTGCAGGAGGTTTCACCAATTTTGCAATGGGTGTATACGGAATCGGATTTGCTGCAGTAGGTATGCTTTCGACTCTTGGTATCACTCTTGCCACTGATGCTTTCGGACCTATAGCTGACAACGCGGGAGGAAACGCCGAGATGTCGGAACTGCCGAAGGAAGTCAGGGAAAGGACAGATGCTCTCGACGGCCTTGGCAACACCACAGCTGCAACCGGAAAAGGTTTTGCTATCGGATCTGCTGCACTTACCGCTCTTGCGCTTATGGCAGCATATATGGAAGAGGTAAGGTTGTGGCTTGGCAGACTTATCGACAAAGCTCCCGAAGGTTTCAAACAGATCGGCGATACTCTTTTCTACAGTGATAATTTGCCTGCAGTACAGGAAGGACAGAAAGCAATCAATATTACCACCGCTACTATAAGGGATTTCACAGTTGCATACGACCTGACGCTTTTCAACCCCATTCTTCTGGGAGGCGTTTTTATCGGTAGCATGATGACCTTCCTCTTCAGCTCGATGAGCATGAAAGCTGTCGGACGCGCAGCAGGTAAGATGGTTGACGAAGTCCGCCGTCAGTTTCGCGAGATCCCGGGCATCATGGACGGAACCGGGAAACCTGAATACGCAAAATGTGTTGAAATATCAACAAAAGGCGCTCAGAGCGAAATGCTTGTTCCTTCAATGATAGCCATCGTAGTTCCACTGGTGGTCGGCGTGATATTCGGTGTTCCCGGTGTCATCGGACTGCTCGCGGGAGGTATGAGCACAGGCTTCGTGCTGGCAACCATGCTCAACAACTCGGGCGGCGCATGGGACAATGCTAAAAAATACATCGAACGCGGAAACTACGGAGGAAAGAAAAGCGAACCTCACAAGGCATCAGTTGTTGGCGACACCGTTGGCGATCCGTTCAAGGATACCTCAGGTCCAGCCCTCAACATCCTTATCAAGCTTATGTCGATGGTTTCGGTTGTCCTCGCAGGACTGACCGTTGCATGGAGTATACTGGGCTGATACGGTAAATAAGATTTTTAAATATTCAATCCCCCTGCCGGCATTCCGGGAGGGGGATTTTTTTCTTACTTTTGGACAAAACTCTGAAAAATGATGCTCCCTGCCCTGTCCGATATTCAGTCGGCACATATCAGAATCAATCCGTTTATTCACCGGACTCCCATACTTACTTCCCGGCAGCTGAACCTCATTTACGGCTGTGAACTGTTTTTTAAATGCGAGAACTTTCAGAAAGTCGGGGCTTTCAAATTCAGGGGAGCGACCAATGCAGTTCTTTCGCTCGACGACACCCGGAGAAAAAGAGGTGTGGTAACGCACTCATCCGGGAATCATGCAGCCGCTCTGGCACTGGCTGCCGGCATGAACGGAATAAAGGCTTACATAGTGATGCCTGAAAACGCTCCATCGGTAAAAAAAGATGCCGTGGCAGGTTACGGAGCTGATATTACATTCTGCAAACCAACACTGCAGGCACGCGAGGAGACCTGCAAATCGATAATGGATTCCAAAGGGGCAACACTCATCCACCCATACGACAATTTCAACGTGATTTGCGGCCAGGGTACTGCGGCGCTTGAACTGCTGGAAGAAAGAGATGACCTTGAGTTTATTGTGGCGCCGGTAGGAGGGGGAGGACTGATGAGCGGCACCTCGACATGCGTAAAGGGTATCAACCCGGATATCAGGGTGATCGGAGCGGAACCTCTTAATGCCAATGACGCCTGGAAGTCGTTCACCACGGGGATACTCACACCTTCTGTTAATCCTTTAACAATAGCCGACGGTCTGCTCACTTCATTGAGCGAGCTTACATTTTCAATAATCCGTAAGAATGTTGATGATATTCTTACAGTGAGCGAGGAGTCAATAATAAACTCGATGAAGCTGATTTGGGAGAGGATGAAAATCATCATTGAGCCTTCGTCGGCAACCGTTCTGGCGGTTGTCGGAGAGAATCCGGCATTGTTCAGAGGGAAGAAGGTCGGGCTTATAATTTCAGGAGGCAATGTTGATCTGAAGAGATTGCCATGGTGTTAAGGCGTAAAGGCGTAAAGGCTTGCCGCGCACCGCGTGCCAGTCTAATTTTTCTTCCTGAAAAACGCCGTAATCGGATAGTGGTCGGAGTATTTCACCTTTGTGATATCGAAATGACGGCACTCGAACGAGTCATCATAAAGTATATAGTCGATACGGTTGGGAGGATAATTGCCCTTGTAGGTGAACCCTGCCCCGTATCCTGCACTGACAAACGAATCAAACAGCCCTTTCCTGATCTTCCTGTATGAATATGAAACCGGGGTGTCGTTGAAATCGCCCGCAACGATAACAGGATAGGGTGATTTGCCGATAACCTCCCTGACAGCTTTCGCCTGGGAGGCCCTCTTTACGAATCCTGCCCTCAGGCTCGAAGAAATGTTCGCTATCTCGTGGAAGGTCTCCCGGTCCTCTGTTCCTTCCACAAGTTCGTTGATGAAAGTCCTTTCCATCCTTTGAAGCCTGAACGACTGAAGATGGTTATTGAATATCCTGATTGTATCCCCGCCGGCCAGTATGTCGGTGTAAATTGAGAGGCTCGATGACTTATCATGCACAATATCCTTTCTGCTGACTATCGGGTATCTGCTAAGTGTAACAATTCCGTATGAACGGTTCTTTCCCGTACGGATAATCTTGAAATGGGAATTATAACCTTTACCTGCCGCTGACTTTATTTCCTGTTGTTTTTGCACAGGATCGCCTGAAAGGTAGATTTCCTGAAGGCATATCACATCAGCTTTCTGATTTTTCAGAAGCTCAAGAATCTTTTTCTCAGAATTATTGTTTCCTTTTCCTTCATAGTAGTTGAAAAGGCGGACATTGTAACTCTGAACCTGGAAAGTGCCTGTCTTGTCGCCTGACGGTTTCTGAACCTTCAGATAGTTTGAGAAATGGGTGAAGCCGGCAAGGATAACCACAAGGGAGATGAGGGCTTCCCACTTCAGGGCGATTGCCCAGATCAGGCAGAATAACAGGTTTACAAGCAGCAGATATGGATAGGCGAGGCCGAATAGTGCAGGGAAAGCAATTATATCAGGATTTATATGGACCGAAAGATACGACAGGAGCAGGGCAATGACAAAAATGACATTAACACCAAGAAATGCTCTGTAAATGATCTTTTTCAAGACTTTCGGATTTACTGCTAAAATACCTCTATTCCTTTTACTATGGTGATTACGGTCAATGATTTTTGATCAGGGATGTTTAATGATGTATCAATGAGTGAGTCCGGTTGATCAGTTTTTCTTCTGGCTTTCCCTGAAGAGGAGATCTTTTTCCTCCTTTGTAAGGCTGTCGTAGCCCCCCCTGGATATCTTTTCGAGAATCTTGTTGATTTCCTCCTGGCGTTCGGCTTTGGCCTTGTTGTATTCGTAATCGGTCTTTTTTCTGGTGTATGTTACTTTCATCTTCTTTCTGGGCTTGAAGAGAGTAACAAGGGAATCAATTATTTTGTTGATGCCTCTGCCCGGATCTATTCCCTTTCTCAGTCCCGCGGTGTAAAGGTATCCGAACAATGCTCCTCCCATATGCGCCAGTTTGCCTCCCGAATTTACCGAGAAATCCATAACTGAAGTCATGACGAAGATTGCAACCGCGATCCATTTTATCTTTATCCTTCCTAAAAGAAAGAGGTTAATGGGATAATCGGGGACATATGCTGCTATGGCTACCACCACTGCGAGCACCGACGCAGAAGCTCCGATGGCAACCGACTCGGGTATCATTCCGCTGAAAACGGGAAAGACGTTGAATGACAGGATATAGACCAGGGCCCCGGATATGCCTCCAAGCAGATAAACGGCAACGAGCTTGCGCTGGTCGAGGTACTCAAGGAATATTTTCCCGAACCAGTAGAGCCACAGCATGTTGAATAGAATGTGAAGGATATCCTTATGGGTGAACATGTATGTTATCAGAGTCCACGGTTTAAGGGCCAGGGCCTTTAGCGACGCGGGTACTGAAAACATTTTAAGTATCTTCAGCGAAAGAGTCTCATTATTGAAGAGATAAGCTATTATCGACCCCGCGGAAATAAACAGGAAAACAGCAATATTGATGTATATCAGCCTGTTAAGGTTGTTGGCAGAGCTGAACGTTTTTTTTATATCGTGCCAGAGGGCCATATGCTCAGTAAAGCGTTTTGGTTGTTTTCCTCCAGTATCTGATAAGAATATAGCCAAACAGCATTCCGCCCAGATGTGCTGCATGTGCTATGTTGCTTCCGGGCTGGGTAACAGCCATATAAAGTTCGATGGCGCCGTAACCCAGTACGAAATACTTGGCCTTGATCGGGATCGGAGGGAAAAGGAGCATCAGCTGGGTGTTGGGGAAAAGGACACCGAAAGCGAGAAGCACACCGAAGATAGCTCCGGAGGCGCCAACCGTCGGTACGTTCATTATTATCTGGAGATTCCTCATCGTGACATCGGCATACTGCTTTCCCTCGTTCAGTACTGCTGCTCCGTCAGCCAGGACAAGCTGAAGCTGGTCAGGACTGATTGTATTAATTACTTTGTGGTATTGTACAGCAATAACTGACTCGTGAACCAGCGCCGCGCCAAGTCCGCATACCATGTAATAAATGAAAAACCTTTTGGGCCCCCACACGTTCTCCAGAATACCTCCGAACATATAAAGGGCGAACATGTTGAAGAAAAGGTGCCAGATACCGGCATGCATGAACATGTGAGTCAGGATCTGGACGGGCCTGAACATCTCCGATTTTGGGAAGTAAAGCCCCAGAACAGAGGTGAGATCGTAGCCAAGGACACTTTGCGCCGTCCAGGTGATGACAAGCAAAAGGACATTTATTATGATGAGGTTCTTTACAACCGGTGGCAATGCCGAGAACCCTCTGCCGTATCCGTTCATTAAGCTGTTTTTAATTCAATAATGGGTCAAAGATACTATTATCAATTTATCCGGCAAAAAAGGTAATCTTCAGTTCAGGCTATGCCTGTCAGTTGCCGGTGAGCAGGCTTATTTCAGCCTCCTGTCGATCTCATCAAGCGTCAGGATGTTGATCACTGGTTTCCCCTTTGGCGAATAGTTGGGAGACTTGCACATGAAAAGAGCATCAAAGAGATCCTCCATTTCGTTTTTCATAAGCGGCTTGCCGTACGGAATTGCTGAAGCCCCGGCCATGGCAGATGCAACTTTCTCCCTCGCGCCTGCCGAAGGATCCGACTGGGTACTCTTATACTCTTCGAGGAGGATCTCGATCATCATTCCGGGATCGTCGCCAACGCCGGAGGGTTTTCCGGTTACCGAAACAATATTTCCCTCCTGTAACTCAAAAGCAAAACCAAGCAGGCGCAGATCATCTTCAATTTCCCTCAGGATCAGAATGTCTGACGGATCGAGCGTGATGTCGACAGGAAACAGCTGGGCCTGGCTAAGGCTTCTGTTGCTTTCAAGGTTCCCGAGGAACTGTTCGAACAGGATCCTTTCGTGTGCTCTTTTCTGATCGATGATCATCAGTCCCGATTTTACAGGGCAGATAATATATTTGTTCTTTATCTGGAACAACTTCCTGTCGGTAACCATCCTTTCACTTTCCTGATCTTCCCTTTCATGTCCGCCGTATAGTTTCTGCCAGCCTGCAGTATTTTCCCTTTCAAATCTTTCTATCAGCCTGTTCTGATCCGATGGCCGGTCATTGCCGGCAAAGGGATCATAACGCGGGTTGATTTCGATGGGAGGAGGTTCAGGTATGTCCCTGAATGACGATCTCACCGGAATATCGACAAGTCCTTCGCCCTTGAAATCGAGCGATGGCACTATATTGAATCTTCCCAGCGCTTCCTTTACCGAAGCCATGAGTATCTGCCATATTGCCCTTTCATCCTCGAACTTGATCTCGGTTTTGGTGGGATGTATGTTTATATCAATCGATGCAGGATCGACGTCCATGAAAATGAAATACGAAGGGATGGCCTCGGGAGGAAGGATATTCTGGTAGGCTTCAATAACCGCCTTATGGAAATAAGGATGTTTCATGAACCTGTTATTGACGAAAAAGAACTGTTCGCCGTAGGTTCTTCGCGCATTCTCGGGTTTCCCTATAAAGCCGCTGATGGTTATGAGCGTCGTGGTCGTGTCGAGTGTGATGAGGTCATTGTTTATCTGGCGTCCGAACACACCGATGATCCTCTGCCGTGAATTGCCCTGGGGAAGATTGTAGATATCACTGTCGTTATGAATCAGTGAGAACCTGATTCCGGGGTGGGCGATAACTATTTTCTGGAACTCGTTGATTATATGCCTCATTTCGGCGTTATCCGATTTGAGGAATTTTCTCCTGGCGGGGATATTGAAAAACAGGTTCTTGACCGAGAAGTTCGATCCGGCTGCGCAGCTGCATGGCTCCTGGGCTTCGACTTTCGATCCGTTTATTACCAGCAGGGTACCCGATTCATCTTCTTCTTTTCTTGTGCGAAGTTCAACCATGGCAACAGCCGCAATTGAGGCCAGCGCTTCGCCCCTGAAACCTTTTGTGGTTATCGCGAAAAGGTCGTGAGCCGTGGTTATTTTCGATGTGGCATGTCTTTCAAAAGCCAGGCGCGCATCAGTCTCCGACATACCGGTACCGTTGTCAATCACCTGAATCAGAGTCCTCCCTGAGTCCTTTATTATGACATCAATGTTCCGGGCCCCTGAATCGACCGAATTCTCCATCAACTCCTTCACCACCGACGCGGGTCTCTGGATAACTTCTCCTGCGGCAATCTGATTTGCGACCGAATCGGGCAACAGCTTGATAATGTCGGGCATCGAAAAGCTTAATCTTCTAACTGTGATTACTGATATGCATGGAAAACAGGCTCAGAAGGTGAATTTTCATCCGCCGTTCCAGCCTGATGCAAATATAGTATATTTGCAATATTGCATTCTCACAGGGGAATTCACATTATCAATGATCCGTTTTATTATTTTTGTAACAGATGCCAGGCATCTCATTAATTTCTGATATGAAGAAACTATACTTCCCTGCCGCCATTATCCTTCTGCTTCTCCTTCCGGAATGCAAAAGGAAACATGATGCTGACACCCTGAAAGTAATGACTTTCAACATCAGGTACGACAATCCCCGGGACAGTATCAATGCATGGCCCAACAGGGCTTCGTTCCTTTGCAGGTTTCTGAACGATGAGGAACCCGACCTGTTAGGAATGCAGGAGGTGCTGAATCACCAGTATGAATATATTGATTCAGCGCTAACCGGCTACAGCTCCGTTGGAGTTGGGAGGAGCGACGGAGCAAAACGTGGTGAGATGAATCCCGTTTTCTTCAGGAAGGACAGGTTTGACCTCATAAGGTCGAAGACTTTCTGGCTTTCCGATTCTCCGTCAGTGGCCGGATCACAGGCATGGGGAGCAAACCTGCCGCGGATCGTGACCTGGGTGGAATTGTCTGAAAAAACAACTTTAAAACATTTTTATTTCTTTAACACGCATTTTGCCCACGACTCCGACTCCGCCAGGATAATGAGTTCGGGATTGCTGCTGAACCAGGTAGACAGCATTACCGCCGATTTCCCTTTCGTGATAACCGGCGACCTGAACATGCGAATCTCAAGCAAGGGATATGAAATGCTTACCGGGCCGTTCGAGAGTGTTCCGCTTCTTGCAGACACCTATGCCGTTACAGAAAAAAGACCGGTCGGACCGGCTTACACGTTCAACGGCTTTTCCGACAGCATCTCGTCGGGCAGGATCGACTATATCTTTGTGCGAAACGGGATGAAAGTTCTGGATCACAGGACTTTCATAAAAAAAGAGCATGGGATTTATATTTCCGACCACTGGCCGGTAATGTCAACAGTGTCGATCAGGTGACAGACCCTGAATCCGAAGGTAACCTTGATTTTTCGCATCTAAAAGAACAGGGATCTAAATTTTCTTTTTAATTTTATAAGGAATAATAAAAAGAACATGAGAACAGAAGGCAGACGCACAAGCGATAATGTTGAAGACCGCAGAGGGATGAGCTCGGGAGGCAAAATGGCAGTAGGAGGAGGTATATGTCGACCTTGCATTTTTTGACGACCTGAAGGCCAATCTTGGAGTAAACGGCGATTTTGCCATAGCCTATGTGCTTGCACATGAAGTCGGGCATCATGTCCAGAACCTCCTTGGAATACTCGGCGATGTTAACAATCAGAGATCAGGGATGAGCGAGGTGAACGCGAACAGACTCCTTGTGCGGCTTGAGCTTCAGGCCGACTTCCTGGCCGGTATGTGGGCGCATTATGACCAGAAGATGTTCAACTCACTTGAAGCAGGGGATATTGAGGAAGCTATGAATGCAGCCGCCTCTGTAGGTGATGACGTGCTGATGAAAAAATACCAGGGAAGGGTTGTCCCGGATGCATTCACCCATGGCACTGCCGCCCAGCGTAAGGACTGGTTCCGCAGAGGCTACACAACCGGCGACTTCGATCAGGGGGATACATTCAATGCAAATATTAACTGAACGGCAAAGATTCCATTATTGTAAAGGCAGGACTATGAGGTTTCTGCCTTTTTTCATCCGTATATAATTTATTTTAAAGGTCGGATGGAACCGCACATGATTGAATTATATTCATTATTGTTTGTGTTTTCAATCATGTGGGTTTCTTAAGTAATAAAATACTGTTAATTATTTAACAGGGAAGTGATTTGAACAACAAATTCACAGAAGGCTTCCCAATGCGCTTCTTAGGTCGGGATATTTGAATTTCGCCGGCAGCGCCATCCTCTGAAGGGCTCCACTGCTCTTCGACAATACAATGCCTGTTCTTAGAATGACAGTCCTGATGCCCAGACTCTCAATGTTTCCGGCTGCCTCTTCCCATCTCCGGCAAACCTCACCGGTGAAATCAGTTCCGGGATCATCTGTTTCAGCCAATATCCGTTCAGAGGTTCCGGATCCATAGTAACCCGTCGCTGAGGCTGAAATAAAAGCTTCCGGCCTTTTACCGGTTTCCTTCAGTTTGTCCAGGATAAGTCTGGCTGATTTGATGCGGCTGTCGAGAATTTCCTTTTTCCTCTTTATAGTCCATCTGCTGTCACCAGGCCCTGCTCCGGCAAGATGTATAATATAATCTGCCACGGAAATCGCTTCCGGATCGATCACTCCTGAATCCGGATCCCATTTGTAAACCCTGAAGCCTGCATCATTAATTGGTCTACGGCTTAAAAGTGAAACATCATACCCGCTCTCCTGCAGCCTGTTGCTGAGGTGTCTGCCGATCAGGCCGGTACCGCCGGTTATCAGTATGTTCTTCATAGGCTTTCAATAGCGCAGACAATTATAATTGAATTTCGGGGGGAAAATGATTTTAGATATCCTAAAATATTTAAATAATATCTTTTGAATCAGAATCTGATCTGATTTCGTCCTGAAAGTATCCCTTTCCGTCGGGAAATATTCCCGTTACTTCCATTTAATTTTTCGTGGCGGCATTCGCCGGTTACTTTTACACCAAAAGAATATCAACCATGAAAAATGGAATAATGATTTTTGGCGTATTCTTTCTCCTGACATCCGCACTTCAGGCCCAGCAGGACAGTGTCTGGACACTGGAAGAATGTATCACCCATGCCCTGGAGAAGAATATCCAGGTGAGAAAGGGGGAACTCTCGAATGAGAGGTACCATTATTATGCCGATCAATCCAGAGCCCAGCGGTTTCCTTCGGTAAATGCTTCGCTGACTCAGAATTACAACTGGAGCAAGGCGTCCGGCGGCTCGGGGTACAACGGAATGAACGGTTCAAACGTGTCGATGAATTCATCGGTAACCGTTTTCAACGGATCGAGGCTGACGAACCAGATTAAACAGGCTGAGCTTGATATTCAGGCAGGGCAGTATTCGCTCGAGACCATAAGGGAATCGATAAGCCTCAGTATTATGAATGCCTATCTCCAGGTGCTCTATGCCGGTGAACAGGTGAGGAACACCGAAAGGCAGATTGAGTCAACCACGGGTCAGGTTGAGCTGGCTGCGGAAAGGATGGCCATCAGGCTTATCTCACAGGCCGACTATGCCCAGGTGAGGTCGCAGCTTGCAAATGAAAAGCTCAATCTGGTTAATGCACTCAGCCAGCTTGCAATCGCAAGGGTGAACCTTGAACAGCTTATGGAACTTCCTGTAAGCGATGATTTCGAGATTGCTTTTCCTGATCCGGAAGAGATGGTTAACCAGAACCGGAACCCTGATGTGGCTGAAGTATATATGACTGCACTGGGAATCAAGCCCCAGGTAAAGAATGCTGAGATAAACAAGGAAATAGCAGCCCTGGATGAAAAGATAGCCAGAGCCGCATACTTTCCTGTCCTGTCGGCCAGCGCAGGAGCCGGCACCAGTTATTCGAGCATGATGACCGATCCTTATTTCGATCAGATCAACAACGGGATTACGCCTTCGCTCGGTCTCTCTCTATCCATTCCGATATATCAGAGGAAGCAGGTCAGGACCGGTGTTGCCGTCGCTCAGCTGGGTTACCAGGATGCAGGGCTGAGTGAGTTGAACACCCGTAATGAACTGAGGAAAAGCATTGAACAGGCCTGCCTTGATGTAGTTTCCGCTCAGGCCGATTATGAGGCAAGCGTTGAGAACTACCAGGCAACAAGCGAGTCGGCCGTTCTCTCCGATGAGAAGTTCAGGCAGGGAATAATCAACTCGGTCGATTACCTTGTATCCAAAACGAACCTAATCCTGGCCGAGAGCAACCTGCTGCAGTCAAAGTATAATATGATATTCAGCTATAAGGTTCTCGATTTCTATTCAGGCATTCCATTGACATTCTAAAAATCTCAAAATACTTAAAACAATGAAAAAGAAGGCATTGATAATCGTCGGCCTGATAGCGGCGGCTCTGATCGTTCTGGCAGTGTTCAGGCCATTCAAAGAGAAGACGGCCGAATTCACTTTTGAAACGGTGAAGGTAGCAAAGGGAGATATTACAAACACAGTCACTTCGACCGGTACGCTCGAGGCTATAACCACTGTGGAGGTTGGTACACAGGTGTCGGGGATAATTGAACATGTATATGTCGATTTCAACGACAATGTAAAACAGGGACAGGTTCTTGCCAGGCTTGACGAGACACCCCTGAGGGCACAGGTCGAACAAAGCCAGGCATCGGTTGACCAGGCAAGGGCACAGCTCGATTTTCAGGAAGCTACTTATAACAGGATGAAGGCTCTTTATGAAAAGAACCTTATTGCCCAGGCCGATTATGACCAGGCTGTTTATAACTACCAGAACTCAAAGGCGTCACTTAACAATGCAAAATCGGCATTCGACCGGGCAAAGGTAAACCTTGCCTATGCCACCATATATTCGCCGATCGACGGTGTGGTGCTGAACAGGGCTATTGAGGAAGGTCAGACTGTGGCTGCAAGTTTCAATACACCCGAAATGTTCACAATCGCCAACGACCTTACCCGGATGGAGGTGCAGGCCAGCGTCGATGAAGCTGACATAGGACAGGTTAAATTAGGACAGCGAGTACAGTTTACAGTTGACTCATATCCCGATGAGAAGTTTGAAGGTTCGGTGTCGCAGGTAAGGCTGAAGCCTGTCACAACAAACAACGTGGTGACCTACGTGGTGATATTCAGCGCACCGAATCCCGATAAAAAGCTTATGCCGGGAATGACGGCAAGCGCCACTATCTTCATAGATGAGAAACACAACACTCTGGTACTTTCAGGCAAGGCCGTACGTTTCACTCCCGATTCGGAATACCTGATGAAAATGATGAAGGAGGCCATGAAGAACGGTCCCGCTGAAGGAATGCCTGCAGGAATGACCGGAGGCTCAATACCGGAAAGCATGCCTCAGCCCGGATCATTACCGGAGCTTCCCGAAGGAGTCAGGACAGTGTGGGTGAAAAACTCAGACAACAGTTTGAAGCCGGTGATCATACAACTGGGGATACAGAACGGTTCGAATGTCGAGGTACTTTCAGGTTTGAATGAAGGAGATGAGGTTGTCGTGGCGATGACCGATCCGCTGAAGAAATCAACCACAAGCAGGGCCGGCGGTCCGGGAGGCCCGATGCCGTTCTAGCCATAGCGGCCGGGGCAAAACCATAAATCAGAATGTCATGGACAATGTCATAATTGAAATAAAAAAGCTCAGGAAAGACTATCATGTCGGCGATGTCGTGGTGCACGCGCTGAGGGGAGTCGACCTGCAGATAAGGGAGGGCGAATTCGTCGCCATCATGGGAATGAGCGGATCGGGGAAATCGACCATGCTCAACATACTCGGATGCCTCGACCAGCCCACGGGAGGAGACTATTTCCTCGACGGGACAAATGTTAATTCCATGAACAGGGATGAACTGGCCGGGCTGAGGAACAGGAAACTTGGTTTCGTCTTTCAGGCCTACAACCTTCTTCCACGCACCACTGCTCTTGAGAATGTGGAACTGCCACTGTTCTACAATCCGAAAATGAAATCGAAGGAACGCCTGGAAAGGGCTGTGAATGCGCTCGAGGCTGTGGGACTTAAGGAAAGGATGGGTCATATGCCCAACCAGCTCTCCGGAGGTCAGCAGCAAAGAGTTGCAATCGCCCGGTCGCTTGTAAACGACCCGGTGCTGATACTCGCCGATGAACCAACGGGAAACCTCGACACCAGAACATCGGTGGAGATCATGGAACTTTTCCAGGCGCTCAACGAAAAGGGAAGAACAATAGTCTTTGTGACACATGAACCCGATATTGCAAGGTTTGCAACCAGGAACGTGGTGTTCAGGGACGGCAGGATACAGAGGGAAAACATGGTAACGGACCGGCTCTTTGCATCCGATGTGCTTCTGACACTGCCGGTGGAAAATATCGAGGAGTTTGAAAACTGACAAATGAAGCAGGCAATGAAACCCACATGTATCAAATACACAAACACGTATGTATATAANNCCACATGTATCAAATACACAAACACTTATTTATATAATTTTCAACCATGTGGGTTCCATCATACCTTTAAATTCAAAATTATATAATGATGAATATCAGGAATCTTTTGAAAATAGCAATCCGGGCGCTGGTCCGGAACAAGCTCAGGGCAATCCTTACCATGCTTGGGATAATCATAGGAGTGGCATCGGTAATCGCCATGCTTGCAATCGGCGAAGGTTCCAAAAAGAATATCCAGGATCAGATGTCTTCCATGGGGACCAACCTTATTATGATTATGCCAAACATGCAGATGAGGGGCGGTGTCAGCCTTGGAGCCTCCAGTTCCATGGCACTTAAAATGAGCGATGTGGAAACACTTCGGAATGAGGCAGTGTATCTCTCGGAGGTCTCGCCCCAGGTATCGGCCAGCGGACAGGTGATATACGGTAACCAGAACACACAGACAACGGTACATGGCGTGAGCGGGGAGTACCTCGACATCAGGAAACTGGAAATAGGAAGCGGAAGAATATTTACTTCCAGCGAGGTGAGAGGGATGTCGAAAGTGTGCATTCTGGGTACAACTGTCGTTGAGAACCTGTTTGGCGAGGGCGCCGATCCGGTCGGAGTTACAATAAGGATAAAAAACCTTCCCTTTGAGGTGATAGGAGTCCTCGAGGACAAGGGAGAAAGCGGAATGGGACAGGACCAGGATGACCTTATCCTGGCACCCTGGACGACAGTCCAGAGACGGCTTGCGGCTATCGACTATATTAATGGGATATATGCTTCGGCCGTAAGCGAGGAGAAGAGCACCGCGGCAGCGGATGAGGTGACTGAGATACTCAGGAGGACGCACAAGCTGAAAGAATCAGATGAAGATGACTTCAGGATAATGTCACAATCGGAACTTTTGGAGACGGTCTCGTCAATTACCGACATCATGACCTACCTCCTTGGGGCAATAGCAGGGATCTCCCTGCTCGTGGGCGGTATAGGAATAATGAATATTATGTTTGTCTCGGTCACTGAACGTACCAGGGAAATCGGGCTCAGAATGTCGATAGGGGGAAGGAGCCGCGACATCCTCAGACAGTTCCTTGTGGAATCGATAATAATGAGTATATTGGGTGGAGCTCTCGGCGTGGTATTCGGCTATCTTATTGGAACTGTAGCAGGAACACTGATGAACAGTCCGGTTGTAGTTACAACACAATCGGTAGTGCTTGCATTTGCAGTTTGCTTCGTTATAGGAGTGTTTTTTGGCTGGTATCCTGCACTCAAGGCAGCAAACCTGAATCCCATTGATGCTCTTCGCTATGAATGATCAGAAGCGAAATTTTTTTAATTACCTTCGTTTCATCTATAATGGAAAATCAATGAAACTTAACTCCGATAAAGGCAGAATAAATATCATCCTTCATATACTGGCCTGGATCTTATTTCTCGGATTGCCACTCTATTCCGCAAGGAGAATGCAGATGGGGAATGACTTCCTTGTTATCTATTATACCATACTGGCTATCAACGGCCTTATTTTTTATATTAACTATTTGTTCCTTGTACCCAGATACTTCTTTCAGAAGAAAAAATACCGATATTACCTGTCTGCCTTTATCCTGATAGTTTTTTTCTACTTTGTTTCTGATATTTCAAGTAATCTTCTGTTCAGAAACTTAGCAGATGAGGTAAAGCCCGGACAGTATGACAGACCTCCTGCGGGAATGAGAAACCCGGAACCCCCGGTGGGCATAGCGCCGGTCGGCGGAGCGTTCCGCGGATCTCATGTTCTTGGTTATTCTTCAACAGCCATCTTTATTGTCTTTTTCTCGCTGGGTCTCAAAGTCCTTGAACGCCAGTCAAAAATTGAAAAGATGCAGGAAGAGATGGAAAAGGAAAAGCTGAATTCAGAACTTGCATTCCTGAAAAACCAGATCAGCCCTCATTTTTTCTTCAACACCCTTAATAATATCTATTCGCTTATTGCCATTAATGCTGAGGATTCGCAAAATGCTGTTCTGAAGTTATCGAAGCTTATGCGGTACCTGCTGTATGAATCGGAGCACGGAGACACAAAGCTGAGCCAGGAAATCGATTTCATGAAAAACTACATCGACCTGATGAAACTCAGGATGAGCGAAAGGGTTACGCTGAATGTCTTTTTCCCGGAGGAATACGCCGACAGGAACATGCAGCCCCTGCTTTTCATTCCTTTCATAGAAAACTCGTTCAAACACGGAATAAGCTACCGCGAACAGTCATTCATAGATATCAACATGACAGCGGAGGCTGATTCGATAACATTCAAATGCTCCAACTCCCTTCATACTGGCGGCGATAAAGGGGCAGAAACCAAGGCCGGGGGCATAGGGCTTGAGAATGTCAGGAAAAGACTGAACCTCCTCTTCCCCGGAAGCCATGACCTCCGGATCAACAGGTCAGATAACCGCTTTGATGTAGTTCTTGAAATAAAAACAGCCTGATGATCAGAACAATTGCCGTGGATGATGAGCCTCTGGCGCTTCAGCTGGTGACCGGGTATATCAAAAAGACTCCGGGACTTGAGCTTGCCGGCAGTTTTGACAACCCCCAGAAAGCGCTGGAGTTCGTGATCAACGAAAAAGTGGATCTGATCTTTATTGATATCCAGATGCCCGATCTTACAGGAATAGAATTCACAAGGGCGCTTACCGGAGGCCCAAGGGTCGTTTTTACAACAGCCTATGAAAAATACGCCCTCGAAGGCTTCAAGCTCGATGTCGTGGATTATCTCCTGAAGCCTTTCAGCTATGAGGAATTCCTGAAGGCTGTCGGCAAGGCTGCCAGGATTATCCGGATTGAACAGGGCGAACAGGAAAGGGTGGAATCAAACAGCGAGTTCCTGTTTCTGAAATCGGATTACAAAATTCGACGGATCAATTTCAACGACATACTCTATATCGAAGGCCTGAAGGATTATGTGAAGGTTTACACGGCAGGCGAATCAAAGCCGGTGCTCTCCCTGGTCACAATGAAACTCCTCGAGGCCAAGCTTCCGCCGGCAAAGTTCATGAGGGTGCACAGGTCGTTCATCGTAAACCTCGCAAGGATCGAGACCATAGAAAGGAGCAGGATAGTCTTCGGGAAAACCTACATCCCTGTCAGCGAACAATACAAGGATAAATTCCAGGAATTCGTCGACAGGAATTTTTTGTGACTTGTTTTTACCACGGATTTCACGGATAACACGGAAAAGATCACGGATTTTGTTACCTGAGACAATCCGTGTATGGCCCGTGCTCTCCGTGAACTCAGTGGTTAATCTCTTAGTCTTTATGTTTAATATGTATTGCGATCCCGTTATCCGGGTTGAGATTCGCCGTATAAATAGTACTCCTGCCGACCCTCATACTGTCAATCCTGACATGAGTCCTGGTTTCGACTGACGGATCATCGGAATAGATTTTCGCTGAATATACCTTATCCGGATCGAGGAAAGAAAAATTGATATCGAGCTTTACGGCACTGGCTCCGTTTATTCCTCCGATAAACCATTCATCACCCTTTTTTCTTGCTATCACCCCATATTCCCCGATTTTTGCATGCAATACCAGGGTTTCATCCCATACAGCAGGCACATTGTCGAATAACTCAAGCTCCGGTTCGTTGCCGATGTAGTTGGTGGCTCCCCACTGGCCGTCGTCCTTTTTTAGCGCCGGGGCGGCTTTGTCGTACCAGTAAAGGAACTGCAGCGGGCTGAAGATGCAAACCGCCTTGGCAAGCTGTGAGGCATGAGATCCCATTTTGTTCTCAACCCTCTCATTGTAATAGCAGATGGTATTGTCGCCCTGGCCGGCAAGCATCCTGGTAAACATGGTGATAAGGGTATGACTGTTTGAAGGACTCTCCTCATCGCCGCGTATCCCCTCCATGGTAAGAAAGTTGGGATAAGTGCGCGAAAAGCCTGTCGGCCTGTATTCGTCATGAACGTCGGCTACAAGCTTGTATTCTGCAGCCTTCATTATCGATTCGTGAAGCCATGCGGTGGCATCCTGAGTTCCCACCCTTACAAATCCGAACTTGATCCCGGCGATTCCCCAGTCCCGGTAAAGTGGCAGAAGCTCGTCAATCTGACGTTCGAGAGCTCTCCGGTTAACATACAGGAGTATTCCGATGTCTTTTGAACGGGCATAGTCCAGAACCTCCTTCATATCGAGCGGACCTTTCGACCTTGCGGGATCGAGGTTCACGGCCCTGGCATCCGAACTGTCGTTGTTCTCAGGGCCGTACCATCCTGCATCGAATTCGACATACTGCATGTTGTGTGAGGATGTGAAATCGATGGCTGCAATTGCCCCGGCTGTGGTCAGGGTCACTTCACGCAATACCTTGCCCGGTTTGATCCATGAAACATCGGGTATCGCGCAGGGATCGTTCAGGTTAAGAATGAGATAATTCTTTTCGAGCAGGTCGCCCGCGTTCCTGCCGGTCATCACCACCCTCCAGGGTGTCTGAAACGGAAGCGCCTTGTTTACAGTGCCTTCAAGTTGTGTTATAACATTGTTATAACGTGTTGTATCGGGCTCAAATTTCATTCTGGCATAGTCAACCAGTTTTGCTTCAGCGAGTGCAATAGTGAGGGAGGAGTCTATTTCAATCACCAGCGGCCTTTCGCAGCCGTTCTGGATTTTGCTGAGCGGCACCCGTGAGTAAGGGGCCTGGGCCCTGTTTGCAGACCAGGCAGGGTGGTCGTCGGTGAAGCAGAATGAAATCCGTTCCTCATTTATTTGTATTGAATCGATGCCATCCTGCCGCGGGAATTCAATTGAAAAGGCAACACCTTCGTCATAAGCCCTGCAGATCAACGTTACTTCCAGGTCATCATTTTCAAGCCGTATTCTGGCCTGGTTATAGTTGTCGGGAATCTCCTTCCTCTCTCCAAAATTATTCATCCACTGATCCCTCACCGATTCCTTTTTCACTTCCATGATCCTGAATTTCCCCCAGAAGATACCTTCCGCATTGAGCTTTACCGGTGAAGGCACAATCACCTGGCGGTTCCCGTTTTCAAGGGCGAAGGCAGGGTACCTGATTCCGTCCTGCTCAAATCCGGCTGTGAAGGTGAGTTTGTTGGAACCATCAGGTGAAACCACTGTTATCTTTTTTCCGCTAAGGCAGCCGGGATTAAGAACAACCAGTAGTGCAAGAATTGAGATTTTGAATTTCATGATCCCTGGATATTAAATGTCACTTATGAAAACACGGTTTCCGGAAGAATATCAAAAGTAGCTCGTTTTTTCCAAAACAGAAAGGGCGTTGCATGCAACGCCCTTCTAATATTTCCATGGATGATAGTTAGCTTAAAAACAGCTTGATGTCATCTTCAACAGTACCGATACCGGCAATTCCGAATTTTTCAACGAGCACCTTAGCAACATTCGGGGAAAGGAATCCGGGAAGCGTCGGGCCGAGGTGGATATTTTTGACACCAAGATAAAGGAGAGCAAGCAGCACTATCACTGCCTTCTGCTCGTACCAGGCAATATTGAAAGCAATGGGCAGTTCGTTGATGTCTTTCAGATTGAATACCTCTTTCAGTTTCAGGGCTATCACTGCAAGCGAATAGGAATCGTTGCACTGGCCTGCATCCAGAATTCTGGGTATGCCTCCGATGTCGCCCAGCTGGAGCTTGTTGTAGCGGTACTTCGCACATCCTGCTGTCATGATAACAGTGTCTTTCGGAAGTGCCTGTGCGAATTCAGTATAGTAGCTGCGATCCTTGAATCTTCCGTCGCATCCTGCCATGACAAAGAATTTTCTGATGGCTCCTGATTTGACTGCATCAACAACCTTGTCGGCAAGGGCAACAACCTGGTTATGTGCAAAACCACCTATTATCTCGCCTTTTTCGATCTCAACGGGGGGCTTGCAAAGTTTTGCATGCTCAATTATCGCTGAGAAATCCTTGCGGCCGCCTGCAGGCCTTTCAGCTATATGTTTGAATCCGGTGAATCCGGATGATCCTGTTGTATAGACCTTGTCGAAGTATGAAGCATCCTTTTTCGGGGGGACTATGCAGTTGGTGGTGAAAAGGATAGGTCCGTTGAAAGTTTCGAATTCCTCTTTCTGCTGCCACCATGAGCCGCCATAGTTACCAACGAAATGCTTGTATTTCTTAAATGCCGGATAGTAATTTGCAGGGAGCATCTCGCTGTGGGTGTAAACATCGACTCCGGTGCCTTCGGTCTGCACCAGAAGATCTTCCATATCCCTGAGGTCGTGTCCGCTGATCAGGATACCCGGGTTGTTCCTGACGCCGATGTTAACCTTTGTGATCTCAGGATTGCCGTAGGTTGTGGTATTGGCTTTGTCAAGCAGGGCCATGGCCGAGACTCCGAATTTGCCTGTTTCCATAACCAGGGCTACCAGCTGATCGGCATTCAGGCTGTCGTTGGTAGTTGCAACAAGCGCTTCCTGGATGAACTTGTGGATGGATTTGTCATCAAAACCAAGGTTATTGGCGTGCTCGGTATAGGCAGCCATTCCCTTAAGGCCATATATTACCATCTCCCTGAGTGACCTTACGTCCTCATTAAGGGTGGCCAGAACACCGATAGAAACATTTTTGGCCTCGAACTCTTCCACAGTGTGACCGGTCCAGGTTGCTGATTCATGAACATCTGCAGGAACCTTGCCCCCTGCTTTCAGATATTTCCCCTTCAGCTCATCCCTGAGCTTAAGGCCTTCCCTGACCTTTGCCACGAACCTTTCGATATCGAAGTTTGCATTGGTGATCGTCATGAACAGACTGTCGACAATGAACTTATCGGCTTCGTCGGTTTCAACGCCAAGTTTCCTCAGCCCGGTGGTGAAAAATGATATTCCCTTTGTCATGAAAACAAGAAGGTCCTGCATATTGGCAACGTTGTCCTTCTTGCCGCATACGCCTGCAATTGTACAGCCTGTCCCTTTGGCCGTCTCCTGACATTGAAAGCAAAACATACTCATGATACTACTGTTTTATGTTAATAATTGATGAATGACTTTTTAACTTACAATCTTTCTGCATTTTGCAGGTACATAATTTACGCAAAAAAACTGAATCCGGCTCATTAAAAATGTAACATATGTTACAAAAAGTGTCTTTTTCAAAAAAAAAGCCCATTCAGACCGTATTGAGTTAATAATCGTTCAACTTTAGTTGTCCGGCTTGTGTCCTTGTTCATTCTTTTTATTATATTTGGTATCGTGTTTCGCTAATCGTGCAAGTATTAAATTATGCTGGTAAGGACATTCGGCAGTGCCGTGGCAGGCATTGATGCGGTCACGGTAACCATTGAAGTAAATGTATCGAGGGGGATACGGTTTTTCCTTGTAGGCCTGCCCGATGTGGCGGTAAAGGAAAGTCAGCAGCGGATCGAGTCGTCGATTCGCACCCTGGGGTTCAGGTGGCCGGGTAAGCAGGTGCTCATTAACATGGCGCCGGCCGATATCCGGAAGGAGGGGTCATCGTATGATCTTCCCCTGGCAGTGGGAATACTGGCGGCTGATGAGAATATCTCCCCGGGAGGTATCGAATCGTATGTAATGATGGGAGAACTGTCGCTCGACGGAACCCTGCAGCCTGTTAAAGGCGTTCTTCCGATAGCGCTGAGGGCAAGGGAGGAGGGTTTCAAAGGAGTTATAGTGCCTGTGAAGAATGCCCGGGAGGCAGCAGTCGTCTCCGGACTCGATGTCTACGGCATGGAAAAGCTTGGCGACGTGATTGATTTTTACAACGGTTCAAGGCAGTTTGAGCCGGTGAAGGTCGATATAGAGGGGTTGTTCAGGGGAGAAGCCAACAAATATGATGTCGATTTCTCTGACGTCCGAGGTCAGGAAAACGTTAAAAGAGCCCTCGAAGTGGCAGCCGCAGGGCACCATAATCTATTGATGATAGGCCCGCCCGGGGCAGGAAAGACCATGCTGGCAAAAAGGCTGCCCACCATAATGCCGCCTCTCACCCTGGAAGAGGCGCTTGAAACCACGAAGATTAATTCGGTGGCCGGCAAAATCGACGACCACATGGCGCTGATGACCAAACGGCCCTTCAGGAGTCCCCACCATACGATTTCCGATGTCGCTCTTGTCGGAGGCGGGACTTTCCCCCAGCCCGGGGAAATTTCCCTTGGACATAACGGGGTGCTGTTTCTCGACGAACTGCCTGAGTTCAAGCGAACCGTACTGGAGGTGATGCGACAACCGCTCGAAGACAGAATAATAACCATCTCCAGGGCAAAATCAACCTGCGATTATCCGGCAAGTTTCATGCTGATCGCCTCAATGAATCCCTGTCCCTGCGGCTACCATAACCACCCTGAGAAAGAATGCATGTGCACCGCGGGGATGAGGCAGAAATACCTGAACCGGATCTCCGGACCTTTGCTCGACAGAATTGATATTCACATAGAAGTTGTTCCGGTGAAATACGACAAGCTTACCGATTCTGTTAAAACGGAGCGATCAGATGTGGTACGGGAGAGAGTCGTTATGGCAAGGGGGATACAGGCAAGGCGTTTTGCATCCGTGAAGGGGATCTACGCCAACGCCCAGATGACGTCATCGATGCAGCGAAAATACTGTCAGCTTGATGAGGCCGGCGGAAAACTGCTCCGAACAGCCATGGATATGAGGGGACTCTCTGCCAGGGCCTACGACAGGATTCTGAAGGTGGCAAGGACCATTGCCGATCTCGGGGAATCGGAAAACATAAGCGTCGAACATATCTCGGAAGCGATCAATTACAGAAACCTCGACCGCGAAGGATGGGCCGGATGAGTAGTTATTCGAGAAGAAGGGCTGCAGCCCCTATCAGACCGGCATCTGCTCCCGCCTCTGACCTTACAATGGCTATTGGGTCGTAGATCATATCACGCGCAAGCTCATGGAACTTCTCAAGTATCCTGCTGAAATACAAGTCGCCAAAATTCATCAGCCCGCCGCCAAGAATGACCAGCGGAGGATTGAACACCTGGAAAATATTATATATCCCTATTCCGATGTAATCGGCACAATCCCTTACAATCTCCACACTGACAGGATCTCCCGCTTCGAGCCCCTGCAGAATCAGCTTCCCGTCAACCCCGCTGTAGTCAAAATCCACCGGAAGAGGCAGACTGGTCTGCATGCCGTCTTCAATCTTTTTTCTGAACCTCGCGGGAAGGGTCAGTCCGCAGGCACAGCCCATGAGACAACCCCTGTTCCCGCAGGTACAGATGAAGTCGCTGTCCGGATCGACAATTGTATGCCCGAACTCGCCTGCTGTACCGGTCATTCCGCGATAGATCTTCCTGTTCAGCACTATTCCCGCGCCGATGCCCGAACTGACTGTAAGGAATATCAGATCATCATAGCCTCTTCCTGCTCCGAATTTAAGCTCACAGAATGCCTGCGCATTGGCATCATTGTCGATCGTGACGGGAACCCTGAAATTTCCGGCAAGCTGGTCACGCAGCGGATAGTTCTTGAAGCCCTTCAGATTTGAAGTGGTTATTGTGTAACCATCCCTGTAGCGCACATGACCGGGGAAGCCCACTCCAATGCCCTCCAGATCCGTTTCATTAAGGCCATTGGCCGAGATCAGCTGCTTGATAATCAGTGTTATATAATTAACAATCCCGTCCTCATCCATTGCAACATGATCGTATACAACCGATTTTGCAAGGATACTTCCGTCGGGATGAACAAGTCCGGCAGAAAGCTTGGTGCCTCCAAGATCGACACCGCAGAGTATCTTTTCCATAGTATTATAGTGACTGTTCTGTTCGTGCAATTATGTCATCCTGGGTGTCGGGCGACAGCGTGGTGAAAAAAGCCGAGTAACCTGCCACGCGCACCACCAGATCCCTGTGGTTCTCAGGATTCTTTTTTGCGTCGAGCAGGGTTTCCCTCGATACAATATTGTACTGGACATGCCAGCCCTTAAGTGAGGCAAAGAAGGTTCTCAGTATCGAGATGAGCTTTTGTTTTTGTGTCTCGTTTGACAGCGAGGAGGGTGACAGTTTCTGGTTGAGGAGAACGCCTCCCAGAATCAGGCCTGTGGGCAGTTTTGAGACTGACTTGAATACTGCAGTGGGTCCGAGGGTATCGGTGCCCGAAGTAGGCGAACATCCTTCGGCAACAGGTGTGAATGCCTTTCTTCCGTCGGGTGTGGCAGGGACAACCGAACCTGAAGGCACATTTGATGAAATGCTCGACGTCCCGGCGTAATAGGCGCATCCGACCGGACCTCTTCCGAAGCGGGTGGTATGATATTTTTCAAGCTCATCGATATAGCACATGTACGCTTCAACAAGCAGTTGGTCGACATAATCGTCGTCGTTGCCGTATTTTGGAGCGAAGTTCAGCAGTATCTGCCTGATCCTTTCGCCTTCCTGCCCTTCAAAATTGTTCCGCAGATATTTCATCAGCTCCGCCCTGCTGATTCTGTTTTCCTCAAAGACAAGCTTTTTGATTGCAGCCATTGAATTGCCCAGATTTGCTATTCCTACCTGAAGGCCTGATATGAAATCATAAACCGAGCCTCCCTCCTTGATCGTCTTTCCCCGGGAAATGCAGTCGTCGACAAAAGCGGAGCACAGGATATCGGGAACAAGTTCCTCAATGGCCAGGTCGGCGGCAGTGTCGATTTCCACGGAAGCCTTTGTATAAAGACTCACCTGCTGTTTCCAGGCCGACATCAGTTCTCCGAAGCCAGCGAAATCCTCAAACTGCCCGGTGCCGGGGAAGAAAGTCTTTCCCGACATGGTGTCGTGTCCGTTGTTCATTGCAGCCAGGAAAACCCGCATGAAGTTCAGGAAGCTCATGCCGGTGCACCTGTATCCCCATTTGCCCGGGACTGCGATTTCAATACAGCCGATTGCCGAATAGTTATATGCATCCTCCTTTGCAACTCCGAGACCGATAAGAGAGGGGATCACAATTTCGTCGTTGTTGAAGGCGGGCATTCCGAAGCCCTTGCCGATTACATCAATGCAGCAGCCAAGGAATTCCGGGCTGATATTTTTATGGAACCTCACCGACAGGTTGGGCTGGGTGAGCTTCATCCGGCCAACCGAATCCAGGATCAGGAAGCTGAGTTCATTCACAGCATCCCTTCCGTCGGTTGTCTGGCCGCCAATTGTTACATTCTGGTAGAGAGGGCCGCCTGCGGAAAACCTCGTATGCGACCACGATCTTATCTTGTTTACCGATAAAAGTTTCAGCCAGGTGTTCTCCAGAAGCTCAAGGGCAAAATCAGTTGTTATCGTGCCTGCTGCCTTGTCTTCCTGGTAAAACTTCAGAAGGTACTGGTCCATCCTTCCAAGCGAAACCGAATGTCCGTTGCTTTCTATCTGAAGGACAAGCTGCACAAACCAGGTAAGCTGAAGAGCTTCATAAAAACCTGACGGGGGATTGTTCTTTATGTTCCGGCAGCAAGCGCTTATTTTCACAAGTTCCGATTTCCTTTCAGGGCCGGGTGCATGAAAGGAGAGGTCCGATGCAAGCCGTTCGTATCTTTCAATGAAGGACTGGAACGATCGTATGCCAGTCTTCAGCGCCGTGTAAAAATTACTCTTGCTGATATACTCTCCGTCTGCTTCCTGAAGCTTCGTTTCAGCCATCTCAATCTCATAGAGGTAACCCTGCAGTCCGATTGCGAGAATTTTCTCAAGATTCACTGCAATATGGGCATCACCCGAAGTCAGGTTTCCTTCAGCCCTGATGATTCCAGCATCATGTATTTCCCTGTTAAGGGGAGACATCAGGGAATATCCCCTTTCGATAAGTGTTTTTCCTTCCCAGTAGAGGCAGAGCTCCCGCAGTTCCTTCTTCTGTTCCTCCGCGACAAAAAAGGCATCCCCCGGCCGTTTGTCAAACTCATCCAGCTCCTTTATTATCCATGCAGTGACGTATTCGGGGAAAATAGGAGCGGCCCTTAATGCCGATGACTGGTTTCCCACGATAAGTTCACCATCGTCGATGAAGATTGTCATCTCCTTCAGGGTTCTCTCAAGAGCATATGCCCGTTTCAGGATCACCGGAGTATCTTCATGTTCCCTGTAAACTTCAGTATATATCCGGGCACGTTCGGTGCAGATGGTCGATCCGGACGAAAGGATCTTTTCTTTCAGTCCCGCAATCCTGAGTGTTATGACGGGAGATTCTGCAACTGTTGTCATTTCAATTCATAATTTTGGCTGTCAGACCTTTGAGTTCTGCATATTGTACATAGGGAGCAAGTTCGGATTTCTCAACATTACGTGCACTGCCAAACACATAGTCTTTCCCGAGGAACAGGTATTTTTCCTTTGCAAGCGAATGGAAGGGAATGAAATGGATCTCACCTGAATTTTTCAGACCGGAAGCAAAATCTATAATGGAACGGAGCTCGGGTTCTGAGAAGTTGAAATCAGGAATGACCGGCACCCTGACCGCGAATTCCGCTCCGCCGGCATCAAGATTTCTGAAGTTTTCAATTACCAGTCCTGCATTGCCCCCGGTAAAAAAAGCAAACTTTTCAGGATCGGTGTGTTTCAGGTCGGCAAGAAAGACATCTACAAGTCCAAGGCATCTGTCGATGTTTTCCCATGGCACATGAAGCGATGTCTCAACCGCTGTATGGATATTCCTTTTTTTCAGTTCTGCAAGCAATTCAATCAGTTCACCGTTCTGGGCAAAAGGTTCGCCGCCTGAGAGGGTGACTCCGCCTCCGCTCATTTCATAGAACGGAAGATCCTTTTCTATTTCACTTATTATGCTATTGATGCTCATTTTCTCACCCGCAACTGTCATAGCTTTCGACGGACAAATATCCCTTAGCGCATCGAAGCAGGTGATATTTTCCCTGTCGATCACGAGACTGTCTCCGTCCGGCCTGATCAGGCCGCCGCTGTTCCTGATGCAATCCCCGAACTTAAGGCAAAGCCTGCTGTCAAACAAAATTGAAGGGAAGGGATCGATGCTTTCAGGATTGTTGCACCACAAACATCTCAGCGGGCACCCCTTGAAGAAAATGTTGGTCCGGACCCCCCCGCCATCGTGCAGGCAGAATCGTTGTATGTTAAAAACAGTCAGCAATATGCGAATGATTTACCTGTCAGTATTAAAAGGGTAAAAGATACGTAAAAATTCAAATAATAAATTATCATCCGTGTGTTACAGGCAATGACGAAAGATAAATATTCAGATACTATAAACGATTTAGTTTATTTTGCCGTTATATAGTTACGATTTTTTTAGCATGGATATTACAACTACTATTCGCGATATAACCAGGCGGGAGCGCCTTATGTTTGTTTTCAGGGGGGAGATAACTGAGAAGAATTCCCTTCCTCTTCTTACCCTGCTTGAAAATGAAATGAAGGAGGACTCTTTCGACCTTTCAGGACGAAAAAGACTCTTTATGTATGTTCTCGAAAGTCTTCAGAATATTGTAAAGCATGGTGATCATAAAGGTCATGCCGTTATGCCGCTTGTTTCGTATTCAAAAACCGATGACGGCTACACGGTAACCACAGGGAACGTAATCACGGAAGCACAATCCGGAAAGCTCCGGGAAAAGCTTGAAAAGGTGAATTTTCTTGAGGTCCCGGAGATCAAGGCTCTTTACGGGCAGATACTGGAGACATCGGGATTCAGCGATAAGGGAGGAGCGGGCCTCGGTCTGCTGGAGATGGCCCTGAAAACGGGAAACAGGCTTGACTTTGACTTTATTCCGTTAGGCGGCGGGTTGTCATATTTTGTACTGAGCACGACGGTCGATTCTTCAGGTCCGGGAAAAACCAACGGCAGCCCCCGGAGCAGGTACGACGGCAGTCCGGTGCTGGAGTTTGAGAGACTCATGGCCGCGAACAATGTTCACATGACCTGGTCGGGTCATATAACCTCCGTGATTGGTGATGAAGTATTGTCAATCACCGAGGCCAGGCTTTCGGATGAGGATGTGGATGCTCGGATCAGGAGGAAGGTACTTAATATAATGGTGGAGATCCTTGAAAATGTTTCAAAATACAATCCGGGAAAAGAGGCTGAGGATAACTACGGGCTGCCTCTGGCAATGGTAAGGCTCGAGGATGGCAGGTTTGTCCTTACATCCGGAAATCTGATGCCGGGCCTGATGATCGGAGAGCTGAAGCAAAAAATAGACGACATAAACAGTTTCAGCCAGGACGAACTCAAGACCTTGTTTTACGCATCTTTATCGGCCCAGTCGATAGAAACCGACAGCACCGGGAATATGGGACTGATTTCAATGGCAAGAAAATCGCGGGGCAAGCTGGAATACCAGTTTGAAAAGGTAAATGAGGAGTACGCTTATTTTATGCTCACGGTGCAGGTGGAGGATACAAACGGATCACCTGAAGCTCTTCAGATATAGGTCACTGCCGTCCCATTCGGCATAGCTTCCATCGCTGAACCAGTCGCCAAGGAAGATTATCCTGCCATTGTCGCCGTTATTGAAGGTCATGGGCAGATGACGGTGTCCGAAGATAAAATAATCTATATTGTCCTTTTTCATTACCGATCGTGAATACCTGATAAGGTCTTCCCTGTCTTCGCCCATGAATTCCTGAGTTATTCCCTTTGCGAACCGTGAATGCAGCGACCAGTTGAGGCCAATGGCGATTCCAATCCTTGGGTGCAGCATTGAATAAAGAACACGAAGTGGTTTGTTCCTGAAGATCCAGAGAAGAATCCGGTATCCTGTGCTTTTGCTTCCAAGTCCTTCTCCATGGGCAATATGGAATTGTTTACCGTCAATGCGGCAGGTATAGGGCGAAGTGTGAACCTGCATCCCGCATTCGGTTGACAGGTAGTCCCTGACCCACATGTCGTGGTTGCCTGTGAAAAAATGGACCGGTATGCCCGAATCGGTTATCGAGGACACTGTTCCCAGGAACCTTGTGAATCCTCGGGGGACGACCAGCTTGTATTCCCACCAGAAATCAAATACGTCGCCAACCAGGTAAATCTCCCTTGCTTCCGGCGCAACTGTTGTTAGCCACCTGACAACCAGCTTCTCTCTCCCGGCAGGATCTTTTCCCGCCTTCAGCCCGAGATGAAAGTCGGATGCAAAGAATATTTTTCCCGTTTGTTTCAATTACCGGCCGGATTGTTAAACAACTGGTTAAGCTTTATCTGCAGGGATCTTCCGTGGAGATTTGTTCCAATAATCGATCCGTCACGATCGAAAAGATAATTGGCCGGTACGGTCTGCACATTGAACAACCGGACGTTTTCCAGGACATTCGGATCGTCTTCCCTTGTGCTTATCCAGGGCAGTTCATCGAAACGGACCCCCTGTTTCCATTTTTCTTCGTCCTCGTCAATATTGATCTGATAAATCTCGAATCCCTTGTTCTTATATGTCTTGTAGAACTCTTTCAGCTGGATGTTTTCCGCGAGCGACTCCCTTGAATTGACTGACCAGAAGGTGAGCAGCACTACTTTTCCCCTGAGCGACGACAACGCTATTCTCTTTCCGTTGACATCAAGGAGACTGGGGTCGAGTTTGATCTCGGGCGAAGCGCTGGCAATACTCTGGATCTGCCTGGCAACCAGTTGGTTCATTTCTTTTTTCAAATCCTCGGCAAGAGCCTTTAC
Organism: Bacteroidales bacterium UBA6117; assembly: GCA_002428385.1. Taxonomy (GTDB): domain Bacteria; phylum Bacteroidota; class Bacteroidia; order Bacteroidales; family VadinHA17; genus LD21. The sequence continues at coordinate 48,527 of DIWB01000001.1, forward strand.
GTTCTTCGATTCAGGATAATGACGGCCGAGAGAGTCGGAGACTATTTTCAGGTACTGGAGGTCGCGGGGATCGTAAAGGACATAAGTGTTTTCGTCAATCCTCTGGTAAACGGCTTTCAGGGAAGCCATTGATGAAGGATAAGTGACAATGTATTCAATGTTCTTCTTCCGGAGATCCTTCAATATTGCAGTGAATTCTTCTTCCAGCCGGCTTCTCTCGGGATCAGAGTCCTCATTCGCCGGCAGATTGTCGTATTTGGTCCTGAGGGAGTCGAGCTTTCTTTTTCCTTCAGCGAGCCTGAGGTCGAGCATCCTCACATCTTCCGATCCTTTCGATCCCGAAACCTCATAGTCGCCCGAAGTATTTTTCCCGTTAAAGGTGAGACTTATCTTCTCGCCGGGTTCTGTAAGGAGTGTGATGAAATCCGTATTTGAGTATCCGATCTGGTAAAAATCGGTTGCGTCTGTCTTAACCCTGAATTTGAAACTGCCGCTGCCGCTCAGTCTGGCCGAATCGACAAAAATCAGCCTGTCGACTTCAAACCTGTTGAGCACTACGCTTTTTTTCTGAGGGTCGCTGATATGTCCGGAGACAGTGAAGGAATCCTTTCTGCTGCATCCGGCAAGGATAAGTGCCGGGATAATTATTACCAATATCTTTTTCATCATAAAACAGAATTTCCGGAAGGGTGGAGCAGTTTAAAGTTATTTGAACAGTTCGGCAAGTTTTCTCTGCAAAGCATCTCCCCTCAGGTTCGTGGCAATTATACGGCCATCTTTGTCAAGGAGATAGCTGGCCGGAATGGATTCGATTTTGTAAAGCGGGACCACGGATGAATTCCAGTATCCAAGGTCGCTCACATGGATCCACCTGCCAAGTCCGTCATCCTCGATTCCCTTTATCCAGGCATCGCGTGTCTTGTCAAGTGAAACCTGGAATATCTGGAATCCTTTTCCATGATAAAGATCCCAGGCTTTGACGAGGTTGGGATTTTCTGCCCTGCATGGAGGGCACCATGCTGCCCAGAAATCAAGAAGGACATAGCTGCCTCTTGCAGAGGAGAGTTTTATCGTGTCACCTTCAGGGCTTGGAAGAGCTATTTCAGGCGCTTCCGTTTTTTCATCGCCTGTGGCATTCGAAGCATTGGATGTCTCGAAATATGCAACCATTTCTTCTATCTGGTTGTGAAGATCAATCACAGGACCGTACTCAGGGTACTTGCCGTACAATGAAGAATCGACCTTAAGGAACCAGTTGAGGTCTTTCTGGGGATCGAGGACATAAAGCTCCGGTGTCAGCATTGAGTACAGAACCGGGATCGTGGCAAGGGATGAAATATTCTCATCAATGAATTTCTTTGCATAACTGTTTATTTCATTCAGGTAACCGTCGCCCAGCCTGTCGAGCGAATCGATAAAGCCAGCCATGTCAGCCCTGTCCGAATTAATTTCGAAAAGATCATTCAGGCCCCTGATATTGTTTCTTGTCCTGAGCAGCTTTTTGTTGAAGCCGGCTATCAGTTCCGTGCCTGATGACCCGGTTACAACGACCGGATAATTGAGCGAATCATAATGAGAAGTCATTTTTATTTTCTCTCCGGGCTCAACAAGCATTGTCAGAAAGTTATTTTGATTAATTTTGAGCAGATAAAAAGACGGGAATTTGACCTTCCTTTTGAACTCGAACCTACCATCATCTGAAATTATGGCGGAATCAACATTTAGAAGCTCATTAGGTTTAAGCTCCTGCAGGAAAATATATTGCCCCGGCAATGGTTGTTCCAATATTCCGGAGATTTCGACATTGTTCTTTTGGCAGCCCGCAAGCATGAGGGCGGTCGATAAGATGAAGGCCAGTTTTCTGTTCATGCAGAGGAAGTTGTTTGTTAATTAGTCTGTTTTATTGAGATGCAAAGTTATTCTTTTTTTTTTCAGGCCGAACCGAACGCTTATTTTATACAGTTGCCTTTGCATGTTTCAATAAAATGAAGTATCTTAAAAGACTTTTTAGTGATATCTTAAAAAGATTATTTTATGAGTTACATTAAGTTCGAAAAAGGTCAGATTGTAAACCTCGAGTATTCGCTTTCGAGGGAAGTCATCAGGACCAACCGTGCAGGTTCCTATTCGTCCACCACCATAGTCGGGTGCAATACGAGGAAGTACCACGGTCTTCTTGTATGTCCGATAGATGCATTCGGCGGGGAGAGGCATGTTCTTCTTTCATCAATGGATGCGACAGTTGTGAATAACGACAAGAGTTTTAACACCGGGATCAGAAAATATAAAGGCGACTACTACAGTCCCAAAGGGCACAAATACATCGAGGAACTCGAGATGGAAGGAATTCCGTCGAGGATTTACAGGGTCGGGGGTGTGAAGCTCAGGCACGAAAGACTTCTTACCCATTATGAGGAACAGTATATGGCAAGGTTCACGATCATTGAGGCATCGGAACCCATGAAGCTTCAGATACGTCCATTCCTGGCGTTCAGGAATATCCATGAGCTTACCCATGCAAATCTTGCGGCAAACACCAAAGTTGAATTCATTCCCAACGGGATAAAAATGAAGCTGTACGAAGGATTCCCCTTCCTTCACATGCAATTCTCGACAAATGCCGAATTCGTTCACGTACCTGACTGGTATCTGGGAGTTGAGTATATCGAGGAGCAGAAAAGAGGTTATGACTACTCTGAGGATCTTTTTACCCCGGGTTTCTTTGAGGTAGAGGCCGGAAAGGGAGATGTAATTGTGTTCTCGGCCTCCACAAAGGAAGAGAAACCATCGGGTTTCAAAACCAAGTTCACCAGGACAGTCAGCGGGAAGATTCCGAGAAGCAATTTCTCAAACTGCCTGAGAAACGCTGCCCAGCAGTTTATCGAAAGGCGGCATGGCAAGACACTTGTGATTGCAGGTTATCCATGGTTCGGATCCTGGGGAAGGGATACATTCATCGCACTTCCCGGTCTGGCAACCGCCAGGCCTGCAAAAAAGCTTCAGCTCTACCGCGAGGTACTCGATACCCAGGTCGGGAGCATGAAAGACGGACTGTTTCCCAATATGGGTAATGCCGACAACCCTGCTTTCAATTCGGTCGATGCCCCGCTGTGGTTCTTCTGGGCCGTGCAGCAGTATATGGAGAACGGGGGAACAGATGCATGGGAACGTTACGGCGGACCCATGAAATCGGTGCTCAATGCTTACAGGTCGGGAACCGGCTTCAATATAGGAATGAGGGAAAACGGGCTGATTTATGCAGATGCCCCGGGAAAATCGCTTACCTGGATGGATGCCGTGGTATATGGTGTGCCTGTTACGCAGAGGAGCGGATACGCGGTTGAAATAAATGCACTATGGTATAACGCGGTATGCTTCACCCTCGATCTGGCGAGGCAGAACAAGGACAGGAAGTTTGTAAAGGAATACGAGGAACTTCCTGAACTTATAAACCTTTCTTTCCATGAACTGTTCTGTGATAATGCAAACGGTTATTTGGCCGACTATGTAAACGATAAGGAGGGTAAGAACTACTTCGTCAGACCAAACATGCTAATCGCCGTGTCTCTTCCATATTCGATGCTGTCAAAGGATCAGATGAAACGGGTGCTCGACATCGCCGACAAGGAACTGCTTACGCCGAGGGGACTGCGTACCCTGTCGCCGGGCAACCCTCTTTACAAGGGAACTTACTTCGGGAACCAGGAGGAGAGAGACAAAGCCTACCATAACGGCACTGTATGGCCATGGCTGATCGGGCCGTTCTGCGAGGGTTGGCTGAAGGTGTACGGCCTGCAGGGTGTGGCCAGGGTTAAAAAGCTTATCTGGGGATTCGAGGAGGTGATGAGTGAACATGGTGTCAGCACGATCTCCGAGATCCACGACGGTGATCCTCCTTACGCTCCCAACGGTGCCATTTCGCAGGCATGGAGCGTCGGGGAGATCCTGAGGATCATGGATCTGCTTGAGAATAAATATTCTTTATAATAAAACAGGTGTGATATGCGCGTATTAATGTTCGGTTGGGAGTTTCCGCCACACATATCGGGCGGGTTGGGTACAGCCAGTTATGGCCTGACAAAAGGTATGTCGACACTGGAGGACCTTGAGGTTATCTTTGTTGTCCCGAAGGCCTGGGGAGACGAGGATCAGACCAAGGTAAGGCTTATAGGGGCCAACAAGGTGCCTGTATCATTTAAACAGGTTCACTATAAGGGATTCAGGCGCCCCCTTGAACAGATTGAAATATCCTCCAGGATTGTCCCGTATACCGATCCTGAAGAGTTCTGGGAAAGAATAAGTTCAGAGTCCTCCGGATACAAGCTCGTTGTGCAGACCAACAAGGAAGGCACAATCGATTTTTCGGGAAAATACGGCAGTGAACTGATGGATGAAATATACAAGTACTCAGTTGTCGCATCTGTAATAGCCGAAGAAAACGAATTCGACATTATACATGCCCACGACTGGCTTGCATATCCTGCAGGAATAGCAGCTATGGAGGTCTCGGGCAAACCCCTGGTAATCCATGTCCACGCAACCGATTTTGACCGCAGCGGGGGAAATGTCAACCCCGATGTCTACCGGATTGAAAAGCTTGGAATGGATGCAGCATCCAAAATAATTACAGTAAGCAACCTTACAAGGGACATTGTAATCAATAAATATAATATTGATCCTGAAAAAGTAGAGACTGTGTACAATGCAGTGGAACCGGTCAAAATGGCGCAGGATGCAACTTTGAAAAAGGGATTTGACGACAAGGTGGTCACTTTCCTCGGGAGGATCACCCTCCAGAAAGGTCCGGAATATTTTATTGAGGCTGCATACAAAGTGCTTAAGGTTATGCCCGACGTAAGATTTGTAATGGCCGGATCGGGAGATATGATGGAAAGGATGATGCGAAGAGCTGCCTCCCTGAATATTACCGACCGTTTCCACTTTACCGGGTTCCTGAAAGGGAAGGATGTGTTCACCATGCTTAAAATGAGTGATGTTTACATTATGCCTTCAGTCTCCGAACCCTTCGGAATCTCTCCACTCGAAGCCATGCAGTCGAACGTACCGGTAATAATCAGTAAACAATCGGGGGTGTCGGAGATTCTTACCCACGCGGTTAAAACAGATTTCTGGGACATTGATGCGATGGCTGATGCAATCTATGGAATCCTGAATTATCCTGCTCTTTCCAAGATGTTCATAAAGAACGGGAAGGAAGAGGTGGTGAGGCTTAAATGGGATAATTCGGCAAGGCATGTCAGGGATATTTATTACAGAGTGATTTGGCAAAACAAGAACTAGATATGAGTTTAACAGGCAAAAAAGCTATATGCTTTTATTTTCAGGTTCATCAGCCTTTCAGGCTAAAAAGATACAGGTTCTTTGACCTGGGGCATGATCATTACTATTATGACGATTTCACAAATGAATCGATCATGAGAAAGGTGGCGGACAACTGCTATCTGCCTGCCAACGAGATCATCCTCGACCAGATTCTGAAGAACAAGGGTAAATTCAAGGTGACTTTCTCGCTCACCGGTCTTGTGATTAAGCAGTTCCAGCTGTATGCCCCGGAAGTCCTTGATTCGTTCAGGAAACTGGCTGAAACGGGAATGGTGGAATTCCTCGCAGAGACCGAATCGCACTCGCTGGTGTCGATAAAGACCCGAAGCGAATTTGAGCGCCAGGTAAATGCCCACAGGGAGATGGTCAGGGAATTCCTTGGCTATGAGACCACATCCTTCAGGAATACGGAGCTTATCTATTCCGATCAGATAGGATCGTGGGTTGCCGACATGGGATTCAAGTCGATGCTTACCGAGGGCGCCAAGCACGTTCTGGGATGGAAAAGTCCGAACTTCCTGTATTGCAATTCAATCAATCCAAGGCTGAAGGTCCTGCTGAGGAATTTCGTCCTCAGTGATGATATCGCCTTCAGGTTCTCAAACAGGGGATGGGCTGAATGGCCGCTGACAACCGACAAATATGCCGCGTGGCTTTCCAAAATCGCTTCCAAAAGCGAACTTGTGAATGTTTTCCTTGATTATGAAACATTCGGGGAACATAATCATAAGGATACCGGAATATTTGACTTCCTCGAACACCTTCCTTCTGCGATCCTGAAGAAAACTCCCTATAAGTTTATGACTCCTACGGAAGTTGCGGAGAACCTCCAACCGGTTTCAGCAATAAGCATTCCTTCGCCTATCTCATGGGCCGACGAGGAGCGTGACATCACAGCATGGCACGGTAATGAGCTGCAGGTGGCAGCTCTGGAAAAACTATACAACCTGACGGATAAAGTCAACCGCTGCGAGGACAGCCAGATCAAAAAAGACTGGGAATACCTGCAGGCAAGCGACCATTTCTACTATATGGCCACAAAATTTTTCTCCGACGGCGCCGTGCACGCTTACTTCAACCCATATGACACGCCCTACGACGCTTTCATGAATTATATGAACGTCCTGAGCGATTTCGAGATCAGGGTTAACCGTTTTGTCCCTGACAGGGATACCCATAACGAGATTTCAAAACTTAATGATCTTATTAAGGAAAAGGAATCCATTATCGATCAGCAGGCGGCGCAGATCGATGAACTGAGGAAAAAGTCCGGAACCAAAAAGAAAACAGCTCCGGCTACCGCACTTTTCTCGGGAGAAAGAGCAAAATCGCTCACCGGAAAGAAAACAACATCCAGGAAAACTTCAGGTAAAAGAAAATCTTCCAGGTAATTCGGAGTTATAATGTAAACCAGTATTGATTTAAAATCAGAACCAATTTATTTTATAATGAATGTTGAACTAATTTTTGAGACCAGTTGGGAAGTTTGCAACAAGGTCGGAGGTATTCATACGGTAATTTCAACAAAAGCGCTTAACATAATAAATGAGCTTGGCGACAATTATATTACCATTGGCCCCGATGTATGGAGAGAAGAAGTCAAAAATCCGGAATTCATACCCGACGATTCATTGTTCCCTGAATGGAGGGCAGTGGCTGCCAATGAGGGACTCAGAGTAAAAGTCGGACGCTGGAACATAGCCGGAAAACCTATAGTCCTGCTGCTTGATTTTACCCCTTACTTCGGACAACAGAATGAAATATTTGCAAAGTTCTGGGAAACATATAAACTCGACAGCATCACCGGTCAGTGGGATTATGTGGAACCGGCGCTGTTCGGATATGCCGCCGGAAAAGTAATTGAAAGCTTTACATCATACTATCACGAGCGTCATAATATCATAGCTCAGTTTCACGAATGGATGACCGGTACCGGGATACTGTATATCGAAAAATACGCTCCATGGATAGCCACGGCATTCACAACCCATGCAACTGTACTGGGACGATCGATAGCAGGAAACAACAGGCCCCTGTACGGGAAGCTTAAAGATTACAACCCCGTTCAGATATCCAGGGAATTCAACGTGGTGGCAAAACAGTCGCTTGAAAAGATATCAGCCGCCGAGGCGGATGTCTTCACAACCGTGAGCGAAATCACTGCCAGTGAATGTGCATATTTCCTGGGTAAAAATGTCGACCTGGTGACCCCCAACGGCTTTGAGGATTCATTTGTCCCTCCGGCCGAAGAATTCGGGCAGAAGCGACAGGCCGCCAGGGATAAGCTGAGAAGTGTCGCTGAGGCCGTTCTGGGCTATAATCTGAATGATGACTGCATGTTCATTGTAAACAGCGGAAGATATGAATTCCGTAACAAAGGCGTCGATATTTTAATAGACTCACTCGGGGAACTGAACAAGGAGGAGAACCTTGCACGGGAATGCGTGGCATTCATCCTGATGCCGGCCTATCACAAGGGGCCCCGCCAGGACCTGATCGACATTCTCTATAATAACGGCCCGGTTAACGGCATTGACCGCTACCTGACGCATTGTCTGCATTATCCCGCAAGCGATCCGGTGCTTGCCAGCATTGCTAAAAACGGACTGTCCAATGAACAGAAGGAAAAGGTTAAAATAATTTTCGTGCCATCGTACCTCAACGGGAATGACGGCATCTTCAACCTCTCTTACTACGACATTATTATCGGGTTCGACCTGTCGGTTTTCCCGTCATACTATGAACCCTGGGGATATACCCCGCTCGAAAGCCTTATGTTCTCCATTCCCACCGTCACAACCTCGCTGTCGGGGTTCGGCCTCTGGGTAAAGGAATACTTCAGGGACCACGGTAACGGAATTGCTGTTATCGAGAGGACTGATGATAATGAAAAGAGCGTGGTCGGCGAGATCAGGGATTTTATCAGGAAATATATAGGGCTTTCGGAAGGAGAAATCAGGGAAGCAAGGTTCAAAGCCCATGATATCTCAAGGATAGCAATGTGGGACAACCTGGTGAAACACTATTTCGAGGCTTATGAAATAGCTCTGGAACAGAGCAGTATGAGGAGGGATGAACCAAGGGAGTTCACACAGTTTGTTGAGGCCCCCGGAAGGGAAATAAGGAAACCTCATCAGATACCGGTCTGGAAGGATATATATGTACAGAGCGACGTTCCCGACAAACTTTCATCGCTCAAGGAACTCGCGAACAATCTTTGGTGGTCGTGGAACACCGGGGCTGAATCACTCTTCAGGAGAATGGATCCTTCCCTGTGGGAAAAGGTGCAGCATAACCCGAAACTACTTCTTGAAAAGATTGACTATAAACGACTCCTGGTTCTTGAGGATGACGAGGATTTTGTCGCTGATCTGGATGGAGTGATGAAGACTTTCAGGGACTATATCAGCAGACCGCAGGATAATGAGAAACCATCGGTGGCTTACTTCAGTATGGAGTTTGGAATTCATCCCTGCCTTAAAATCTACTCGGGAGGCCTTGGTATTCTTGCTGGCGATTACCTGAAGGAAGCAAGCGATTCCAATGTCAACATAACAGGTATAGGGCTTCTCTACAGATTCGGTTATTTCAAGCAAAAGCTCGGAATTAAGGGAGAACAGCTCACTATCTATGAAGCTGAGGAATTTTCGCGGCTTCCTATCAATCCGGTAAAGGATGCTGAGGGTAAACAGCGCATGGTAAGCATCGTCTGGCCGGGAAGAACTGTGAATATCCGCATCTGGGAAGCAAAAATAGGAAAAGTTTCGCTTCTGCTTCTTGATACCGATTTTGAGGATAACCTGCCTGAAGACCGCTCCATAACACACTACCTCTATGGAGGGGATCATGAGAACAGGCTTAAGCAGGAACTTATCCTCGGCATTGGAGGCATCAGAGCCCTTAACGAAGTAGGGATCAAACCCGATCTCTATCACAGCAATGAAGGACACTCTGCATTCATCAGCCTCGAAAGGATACGTAAACTTATTGAGGATTACCATCTTACTTTCGATCAGGCGGTCGAGGTAATCAGACCGTCCACCCTGTTCACTACACACACCCCGGTTCCGGCCGGACATGACGCTTTCGAGGAAGATCTTCTGAGAAAATATATTTCCCATTATCATGCAAGGCTCAACATATCCTGGGATCAGCTCATGGATCTCGGCCGCTGCCCGGGGGATGCCGACAGAAAATTCAACATGAGCTTCCTGGCTACCCACATGTCGCAGGAACTGAATGGAGTGAGCAAGCTTCACGGTGAGGTTACCCAGGGGCTCTTTAATAAACTCTGGCCCGGTTACCTGAAAGAGGAACTTTTTATCGGATATGTCACAAACGGTGTTCATTATCCTACTTGGATTGCCCCTGAGTGGCAGGAGGTATACAAACAGCTTCTGGGTACCGCCAATTTTGACCAGACCGACAGAAGCCTGTGGGAAAAACTTTATACAATTGACGATAAAAAGGTTTACGAGGTAAAGACCGAACTGAAAAAGAACCTGTTCATTAATATCCGCAAGAGACTGCAGACGGATATGCTCGACAAGCATGTCAGCCCCCGCACACTGCTGAATATAAGCACACATCTTAACGACAAGGCCCTTACGATCGGATTCGCCAGAAGATTTGCCACATACAAGAGGGCTTCACTGCTCTTCAGGGATCTCGACCGGCTTTCAAGGATCGTCAATGATCCGGACAGACCGGTTCAATTCATATATGCCGGAAAAGCTCATCCCCATGATGGCGGAGGGCAGGATCTCATTAAAAGAATCGTTGAGATTTCACAGATGCCTCAGTTTACCGGCAAGGTGATCTTCCTTGAGAACTACGACATTGAACTGGCAAAACAGCTGGTCAGGGGAGTTGACATCTGGCTTAATACTCCGACACGGCCGCTTGAAGCATCAGGAACGAGCGGAGAAAAGGCGGTAATGAATGGTACCATCCACTTCAGCGTCCTCGACGGATGGTGGGTAGAGGGTTACCGTGCCTATGCAGGATGGGCTCTTCCCAAAAAGAAATCTTTCACTAACCAGGATCTGCAGGACGACGTTGATGCTGAAACGATCTATAATATGCTGGAGTATGAAATCATACCTGCATACTATTCCTCCGATGAGAAAGGCATTCCGGTAGAATGGATAAGCCATATCAAGAATACAATGGTGAAGATAGCCCCGGAATTCACCATGCGCAGGATGCTGGACGACTATATCGAAAGGTATTATATGAAATTGTGGACGAGAAGTAAAGATTTCAATGCCAACGGCTTTGAAAAGGCCAGGGAAATGGCTTCCTGGAAGGACACCATGAGACAGGAATGGGACAATATCGAAGTCCTGAATTACAGTTTCGAGCAGCCTCATGAAAATGTTTATCATTCAGGACATGATTACCGGGCAGAAATTGCCCTGGATATCAAGAAGATCCCAAAGGAAAACGTTGGTGTCGAATTCGTTTTCACCCATTTAAACAAGAATGGGGAATATGAATTTGTCGACAGCCAGGAGTTCAAACTGGTTAGCAGCAAGAACGGGAAATGCCTCTACAGGGCAAACCTGGTGCCGGAAAAGGCGGGTACCTTCTTTTACGGAATAAGGATATATCCCAGGCATAAAGACCTTCCGCATAAACAGGATTTCTACCTGCTCAGGTGGATTGACTAGATATCGGTTGCCCTCTTTACCGGTTCGCGCTTAAGGACAAGACCTGTCCGCGAAGGCAGATACAGATACAGGAAGAAAGGCTGGTCTAGTGTCTGCCTTTGGTTTTTTCTTATAGAGGTATAGCTGACTGTCCTTCTTACCCTGTCGAATCCGCCGAATTCGGGATCATCAGTATCTACAGTTATCCGGAATTTTCCTTTTATTGGTATGCCGTAATCGGTAAAGGAATTGTTCGGATGAAAATTGAAAACCATAAGGAAATCTCCCCTGGTAAAGGCGATCACCTTGTCATAATTGTTTTCGTAGATCCTGTTCACTGACATGTCGTCGAGTATGTGGTGTTCCTTATGCAGTTTAACCATTGCATTGTCGAATTTCAAAAGGAACGAATACTTCAGGTCTTCGTTAAGGGCAAGATCCCACTGGCGCCTGGCATACTTGTAGCTCCAGTTGTTGCCTTCGCGGGGGAAATCGATCCATTCGGGGTGTCCGAATTCATTACCCATGAAATTCAGGTAGCCTCCCCCTGAGGAGCAGAAAGTGATAAGCCGGATCATTTTGTGAAGCGCTATCGCGCGATCGACGGTCAGACTGTGATGCATCTTCGACATCCCTGTGTACATTTCCGCGTCGATCATCCTGAATATAAGGGTTTTATCGCCAACGAGGGCCTGGTCGTGCGATTCACAGTATGATACGATTTTTTCCTCGGGCCTGTGCTGGCTGAGCTCGTGGATGAGCTGCCCCATGTCCCAGGCCTCGTCAGGAGTATCCTTTACAAGTTTAATCCAGTAGTCGGGAACTCCCATTGAGAGCCTGTAATCGAAACCAAAACCTTTCCTTGAAGCAGGGGCTGCTATACCCGGCATACCGCTCATTTCCTCAGCTATGGTGAGAGCTTCCTTCCTGAACTGGTGGATGGTAAGGTTGGCAAGGTAGAGGTAGATGAGGGCATCCAGATCCTGGCCTCCATCGAAGTAATCTTCATACCGGGTGAAGTTTTTCTCCAGTCCGTGGTTGTAATAGATCATGCTTGTGACTCCGTCGAACCTGAAGCCGTCGAATTTATATTCCTCGAGCCAGTACCTGCAGTTGGAAAGAAGGAAATGCAGGACATGGTCGTTCCCGTAGTCGAAGCAGAGCGAATCCCATGCAACATGGTTCCTCCTGATCCCGTCGTGAAAATAGAGCCCGGGCGATCCGTCAAACAGCCCAAGCCCTTCCATTACATTCTTCACAGAATGAGAGTGGACCAGGTCCATTATAACCCTGATCCCGTATTCATGAGCCTTGTCGATCAGATTCTTAAGATCCTCAGGAGTGCCGAATCGGGATGAGGCGGCAAAAAAACTGGAAACATGATAGCCGAAGGAGCCATAAAAAGGATGTTCCTGTATCGCCATAAGCTGTATTGTGTTGTATCCCGATTTTGCAATTATCGGAAGCACGTTATCAGCGAATTCCCTGTAGGTTCCAACCTTCTCATGGGGAGTCGACATACCGATATGGGCTTCATAGATCACCGGAGCAGTAGGCTCTGGAACGAATTCTCTGACTTTCCACTCATAAGCCTTTTCGGGACACCATACCTGGGCGGAAAAAATCTTGGTCGTCTCGTCCTGTGCAAGCCTTGTTGCATATGACGGGATCCGCTCTCCCCTGCCTCCGCTCCAGTGAATTGAAAGCTTATACAGGTCACCGTGGTTCATCGCTTCGGGAGGAAGTTTTATCTCCCAGTCGCCAGCCTGGTTGATCCTGTTCATCTTATATGCTGACCTCTCCTTCCAGCCGTTGAAAACACCTGTCAGGAAAATCTTTTCAGCGTTAGGCGCATATTCCCTGAACACCCACCCGTCATTATCGCGATGAAGCCCGTAATAGAAGTGTCCCATTGCAAATTCCATAAGCTTCCCGTCACCGGCAAGCTCCGCTTCCTTCGCCAGACACTTTTTTATCCGGCTTTCGATAATATCTCTGAAAGGCTCAAGCCAGGTATCAGACAAATAAAATTCTGCAGGATTCATGACAGTTTATTAAGGGATAGATGCCTCTATAAAATTACAAAATCTAAATCACTTAATTGCCCCATTTCAAAGGCTTTCTTATTTTTGCTGCGGTATAGCGAAAACACCATGACGATTTATTTTGGAAATGACTACCCTTCGCTGAATAATCCCTTTGTAACGGTAGGGGTTTTTGACGGAGTTCATCTGGGCCACCGGGCTCTGCTCGATAAGCTGGTGCTTAAAGCGCGAAGGGCGGGCAGGGAGTCGGTTGTAATAACCTTTGAACCCCATCCCAGGCTTGTGCTTCACGGTGAGAAGAGAAACCTGTCGTTTCTCTCAACACCCGAAGAGAAAATGGAACTCCTGGGGATGTCAGGGATCGATCATCTTATAATTATGCCGTTTACAAATGAACTGGCCGGAATGGACGCGGGACAGTTCATCAGCGAAATACTTATCCGTAAAATCGGAGCGGGATATCTTCTGGTCGGTTATGATAACCACTTCGGAAAGGGGAGAGCTGCTGATTTTATGAGTATAAGAACTCATGCACTGAAGCACGGCCTTGAAACGGAACAGGTTGAGGGCATTAAAGGCCCCGAAGGCTTTATCAGTTCAACCACAATCCGGAATGCACTTCTGAGCAGAAGGCTTGATACGGCCAACGCCTGTCTGGGGTATTCCTATTCGCTTTCGGGTGAAGTGGTGTCAGGGAGAAATCTGGGCCATCTGCTTGGGTTCCCAACGGCTAACATAATGCCTCCGAAGAACAAACTTGTGCCTGCCGATGGAGTTTACGCGGTTGAGACTGTTATCGGGAAAGATAAATACAATGGTATGCTCAGCATTGGTGTCAACCCGACCGTTAACAAAGACCCGGAGAGCAGATCGGTTGAGGTGAATATTTTCGGCTTCGACGGGAATCTTTACGGGCAGAAAATCAAAGTGGTTTTCAGATACTGGCTGAGGGAAGAGAGAAATTTTGCCAGCGCCGGACAGCTTTCTGACCAGATGAAACTCGACAGGATTGAGGCATTGAGATTGCTGACATGAACAACACCATTGATTTTATTGTTAACTTTGCGGCGAATCTTAAAAATCACACTAAATGAATCAAATGGTTTCTGTTGAAAATTACCGGGTTAAGGATATTTCCCTGGCTGCTTTCGGAAGAAAGGAAATCGAGATTGCTGAAAAGGAAATGCCGGGCCTCCTGGCTATAAGGAAGAAATATTCATCCATGAAGCCTCTGAAGGGAGCAAGGATAACCGGTTCACTTCATATGACCATACAGACAGCTGTGCTGATTGAAACTCTTGCAGAGCTTGGAGCCGATATAAGATGGGCCAGCTGTAACATATTTTCGACACAGGATCATGCTGCAGCTGCAATAGCTGAAAGGGGGATCCCTGTTTTTGCATTCAAGGGTGAATCACTCGAAGAATACTGGCGCTTTACAGCAGAGGCACTTTCATTCCCCGGAGGAAAAGGGCCCAACCTTATTGTTGATGACGGCGGCGACGCTTCACTTCTTGTCCACCTGGGATATAAAGCCGAGAATGATCCCGGAATTCTTGACGTAAAAGCCGCCAGCAGGGAGCAAACCATACTCTTCGACACCCTCAGGGAGACTCAAAAGCAGGCACCGGGGAAATGGCACAGGGTTGTTACTGAGCTGAAGGGTATTTCAGAGGAAACCACCACCGGAGTCCACCGGCTCTATCAGATGATGGATAAAGGTGAGTTGCTGGCACCAGCGATCAATGTTAATGATTCAGTAACAAAATCAAAATTCGATAATCTTTACGGGTGCCGCGAATCGCTGGCCGACGGCCTCAAGCGGGCGCTTGATGTTATGATAGCAGGTAAGGTTGTTGTGGTGTGCGGTTACGGTGACGTGGGGAAGGGGTCTGCCAAATCGATGAGGGCTTACGGAGCCAGGGTAATAATAACCGAGATCGACCCGATATGCGCCCTTCAGGCATCCATGGAGGGGTTCGAAGTCAAGACAGTTGAGGATTCCCTTGGCGAAGCCAATATTTTCGTAACGGCAACCGGCAACAGGGACGTGCTTACCCTCGAACATATGATGAAGATGAAGGATCAGGCTATCGTTTGCAATATAGGCCATTTTGACAATGAGATCCAGGTTGACAGGATGAACGACATGACTTCAATCAGAAAGGTTAACATCAAACCTCAGGTTGACAAGTATGTGTTCCCCGACGGCCACTCGATCTTCCTTCTTGCCGAAGGCAGGCTGGTGAACCTTGGATGTGCAACCGGACATCCATCATTCGTCATGAGCAACTCATTCAGCAACCAGACGCTGGCACAAATTGAGCTCTGGACAAAACCCTATGAAATTGGTGTTTACAGGCTTCCCAAGCATCTCGATGAGGAGGTGGCAAGGCTCCATCTCGATCAGCTTGGAGTTAAATTGACAAAGTTGTCAGGGGAACAGGCTGAATATATCGGTGTTGATCCGAAAGGACCTTATAAACCCGACCATTACAGGTATTGATCCCACCGGCAGTGAGAGTGTCGTTTCACTTCTTCCGACCGTTCCAGACTTCTATATACCGGTTCTGATCAAAGCTGGTGGCATAATTCTTCAATGGATATTTGCCGGGACCCGAAACAGGAGTGCCATATGCTGAAAGGGCATACCTTGTTCCGCATTCCGGACATTCAGCAATTGAAGCCATGTCGGTCTTTACCTGAACGCTGAGGCCGCTGACTGAAAGATCGTGGGGACAGGTCCTGTCATAGGCATAATAATCATCAGGACCGCTGTAAATGATTATTCCGTTATAGTCGTAACCGGCTGCCCTGCTTCCCCAGTTGTTCGTTGAGGCGTCGACCGTATCCGAAACCCCGATCACAAGGAGGCTCGAAAACTCCGGATCCATAAGGTCAATTGTGAAATCGACGTAAACATCCGGTATCACGTCATCATTCTCCCTGCTGCATGAAGCAACAGCCAGAATTGTTAAAAGGAGGTTGAAAAAAAGTGTCTTCTTCAGATATTCCATAATTGAATTCAGCGTTATCAGATAACGGCACAAAATTAGCATTAGAGTTGTTAAATGAGCAAATTTGAAAGGTAATTACAAATAATAAGCCGGAAATGAATTTTTTGTCATTCAGAAAACTATTGTCTCTTTTCCTGATTCTGTTTTGCACCAATGCGGTATGCGAGGCTCAGAGGGGTGGCCGTAATCCTGAAAGGGAACTATTTGGCAGGAGCCTTAATACAAAAAGAGTAAAATACAGGGAATCTCCAAGCGTGGTGAGGGCAAAGAAAAAGCAGGCAGCCAACCAGGAGAAACTGAAGAAGGAGTATGCCGAATATGTGAAGAATGAAAGAAGGCGGGCATTTGAGATACAGTCGCCCGAAGTCCGCGAGCGTATGACTGCCAACCGCAAGGAGTCAGACCTGAAATACAAGGAGAAAAAGAAAAAAAGAACTGTTGACGGTAAAAAAGCCGGACGAAAATTCAGGTAGGAGATTAAATCGGGTTGCTGGTTGCTGGTTGCTGGTTACTTGTTGCTTGTTGCTGGTTGTTGCGGTACGCGGTATGCGGTACGCGGTACGCGGTGAGAATACCGAATACCGTCCCGATAACTATCGGGAACCGAATACTTTTTTTATGAGTGTTTTACGCCTCTTTTTTTTGGTAATTCACTGAAGGGTTACTATATTTGTTACTGAAGAGTTCCGGGAATCCCGGGATTCTTCTTGTTTTTTAACTGCAAGAGAAATATAATGGCAGATAATGTATACATAACGGAAGATGGTCTTCAGAAACTCAGGGAGGAGATTGATGAGCTCAGGCTTGTTGAGAGACCGAAAATCTCCAGAATGATCGCGGAAGCCAGGGACAAGGGCGATCTTTCAGAGAATGCTGAGTATGCTGCCGCTAAGGAGGCTCAGGGTATGCTTGAAATGAAAATCTCAAGGCTTGAGGATATTCTTTCCCGATCGAGAGTTATCGATGAATCCAAAATCGATACCTCAACGGTTAGAATTCTCAACAAGGTGAAGATAAAGAACAAATCCAATAATTTTGTGATGGAGTATCAGATAGTGCCCGAAAGCGAGGCAAATCTGAAACTGGGTAAAATTGCAGTTAATTCTCCCATTGCAATGGGACTGATCGGTAAAAAGGTCGGTGAAACTGTCAGCATTCAAGTACCTTCGGGGTTGATGACCTTCGAAATACTCTTCATATCTTAACAAAATACTGGTTTTATGGCAACTATTTTCACTAAAATCATCAGGGGTGAAATACCGTGCTACAAAGTGGCAGAGAGTGATAAATACTTCGCCTTTCTCGATATAAACCCGCTGATGGCCGGTCATACACTGGTGGTGCCGAAAAAGGAAACAGACTACATCTTCGACCTCGGAGATGATGATTATTCAGAATTTATGCTTTTTGCAAAAAAGGTTGCCCTTGGTATAGAAAAGGCAATTCCCTGCGCCAGGATTGGTGTGGCTGTAGTAGGACTTGAAGTGCCGCATGCCCATATCCACCTGGTCCCCATAAACACCATATTGGATCTGAATTTCAGAAATCCCAAACTGAAGATGACACCTGAGGAGCTTGAGAAAATTGCCTTAAGGATTAGTGAGAAAGTGATCCTCTGATCATCCTCGCACTGCTTTCTTCCTTACATTTCATTTAATTTCATAATTTTACAGGTACAATTCTGCCCGCTGCATGAATTACCTGTACGATCTGTGGGATGACGTCATAAGTCTTCTTCTTCCCAGGCTTTGCCATGGTTGTGGCAATCAGCTCCTGCGGAACGAAAAGGTTATTTGCACCGAGTGTTATGTGCTTATACCCAGAACTAACTTCCATCTGAGCCCTGACAATCCTGTTGAGAAGCTCTTCTGGGGAAGATGCCTGATAGAAAGGGCTGCAGCATTCTCTTATTACACCCGCGACAGCAGGATCAGGAGGATGATACACCATCTGAAGTACAAGGGTGCTGCCGGAATAGGAACCGAGCTCGGGAGGATCTATGGAAATTCACTTAAAAACTCAGACTTTCTCAATGGAATTGATCTGATTATACCCGTTCCTCTTCACCCGTCCAAAAAGCGGCAAAGAGGTTATAACCAGAGCGACCTCATTTCATTGGGGATATCGGAAGCTGCGGGAATTCCGGTCGACACCGGGATCCTGGAAAGAACGACGGTTACCGGCACCCAGACGAGGAAGTCGAGATACGACAGATGGACTAATGTGAATGATATATTCCGGGTTACCTGCCGGCAGAAGCTCGAGGGGAAGCATGTCCTTATAGTGGATGATGTAATAACTACAGGATCGACCATTGAGGCTTGTGCCGATGCTTTACTAAAAGAAGGGAACACAAAGGTCAGCGTCGCTGCGCTTGCTTTTTCAGTGATCTGACGGCCTATTGCTTTTTAACCCTGAGCGGATTCTTGCCGATGAAGTCTTTCCAGCTGTTGAAGCTCTTGTCCTGAACGGGATTGTTGGTCTGGTAGAAATGACATAGCGCTGCAGCCAGTCCGTCGGTGGCATCAAGCCTTACTTCGATTTTATCGAACTTAAGAATCTTCATCAGCATGGATGCAACCTGTTCCTTTGATGCGGAGCCTCTTCCGGTTATCGACATCTTGATTTTCCTGGGAGCATATTCAGATACGGGAACAGAGCGGCTCAGAGCGGCTGCAATCGCTGCACCCTGAGCCCTGCCAAGCTTCAGCATCGACTGGACATTCTTTCCGTAAAAGGGGGCTTCTATTGCCAGCTCGTCGGGGTGATATTCCTCGATAATGCCAATGGTGCGCTCGAAAATATGCTTGATTTTCAGAAAGTGATCGTCAAACTTCGACAGATCGATCGAACCAATGGTAACAAGCTCGGGATCCCGGCCCGTAATCCTTATTATTCCGTAACCGGTTATGCTTGTTCCGGGGTCAATCCCCAGTATGATCCTTTCATTTTTGATCTTTTTCAATCTGTTCCGTTGTTTTTACGTTATTCAGGCCCAGATCCCTGCATCAGTTCCTGCACTCCGGCTGAAGTGCAAAGATAGACGATTAAGCACTCTTTCTCTTAAGGTTCTGAATCAATATTCCCGATACTATTAGTAATAAACCTGCCGGTGTTGTGTAATAGATGGGTTCGTGAAGTATGAAATGCACAAACACAAGTGAAAGAAACGGAGCAAGATAAACCAGGTTGCTCACCTTATCGGTGGAGGAAGCCATCTGAAGGGCTTTGAGCCAGAAGAAGAATGTAATACCCATTTCAAAAAGGCCGATGTATACAGCAGACGACAAGCCTTTCAAACTGATACCTGACGGCCAGTTGCCGGTTATTGCCAGTGTAACGGCAAGATAGAATGAACCGAACAGGAAATTGAGGCTAAGCTTCACTGCTTCATCCCTCTTATCCTTCATATTCAGTATAAAATACAAAGCCCAGAATACCGAGCTGCCTGTCGCCAGCAGCACTCCCTTTGTATTGGCCTGATTATGGCTGCTTAGGTTTCCCTGTGATGATATTATATAAACTCCCAGAAATGAAATGAAGAGTGCAATAAAACTCCTTGCCGCGATCTTCTGCTTCAGGATTGGCACCGAAAGAAAGACAAGGATGATGGGCCATATCATGTTGAGGGGCTGAGCCACCTGGGCGGGAAGGAGCTGATATGCCCTGAGCAGTACAAGGTAATAAATGAAAGGGTTCATCAGCCCCATAATTGCAGACTTCAGCAGATCTGACGGGGAAGACAATCTCAGCAGGCTTGTTTTTTTCTCCAGAAGGAGTATTCCCAGCAGGGCCAGGGCGGATGTCAGCGAGGCTATTGAAAGCATATGGAGGACAGACATCTCTTCAAGACAGATCTTGAATGCAGTCGGTATTGTAGCCCAGAACAGGATTGCAATTCCGGCATAGATGTATGATAGACGCGATCTGTTCATTCTTTCAGCCCTGAAGCATTTCATCCCTGTTCAGGAACGGGAGGAGTATGGACGCAGGTTATCAGTCAATGATGCCGAATCCGGTGTAAGGCCTGAGAACTTCCGGAATTGTAATTCCCTGGTCAGTCTGATTATTCTCAAGAAGGGCGGCTACAATTCGCGGTAAAGCAAGAGCACTTCCGTTCAGGGTATGAACAAGCCTGTTCTGCTTTTCACCTTTTTCCCTGAACCTGCATTTAAGCCTGTTGGCCTGGAAAGATTCAAAATTCGATACCGAGCTCACCTCAAGCCATCTTTTCTGGGCAGCCGACCAGACTTCAAAATCGTAGGTCATGGCTGAAGTGAACGACATGTCACCTCCGCAAAGCCTCAAAATACGGTAGGGGAGCTCAAGCTTTGAAACCAGGCTTTCGACATGGCTGACCATCTGGTCGAGGCATTGGTATGAGTTGTCGGGGTGAGCTATCTGCACTATTTCCACCTTGTCGAACTGGTGAAGCCTGTTGAGGCCCCTCACATGAGCGCCCCACGATCCGGCCTCCCTTCTGAAGCAGGGTGTGTAGGCTACATTTTTTACCGGCAGGTTCTCCCCGTCAAGTATTGCATCCCTGTATATATTGGTTACGGGAACCTCGGCGGTGGGGATAAGGTAAAAGTTGTCAATGCCCACGTGGTACATCTGTCCTTCCTTGTCGGGCAGCTGACCTGTTCCGAAACCGGAATCCTCATTAACCACAATGGGGGGCATCAGCTCTGTATATCCCGATTTAACTGCCTCGTCGAGAAAAAAGGAAATAAGCGAGCGCTCAAGTCGGGCGCCTTTTCCCTTGTAAACCGGGAATCCGGCTCCTGTAAGCTTTATGCCCAGGTCGAAATCGATAATATCGTACTTCTTTATAAGATCCCAGTGCGCCAGCGCCGTATCGGGAAGAACCGGGATGACACCGCCTTCCTTCACCTTTATATTATTGTCGGCTCCGAAACCCGGTGCAACAAGAGTGTAAGGCAGGTTTGGGAGCTTTATTATCTCGTTCCTTACCTCATTTTCAAGAACATCAAGTCTTTCAGATAACAGTTTGATATCTTCCTTAAGCGAGTAAGTCTTTCCCTTTGCAACGGCTGCCTCGTCTTTCCTGCCTTCCTTCATCATGCCACCGATCTCCTTCGATATCCGGTTCATATCGGCCTGCATCTGGTCGCACTTCGACTGTATCTCGCGGCGTGTCTGGTCGAGTTCAAGTATCCTGCCGACTGTCTCGCCGGCTTCGAAGTTCTTTATCCTGAGTCGTTCGACAATGAAGTCGCTGTTTTCGCGGATTAGGTTTATAGTAAGCATTTTGCTGTCAGTTTAATAAAAAAAGCAGGCCGGAAAGCCTGCTGTAAAAATATAAAAACTCCCGGTAATGCTTTCCCCGGAGAGAAAGAATTTCCGGAGTTTAAGATTCTTGAGGTGTTGTTATTCAGAAACCGGTTTTACCGATACAAAAACCTTGTTGTCTTTTCTTTTGCTGAATTCAATTTCACCATCCTTAAGGGCAAAAAGGGTATGATCGCGGCCGATACCTACGTTCAGCCCGGCATTGTGCCTGGTTCCCCTCTGGCGTACAATGATATTGCCTGCTTTGGCTATCTGACCTCCGAAGAGCTTGACGCCGAGTCGCTTGCTTTCTGAATCGCGGCCGTTACGTGAACTTCCCGCACCTTTCTTGTGTGCCATAACTGTATAGTATTTAAGTCTTTAAATAATTCTATTCTTTCTTCTTTGAAGCTTTTTTCTCAGCAGGCTTCTTTACCGCGGTTTTCTTTTCCTTAGGCTCCGGCTTCTCAGCTTTTGCAACAGTCTTTTTGGCTGCCGTCTTCTTTGCCTTAGGCTTCTCCTCTGCAGCTGCTGTCTCTTCTGCTGTTTCTGCGACTACTTTCTTTACTTCTTCCTTTTTAGGGGTTTCTTTCCTGACTATGCTTCCTTTTTCTCCGATTCCGATCACTTCTACCTCGGAAAAAAGCTGGCGATGCCCGTTTTTAACCCTGTAGCCTTTCTTCCTCTTCATCTTGAAAACAATAACCTTGTCACCCTTAACATGATCAAGTACCTTGCCTTCAACGATAAAATTCTCAATTACCGGTTCCCCGACAAGTACCTTGTCATCGTCTTCCACCAGCAGAACCCTGTCAAATTCAACTATGGAATCTATTTCTGCATCAAGACGGTGGACAAATATTT
Source organism: Bacteroidales bacterium UBA6117 (assembly GCA_002428385.1). Classification (GTDB taxonomy): domain Bacteria; phylum Bacteroidota; class Bacteroidia; order Bacteroidales; family VadinHA17; genus LD21. Next base: position 70,739 of record DIWB01000001.1, read on the forward strand.
TCCTTCCCTCTTCTACTTTAAACTGCTGACCTGCAATTTCAACGATCGCGTACATCTTTGTTCTTCTTTTTTAATTGACTCCGGGAGGCGTGTATGTTAAAACTTCATACAACTTTGCTTAGCCTGCAGGGATTTATCCAAATTCGGACTGCAAAGATATACAAAATCATTAATCCGGCAACCAGGCACCGTTTAATTTTTGTCCGGAAATATAAGACTCTTACTGATTTGCATGTCAGGACCGGCACTTCTGTTGAAAAAAAGAACAATGCAGGCATTTGTCTTACTGCTATAATCTTTATATTTGTCTGACACAACCCGGGAGGCATATATTCCTTTGGTTTCTAATTGTTTGATATGAAGAGAGTAAAGCTGAAGGTTCTAGGGATTTCCTACAGTCAGACCCAATCAGGGGCATATGCCCTGATACTGGTTGAAGATAAAGGTGAACGCAGGGTCCCTATCATTATCGGAGGCTTTGAAGCTCAGGCAATTGTGATCAAACTCGAAAACCTCGAACCGCCCCGCCCCCTGACTCATGATCTTTTCAAAAGCTTTGCCTCGGAATTCAATATTTCCATCATTGAAGTGATGATTTATAAGCTGGAGGAGGGAGTCTTCTACTCAAGGCTTCTCTGTAACAACGGAGAAAAGGAAATTTCGATCGACAGCAGGACCTCCGATGCAGTTGCCCTTGCACTGCGGTTCGGATGCCCTATATACATTACAGAGGAGATTCTCGACAAGGCAGGTATAACAATAACGCCAACTGAATCAGAGCCTTCTGCGGATACTGATCCCGATTCAGACAGCCTTTTTGAAACAGGCGGGTCAAAATACGATACCTATTCCGACGAGGAATTATATAAGATGATTGACGAAGCTGTCAGTACCGAGGATTATGAAAGGGCTGCCGCAATCAGGGATGAAATCGAAAAGCGAAAGAAAACGGACAGGTAACCTGGTCTGGTTCGGTTCCCTTAATATGAATAATCAACTAAAATTACATATCATGAAGAGGAGTCTGCTAATTGTTGCATTGCTGATATGCTCATCAGGCCTGATGTATTCGAAGGATTACAGGATTCCATCTCCCGACGGCAAGATAATAATGACTGTTTCAGTGGGAACCGGCATCACATGGTCGGCAACTTACGAGGGCAGGGAGGTTATATCTTCGGTCAGGACAGGAATGGCGCTGGGCGACGGCCGGACTCTTGGCCGGAACGAACGTCTGAGAAGAGCCACTCCGGGTAAGATCGACCAGGTACTCGAACCTGTTGTCGCCTACAAGCGATCGAAGTCGCCGGATATCGGTAACACCCTCGTACTTTCGTTCAGATCAGGATTCTCAATTCAGTTCAGGGCATACAACGACGGTGTTGCCTACAGGTATGAAACAGATCTGAAGGATGAGATTGTTGTTAAAAATGAAATCGCCGATCTCCGTTTCCCGGCAGGTTCCACAGCCTGGTACCCCCTCGAGGAGAGCTTCACGTCGCACAATGAAAGGGTATTTTACCCTGCTTCACTCGATACAATAACAAACAAGCACCTGGCAAGCCTTCCGACACTCTTCAGGGCAAATGACGTAAATGTATTGTTTACCGAAGCCGATATGGAAGACTATCCGGGAATGTGGATCAGGGGCGGAGGATCGGGAAACATCACCGGAGTGCAGCCGGGATACCCAGAGACGGAAAAGCTGATGACGGACCGCGACTTCTACGTTACCGGAACAAAAGATTATGTAGCTAAAACAAAAGGCACCAGGACCTTCCCGTGGAGGGTATTTATTATTGCCGGTAATGACGGTCAGCTGATCGAGAGCGATATGGTGTTCAGGCTCGGCGCACCCAACAGGCTGGCCGATACCAAATGGATAAAGCCCGGAAAGGTGGCATGGGACTGGTGGAATGCATCAAATGTTTACGGTGTGGATTTCAGGTCGGGAATCAACAATGATACCTATAAGTATTACATTGATTTTGCCTCCGCGAACGGCATTGAATACATTGTCCTCGATGAAGGATGGTACAAAATAGGAGGCTCGGTGCTGACATCCATTCCGGAAATTGATGTTCCTGAACTATGCAGATATGCAGAAAGCAAGAACGTGGGAGTGATCCTCTGGGTGGTTTGGAAAACTTTCTGGGATGAAATTGATGAGGCTGTGGCCCTTTACGAAAAATGGGGAGTCAAGGGCGTCAAGGTCGATTTCATGCAGAGGGATGACCAGAAGATTGTTAATTTCTACTATGAAGCCGCCCGCAAGACTGCCGGGCATCACATGCTTATCGATTTCCACGGATCATACAAGCCCGACGGCCTGCAGAGAACCTATCCCAACGCACTTACTCGCGAAGGCGTAAGGGGAATGGAAAATTCAAAATGGGAAAGAACAATATCCCCTGAGCACGACGTTACACTGCCGTTTACAAGGATGGTCGCAGGGCCTATGGACTTTACCCCGGGTGCAATGATTAATATGGACAGGGCTAATTTCAATCCCCAGTTCACCAGGCCCGCGAGCCAGGGTACAAGGGTTCACCAGATGGCAATGTATGTTATCTACGAAAGCCCGCTGCAGATGCTTTCCGACAGCCCTTCAAACTATATGAAGGAACAGGAATGCACTGATTTTATAGTAAGGGTACCCGTTGTGTGGGATGATATTAAGGTCCTCGATGCAAAAACAGGAGATTACCTCCTGCTGGCACGCCGCTCAGGCAATGAGTGGTTCGTGGGTGGCATGACCGACTGGAGCCCCCGTCATCTCGACCTCGATCTTTCTTTCCTGCCTGCCGGGGAATATGAAATGGATATCTTCCAGGACGGGGTGAACGCCGACAGACATGCTCAGGATTACAAGCATCTGAAAAAGAGCGTTAAATCCGGTGATAAAATGAATGTCGCTTTAGCCCCGGGTGGCGGATGGGTGGCACGGATTTCTCCTAAATAACATGGTGAAGCAAGCCTATGAAGCAATATCTTGAACTCCTCGACCATGTCCTGAAGACCGGTACGAGGAAAGCCGACAGGACGGGAACAGGGACGATGAGCGTTTTTGGTTATCAGATGAGATTTGATCTTGCGGATGGCTTCCCCGTCTTGACCACAAAGAAGCTCCATCTTAAATCTATTATCCATGAACTTCTATGGTTTATTTCGGGAAGTACAAATACAGCCTATCTTAAAGAAAACGGGGTAAAAATTTGGGATGAATGGGCTGATGAGAACGGCGACCTCGGACCAATCTACGGTTACCAGTGGCGGTCATGGCCTTCTGCCGACGGCAGTAAGATTGACCAGCTTTCAAATGTGATCAGGTCCATAAGGGAAAACCCCGATTCGAGGCGCCATATTGTAAGCGCCTGGAATCCCGGCGAGATTGATAAGATGGCGCTTCCTCCATGCCATGTGCTGTTCCAGTTCTATGTGGCCGACGGCAGACTGTCGTGCCAGCTTTACCAGAGAAGCTGCGACATCTTTCTGGGTGTCCCGTTCAATATTGCCTCATACGCACTTCTTACACTTATGGTTGCACAGGTGACATCTTTCAAGCCGGGGGAATTTATCCATACTCTGGGCGATGCTCATATTTACCTTAACCATCTTGACCAGGTGAAACTTCAGCTTACAAGAGAACCTTACGGACTTCCAAAAATGACCCTGAACCCGGCTGTGACAGCCATTGAAAAATTCAGGTTTGAGGATTTTGAGTTATCAGGTTATACCTCTCATCCCCTTATCAGGGGCGAAATTTCTGTTTAAATAAAGATTATGATCTCAATAATTGCTGCAGTATCCGACGACTGGGGAATAGGGAAGGGAAACGGACTCCTGTGGCATTTACCCGAAGACCTGAAAAGGTTCAAACAACTTACCCTGGGCAAGTGCGTGATTATGGGCAAAAGAACATGGGAATCGCTGCCACTCCGGCCCCTTCCGGGACGTTATAACATTGTTATAACGGACGTTCCGGGCGAATGTATCGATTGTTCAATGACTGCATACTCAATTGAAGACGCTGTTTCAAAATGCGACAAGAGCCAGGAGATTTTTGTGATAGGAGGAGGAAGTGTTTACCGCCAGTTTATGCCGGTTGCCGACAGGCTTTATATAACCCATGTTCACAGAAAGGCTGAGGCTGATGTCTGGTTTCCGCGCATCGATATGAGGAAGTGGAAAGTAATTGATAAGCAGGAATGCATATCTCAGGATGAAAAGGAGATACCGTATTCCTATGTAATATATGGGAGGAGAAAGGGACGCCGGGCTTTATGAGGCCTTGAGCACCTTCATATCGATCCTTTCAAGTTTGAGGCCAGCGTAGTCGGTTGTTATTTCAAGTTCTTTTGTCCCGGCCGACGGAGCCTCGAACATTGCATCAAGCATGATAGCTTCACAGATCGATCGTAAACCGCGGGCGCCAAGCTTGAACTCAATGGCCTTGTCGACGATGAACTCAAGAACTCCTTCGCCGAAGCTGAGATCGATTCCATCCATTTTGAACAGTTTGATATACTGTTTTACCAGTGCATTTTTGGGTTCGGTAAGGATTGCCCGTAAGGCGTCCCTGTCGAGGGGATTAAGATGAGTAAGCACCGGCAGCCTTCCGATAATCTCCGGAATCAGTCCGTATGCCCTCAGATCCTGAGGCGCTATGTATTGCAGGAGATTGTCCTTGTCTATTCTTTCCCTTTGCTTGGCAGCGCCGTAACCTACTACCTGAGTATTGAGTCTTTGTGCGATTTTCCTTTGGATCCCTTCGAACGCGCCGCCGCAAATGAAGAGAATGTTTTTGGTGTCAACAGGTATCATTTTCTGTTCGGGATGCTTCCTTCCTCCCTGGGGCGGAACGTTTACAATTGATCCCTCGAGCAGTTTCAGCAATCCCTGCTGGACTCCCTCGCCCGATACATCCCTTGTTATTGACGGATTGTCTCCTTTCCTGGCGATCTTGTCTATTTCGTCAATGAAAACAATGCCCTTTTCAGCAGCCTTGACATCGTAGTCGGCATTCTGAAGCAGACGGGTAAGAAGGCTCTCAATGTCCTCACCCACATACCCAGCTTCAGTCAGCACCGTTGCATCGACAATGGTGAACGGGACATGAAGCATTTTGGCAACAGTCCTTGCGAGAAGAGTCTTTCCGGTACCGGTTTCACCGACAAGAATGATATTTGATTTTTCAATTTCAATATCTTCAGCGTCGGGCTTCTGCATCAGCCTCTTGTAATGGTTGTAAACAGCCACGGAGATGATCTTCTTGGCCATGTCCTGACCGATCACGTACTGGTCGAGAAAATGTTTTATTTCGGCAGGCTTCAGAAGATTGATTGTGTCGAAGCTGAAGTTTTTCTTTGTGCCAAGCTCCTCATTCATTATGCCATAGGCCTGCTCGATGCAATGGTCACAGATATGACCTTCGAGACCGGCTACAAGCATGCTGACCTCCTTCTTTGTCCTGCCGCAGAATGAACACTTATCCATTATCTCTGTCGTTCGCTTTTCTGAAGTATTTCATCAATCATCCCGTATTCCTTTGCCTCGGCTGAAGTCATCCAGTGATCCCTGTCAGAGTCTTTCTCAACCTTTTCGAGCGGTTTGCCGGTGTGAAGCGCTATTATCTCATAGAGTTCCGTCTTCAGTTTGATAATCTCCCTTGCCTGTATCTCTATATCGGAAGCCTGACCTTCAAATCCCCCCATCGGCTGGTGGATCATTATCCTGGAGTGCCTGAGGGCTGACCTCTTGCCTTTTGTTCCTGCGGTAAGAAGCACAGCTCCCATTGATGCAGCCATGCCGGTGCAGATTGTCGCAACGTCGGCTGTGATGTATTGTATGGTGTCGTAAATGCCAAGTCCGGCACTTACCGATCCGCCCGGGGTGTTGAAATATATCTGTATGTCTTTACCCGGATCAGAGGAATCAAGATAGAGCAGCTGAGCCTGGATGATATTTGCCACGTAATCATCAATCGGCAGGCCGAGAAAGATTATCCTGTCCATCATCAGACGCGAAAAAACGTCCATAGAGGCGACGTTGAGCTGACGCTCTTCAATGATTGTAGGAGATATATAGCTGTTTGAAGTTACGGAAGCATACTTGTGCAGAGTCAGACTGCTTATTCCGCGCCTGCTTCTTGCAAATTTTCCAAAATCGTCAATGTTCTTCATAGTAATAGTCTTTTTGATAAAACCCAAAGTTAAGAAAAAAATTGTAGTCAGGTGTAAACCATTGATTACGATTCAAAAAGCTTATTGAAATCATCAGTTGAAACCGTTTTGGTTTCGAGTTTAACCATCTCTTTCAGAGCCAGAATGACTTTTTCTTCCAGTATCTTGTCGGCTATCCGTTTGGCATCTTCCTCTTTCTTCAGTGTTTCAATTGCGTAATTTGAAACCTGTTCGTCAGTGGCATAGAACAGCCCGTACTGCCTGAATTTCTGCCTGGTTATATTCTCGGCTTCTTTTTTGAGTTCCTCCTCAGTGATCTTTATTTCACTGTCCCTGGCAATCTTGTTGCGGATAAGCTGCCATTTGAGGTCCTGCGCAAAACTGCCGAATTCCTTTTCTATCTGTTCTTCGGTATTGTTCTCATTGACTTTCAGGAGCCATCTTTTCAGAAACTCATCAGGAAGTTCGAATTCCGATTTATCGATGGCAAGCTTTTTCAGATCCAGTGAAAGTTTATATTCGCTTTCGTTGCGAAGGGTGGCGGCAATTTCTTCATCAACCCGGCTGCGGAATTCTTCTTCCGATTTAATTACTCCCTCTCCGTATATCCTGTCAAAAAGCTCCTGATTCAGTTCTGCTTTCCGGAAACGGCTTATTTCATTTATGGTGAACCTGAAGTTGCCGTCAGTTTTTTCTATTTCTTCCTTTTCCCTTTTAAGAAGGCCGGCTATCTCATTGTCATTCGGCAAAGCTTTTCTGAGATCAAAGGTCACTGTATCGGTTTCTTTCTTTCCGATGAACTGCTTCTGTATCTCGCTGTCCCTGACAAGTTCTACCGAGAGGGTTGTATCGTCGGCAAACAGTCCGTCGGGCAGGGGATTATCGTTTTCGTCGAGCGCCTCAATCTTTCCCCTGAGTATGTCCTTTTCTTCCGATGTATCAGCTTTTTCAAACCGGCCGTAACGGCGCGAATAGTTATCGAGATAGTCGTTCTTCATTTTATCATCGGCGGCAATCTCATAATATGTTACCTTGTTTTTCTTGCTTAGTTTTGTCTCGAATGCAGGGGCAAGTCCAAGGTCGAACGAAAATGTGAAGGATTCCCGGGTATCGAAATCGATATTATCGTCTTCAGAAGGATGGGGGAGCGGGTCGCCGAGTATCTCTATCTTTTCATCAGTAAGAAACTTCTGGATATTTTCACTGACTACCTTGTTAATCTCATCGATCTGAACAGCCCTGCCATACATTTTCTTAATCAGTCCGAACGGAACCATTCCCGGGCGGAATCCCTTAATATTAGCTTTCTTGCGGTAGTCTCTCAGTACCTTTTCCACATTACCCTCATAATCGGTCTTCTCAACCTGGACTTTCAGGATGGCATTCAGATCGTCAGTGTTCTCCCTGGTGATATTCATTTTCAGTTGTTTATTGAGTATTTTAAAAATACCGCCGCGACGTTTTTATGACAACCGTTTCGCGCGGTGTATTCTGGTGCGGATGAAGGGACTCG
>DIWB01000024.1 GCA_002428385.1 Bacteroidales bacterium UBA6117
TGGCTTACAGGAATACAATCAGTTCTGCCTTTCCTGCCGTCATCAATGACTCGATCAGGTTGGTATAAAATGAGCCTGAATACATACCTCACGCACTAATTGTCTCAAGTCAGTACCGGCGCAGGACCAAAGTATTAGCGAACTTCTCCCTCAACACTCTTTTCAAGTTCGCTGGCGTGCATCAGAAATTCATCAAGCATCATCTCCTTGTGAAATATCATTCCGTGAGTTGTACGGATTTTCGGGCTGTCGTTCTCATAGAAAAAGTCCTTACCGAGGATAAGCTGCACCCATTTGAACTGTTCAACCCATATCTGCTGCGAAAGGTCGCTGAAGGGGCCGTCGAGTTCATAGCTGGGGAACGAGGCATTGACCTGACTTATATAACAGTCCTTGAATGACTTCTGGAGAACAGCCATGGAGTTCAGCGAAACAGGAGTGAACACATTTGCCTCCGCAGGAGCGAATTTGAACCACACGTTCCTGTAACCTATAATCCTGAGGTTAGAGAGATCCTCCTCCTCCTTCCATATTCTGAGTGCCTGGGCAAGAGCTTTCAGCACCTTGTAGTGGGTGTCGGGCCCCGATCCCTCGGGGTCATATGCCATGCTGACAACGGTTGGTCTGACCTTCCTGAACATCTCAAGTATCGGCTCAACGTCGCGCTTGGTACTTGGCTGAGGGGTGAAAATATCGCCGGTGTAGAAGCCAAGCCTCAGATGCTGGATGTCCTTCACCCTGACACCGTAATGGGCCCATACCAGTTCTTCCTCGAACTCTCTCATCATGCCCTTCAGTTTCTGGATATCCGGAGGATTCTTCTGTCCTCCGTAACTTGATCTGAGCAATTCGATATTCTTTTCAAGCTGTTCCACCAGTTCCTCCCTCGATTTAAGCTTGTAGACATCGACCATCACCCTGACGATCCTGTGGCAGACTCCCCTTAGCTTTCCGGGTTCATCGTTGGCTGCAATTTTGTCGAGATAGTGGCTGACATCCTTGTCGAATTTATACATGTACCCTGTTTCGAAGAAATCGGAATACTCTATCATGTTTATCTTATCCTGTTTAACATGATTGAGGGTTTCCTCCAGAAAGTTCATCAGCATATCGTTGGTAACCGCTGTGAAACCTGAGGTGCATACGGTGAAATGGAACCTGTTCGAAGCCTCTCTCAGTTGCGGGATTATGCATGGAAAAATTCCAAGCATTATATCATCATGATGGGGTCCGGTATGAAGAAAGGCCTGGTCCTTTTCCTTGAGCAGACCCTTTTCGATCTTCTTCTTTGTGGCATCTATTACCTCCTGAACCCGTTCCATGCGCAGGTCAGGGATCAGACTGCAATAACGGTCATTTTTAAGGTCTTCAAGTTCCAGCTTGTGAGCGTATTTATTTATTTTCTGGCACAGATCAAAAATGGCTTTTTCAGTCTTGGCAAAAGTCCATTCGCCCTCCATGAAATATTTCTCCACACTGTCGTGAAGCCTCACAGCTGCTCCCTCGGTGATATAAAAGCGGGCATTCTGCTGTCGCTGCAGAACTGTGGCGGGGTAAAGATTATCAACAGGATTTTCAAGGGCATTCTTTAAAACAGGGGCCTTTGCCTCTCCTGCTGCAAAGATGATGGTTACCCCCTCGGGATTATAGGTGATCGTTCCCAGACCGATGGTTATTACAAGCCTGTTGCGTGAAACCTCAATCCCTCCAAGGTCACCTGCCGAAGCAGCCTGGTTTTCGAAGTTTGTTGCAGTAAGCCTTGTGGTGGAATTATGATCGCTGCCCCTTGTATTTGAAGCTACTGATCCGTCAGGACCCATTCCGCCCAGATAGAAACCTATGCCGCCCAGTTCCCTTATACGGTTTTCATAAGCTGTGCACCAGTTGTCGATTCTGAATATCGATTCCTGCTGAAGCTTCTCAAGTCTCGACCCGGCTTCCCTGTTCCGGAGAGTGAGATCGATCCGGTTATCCGGGAACACCTCTGTGAAATGCTTGTTCTGAGCCAGTTCTATATCATCGTCATTTATAAGCAGGGCTCTTGCCGGATCCAGATCAAATCCCCTGATGTAGAATCTGGTGACATAATGGTAATAGCTGTTATGCTGCTCAGGATCGATCGGGTAGAAATCCTCTGTCTGCACAAAGCGCAGACCCTTCAGAGACGGCTTTTTTTTCAGCAACAGTCCGTACTTCTCCATAAGGGTACGGTTTCCCCTGTCCTCCCATCCGTTAAGCAACCTTGTTGTCCATTTGATGAAATATTCGGGAGTCTTGCCGGTTGGCAGGCTTATCACCCCTTCGGGATTCACATCGACCCACTCGAGAAACCTCAGGGAAGTCAGCAAACCAAGATCGGGAACATTACGGACCACGATGTAAGGGATAGCAGTCGAATAATCGCTTCTGCCTGAAGCATCGAAAAACGACTGTTCTACATGTGAAAAGATGGCCTTCTTCATTGGGTTATGGTTTATTTTATGAGTATCGGTTTTGAATTTGAATAATCAACAGTTTCATTTTGATTTAATTGACCCCCTTTCCTGTTTCCTTCTTTATGCCGAACGTCGGGTCAATCTTAAGAAATTTTATTGCAAGAAGACCCGGTATGGAACATATTATCACATAGATAAAGAAATTCTCATAGCCAAGCATTTCCTTCATTGCTCCTGAGATCATTCCGGGAAGCATCATGCCCAGGGCCATGAGTGAAGTCCCTATTGCATATTCTGCTGTTTTGAACTTGCTTGCACCGACGTAATGGAGCATATAAAGCATATAGGCGGTGAATCCGAATCCGTATCCGAACTGCTCAAAGGCAATTGAAACGTAAACCATCAGATTCCCCGGCATTGGCTGGAAGTGGGCAAGATAGATATAAACGGCACTGGGCACGTTGAGCCACAATGCCATCATGAAAATTACCTTTTTCAGTCCGACCCTGGCAGATGTCACTCCTCCCAGGATACCGCCAAGTGTAAGGCTGAGCATTCCTATGGTACCGTAAATAATGCCGTATTGTGCCGATGTGAGGCCTATGCCGCCTGCACTCCTTGAATCGACAAGGAAAGGAGTCGCCACTTTTAACAGCTGCGATTCTCCAAGCCTGTAGAAAAGGAAGAAAACAAGCGCCGGTACAACACCCGGCTTGGTGAAGAACGATACAAAAACTTCCTTGTAGACGCTCCATCCCATTCTTTCGCTTGTTTTCCCCTCATCGGGATGGGGCATCATTATCCTGTTGTAAACGGCAATGGCAAGAAGCACAAAACCCAGTATCACGAGCGATGCCATCCAGCTGAAAGCAATATTCCCCGCAGTGATCAGAAATTGTGTTGTTGTCTCACCGGTAAGGTTGTGATTGACCTTTATTGGCGCCGCCACCGGCTTGTTCCAGTTATTGCTGTCAAATTCAAACCGCCCCGTGGAGCTTCCTGAAAGGTCTATATCCTTGCTTCCCGATTCCCGGGAAAGGTTCACTACCACAGTCTCTCCCTCCTCCGGAGGAGCTGACAATGCAATATAAACCACTGCCGAATCGAGGGCGGATTTACCTTCCTGAAAAACCGGTACTACAAGGTCGGAAGGAAAGAGAAGCACCTTAAGCTTTCCCGGAGACTGCTCAATACTGATTGCATCTGGATTGAAAGGAACATAATTCTCAGGAAGAACTGACCTGGCCTGGAAAGAAACCGGATCAAGACCGGTGTTTTTCTGGATTGTGCCTGCCAGCACCGGGACCAGTCCAAGGGCTGTCAGCATTGCAAACCTGTAAAAGGTTGAGCGTATTCCGACAAAGAATGACTGTTTATGCTGGTCGAGGGCATACATGTAAAAACCGTCGGCAGCAATATCGTGGCTGGCGGATGAAATTGCAATGATGGCGAATACTCCGAGGCTCAGGGGGTAAAAGAAAGGCAGGGGCATGACCATACCGGCTGCAATAAAGGCAGCTCCAAGAAGCAGCTGGGTCCAGACAACCCAGTTTCTTTTGGTCGAAATAACATCAATATACGGGCTCCACAGAGGCTTGATCGCCCATGGCAGGTAAAGAACGCTGGTCCAGAACGCAAATGAAGCGATGGAGATTCCCATTGTCTTGTAAATCAGCCCGGATGTGACCATCACAATGCTGTATGGCACTCCCTGGAAAAAGTAGAGTGTCGGTATCCATGCCCATGGCGAGCGTTCTTTTCTTTGACTCATGAACCGCGTTATTGTTTATTAAGCTAAGCTGTTTGTGAATTATATAGTTTTTCAAATCCTGCTCCCCTGAAATAATGCATCAGTATATCCCGGTACGAGTAACCTCTGGCGCCCATCATTGCCGCACCGATCTGGCATAAGCCAACACCATGCCCCCATCCGGCTCCGTGCACGACAAATCTGATCCCGTCACCATCTTCCTCCCTGTCCGCAACAAAGCAGGAACTGTAAAGATGCGACTTCGATAGTGATTTCCTTATTTCCAGCTCCTTCCCTATTGTCCATGATGCTTTGCTTCCTTCAATCCTGAGCCTGCTTATTCTACCTGAAGGACCTCTTTCCAGGGGAATAATGCCGGTAATGATTCCAAAATCAATCCCGGAACGCTCCCTGACCAGCCTGCTAAGCTCTTCCTGAGTGTAGACAACCTTCCACCTGAAAAAATCGTTCGTCTCCTGATCATAGTCATTCAGAACCTGTGAAAGCACTTTTTTGTCAGACGTATTGCAGAAGGCATCGGGGAAGCCGAGAATCCACTCTCTTGCATTGTTCTCATCTGAAAGGTCAGTTTTAAATCCTTCGGGTGGCTGAGTGTTGTCGATTATCCCCTGTAGATATGGATGGTTTTCCGGCTCCCACGTATTTTCAAAAAGTTCGGTGATACCGCCGCAGCACTTGTAATAACGCGCATCACAAATAGCTCCACCGTAAGTAAGCACCTCGCCGTAAGTGTCATTTATCACTTTTACAACTGCAGGCGACGAGGCACGGGTGATACCCTGATATCTCTGGCAATGATCGTCGGCACATACATCGAAATTGACATGATCTTCGCGGTCGTACCATTTGATTATCTCATCAGCCGACCTGATGTAGGAGGTATATCTGCTACCCTCAGCCTGATGGCCCCTGCCCTCAGCCTGAAGGCTGAGGCTTTTTGACAACTGGGCCAGCAGCCAGCTCCTGGAAGTCACTGCATGAGCCTTGAGGAACTCCTCCGACGATGTGGCTTTCATCTCCGAGGATATTACACTTATAAGGTAATCCTCGACAGAAACAATATTCACTGCAGTTAAATTATCACCCTCCGTAATTAGCCTGAGACTTCCCCTGAAAACCTGATCCTCTCTTCGTTCCCAGTGAAAATTGACCCCGATTGTAACGTCATGAAGAACCAGCGATGCACCAGCCGGATCGATGGGAATGAGGTCTGCCGGGGCTTCACTTACATACTCCTGTTCCCCGTTTACAAGTTTAATACGATCATCAGACATTACGGCTGTCCATTTTCCGGTCAGTTTTTTACCTGATCCTTTTTCAACAAAAACACCGTTCAGTGTAAAACCGATCTCCTTACCGGAAAAAATACCCACCTGAATCTTAGGTACCACTCCTTTTTCAATCATATTATTTCGCTGACTAAAGCTTCAATTTCAGTATCATTAAAACAGACCTGGCTGAATATGTCAATGACATCCTCACCGGTAATCTTCTCATAATCTTCTTCCCTCGGAGTGATAAGCACCCCTCCCAGATCGACTGCTGCCGGACTTACGAGCAACCTGTCGTCGCCGGATGAAAAAAACTGCCGGGGCCTGTGCTGTTTCCTGGGAAAAATGTGGATAGTCCATTCATCCGATGAATAACCAGAGAGGATATTCATCATAGGTTCCGGTCTTTCCGGCTGTCGGCGGGCAAGGCTTTCGAAGAGTTTCCCGAATACTCCGGCAAGTTTTCCCGCGTCGTTTCCCCTTAATGTTATTATTCCCCTCAGATATCCCTCCCACTTCCATATCTCAAGTCCCGGATTCGATAAAACGAGTCTTGAATGCCTCCCTTCTGTGAAATCCATTTCAATAGGCATGAAGCCGATATTGCCTGCCTGGAAATGCAAATGGTCGGGGGCGGAGGCGCCAGACTGAGGACCGTTGTAAAAAACAGTGTACAGATGCATCGTTCGTGACAGGGAAAGCATCAGGCTGAAGTTATTAAATATTCTCTGGCCGGTATGCGATTCACAGGGGATGGTAAGGTGCCGCCTGAAAATAGGAAAAGGATTGACAAGGATTACCATATCGTCGTCAAGCGGAATTCCCGTCTGTTCTTTTGGCCGGTTACCGCTGCAAAGAAAGCATGGCCGCTCTTCGATCGACCTGACATCAACCTTTGCCGAAGATGATATTATCCGGGCCGGATTAAACTGGACAAGTACCTCAAATCCGTCAAATGACAGTTTCCTGGTTCTGACCTTCGACAGCCCCCTGTAGTTCAACCTTGCCAGTTCCCAGGCGCTCAGCTGTTCAGAAAACAGTTCGTTGATTTTCTCAGAGTACATTATGGTAGTATTCCTCCGGTTGATTTATCTATCTGCTTAGTAATATCCTTTATGACAAGTTTTTATCCAATTTGTTAAGTTTCTTCCTTGCCATGAGTTCGAAAGTCCTGAGCCTGTCCTTATACAAATTATGGGCATTTATCCTGTTCACATCCAGGGCGGCATCGGTATTGCCCTCCCATCTGCGGCAGAGGTAAAGAGGTTCATATATCCTGCCGATCCGGTATTTACGGCTTATTGCAAGTCCGACTGCATAATCCTCACCGTAGCTCACATTTGGCACCCTTATCTGCCTGATAACAGGAGTGTAGAAAGCTCTGGGAGCGCCCAGGCCGTTTATCCTCAAGGCATTGTTCCGGCCATTGTCGGGAGTCCATTCCCTGTGGTCAATCAGACCCGGAGGCAGATCCTCAAGGTTGAAATCAACCATTTTATATGATCCCACCAGCATGGCGCATTTCTGATCATGGAAGGCCTTTACAATCCTGTCCAGTACCTTACTGTCTATATAAAGGTCATCACTGTCGAGCTGAACTGCAAATTTGCCGCACTTTTCATGAAATACACCCTCATTCCAGCAGCCCCCGATTCCAAGATCATGGCGATCAGGAATAATGTGGATCACCCTGTCGTCCTTTTCGCTGAATTCTCTGATTTTTTCGGTTGTCCCGTCAGTTGAGTGGTTATCGATCACGATCAGGTTAAAACTGAAATCAGTCTCCTGTGAAAGGACCGAGTTAATTGCATCGCCTATTGTCTTAACCCTGTTTCTGACGGGGATTATAACCGAAGCCTCAAAGTGAAATTCTTCCGCGTCAAAGCTGATGTCTCTGAATTCAGGCTTCAGCCACGCGTTAATCCTCTTCAGGTGAGTGGTGCAGGCTTTTTCCATCTCGATCTGAACCTCCCTGTTTTTTGGATCAACATAGTCAAACTGTTTCTCTCCCGATAAGCGTGTATCCGGTTCCATTTCCGTATAAAGCATTTCAGGTATCCTGACAACCGGATGACGCTCAGAAATCCTGAGCCTCAGATCATACAACCCTGCAAACATGAAATCCTCATCCATTTCCCGGCATGCCTCCCTGAAAGCCGAAGTTTTGAACAGCATTACCGATCCGAAATTGAAATCATCGCGAAGGCTGCCCTCCTGATAATCGATTACAGGGTGAGCTGTGAGCTGGCCGTCTTTATTCTCAAAATAGTCTGAATACACCATTCCGGCATCAGTATTATCGCACACCTGCAACATCCTCTGCAGGGCGAACTGGCCAACCTGGAGGGGAAAGGCCTTTATGTAAACAAGAATATAATCAGTAGCGGCCAAAGTCGCCATATCCCTGACAGCAGCAGTGGAAGCTGGCGCTGAAGAAAGCAGGAAACTGGTATCAGGACAGCAGGTGGCGCCCCGGGGGTCCTCCCCGCCAACAATGACAATTCGTTCAACCACTCCAGATTTCCTAAGCGAAACTGCTGTTTTGCAAAGCCATTTTGTGTCTTTAAAAAGTATGAAGGATGTGATTGGTTTTTCCATTGTATATTATTTCTTATTTAAAAATTCAAGAATCTGCTTCATCAGCTTATCCCTGTCTTTCTCATCCGGGATGGATTCGAACGGGAAGCCTGTTATAACATTGTTATAACCTCCCCTGAAAGCTATCCCGGCTGATGAATTGTTTTCGGAGTACCTGAAAGAACACACTGCTCCCTTTCCGGAGGGTTCAATTGCATCCGGAGCCTCAACAGTGTAGACCGAAGGCGAAAAACCGGCATTGAAGCTGAAGGATCCTTCAAAATGAGGTCTTGCATAATCAGTCGCATAAACCTTTCCCGTCCTCACTGCGTGTCCTGTGCGGGGAATGAAATGGAGTGTGCTTTCTGCAAACTTCAGCGCCGTGGGATCCTTACCTGAGAGCAGGTCCGATCCGACATAGGCTCCTGACATAAACACCGATCTTCCCTCCCCTGTCACTTTCGTGATCATATCCATGAATTGCGGAGTGTAAATCCTGAAATCGATCCTGGATGTGTCCCTGAAAAATGGAGTTGATTTCTCTTCACCAAAAATAATATCTATAATGCCTGATCCGTCTGCACAATCGACTGTCGATTCAAAATGCTCGTCGGAGACAGAAGAAAAGGAATAACCTGCAGCCATTATTGACCGGCCATGTATATAGGGGAAGTTGAATGTATTGCCCGGCACCACCTTACCCGTAAGGTCGGAATATGAAGCTCCCCATCCGGGAGAATCGTCATCGAGCCATGGATTCATCCTGTCAAAATCATATTGATCGCCTATTGTGATAATATCGTTGCGATATGGCACCCCGCGATCATCCCACCATGAAATGCCCGATATCCCGTTATCGGTCCACGAAGGACCGGAAACGCGGTCGAAACCATTTACAACCAGCACATTTCCTTTGCTCCGGCTGTTGATGCCGACCGACAGTTCCTCGGAGTCAAAACTTTCTCCGCCATTGTTCACCGCTGTTACCTTAAAGGAATAAATGGTATCGTAAGCCGGAAGTTCCATTTCGAATATGGTATCCTGCACAACCAGACCATTATCGAAACCATTGTCTCCCTGGCGTGAATAGATCATAAACCTGTCGGGAGACGAAGTGGGCTCACCGGCCTCAGTCACCGGCTGCCATGAGAGCCGGATCTTTTTCCCGCCGACGGGTGTGATCGCAAAACCTTTCACAGGGAGGGGCTGCACCGCATACTGCCGGTTTCCGGTAAATGCCAGGTACTTAAGAATCCCCTTGTAAACCGACCGGGATACGCTGAATCTGAACCTCGGATCGATGTTATACTTCATATCAGCGAGGTTCTGATGCGACAGAAGCTCCAGAAGCATTGAAGTCACATCCGGGCGCCTTACCTCCGAATAGGGCTTGTCCCACAACCCTCTCCTGGTCCATTCCGGCTCATAATCCCTTCTTATATCTTCCACGATCTGAGTCTGAACTATATCTGACAGTTCCCTCGACGACATCCGCGAGACACCCGAAGAATATTGTCCTTCGTCGACGGTGGTGTAAAAAATGGCAAGACTCCCTATAATCGAATCGTCAGGTGTAATACCGGCATCGGAGTGAAAAGCGAGCGACAGGTCGATGGGCAAACCAAGTCCGCCACGTCCGCCTTTCGCTTCCGGCAAATACGGGTCTCCCATCAGGTAGTTCACCCACAAGCCTCTTGACTGATAATCGTCGTTATAGTCGTTTCTGTTATTGGTCGGAGTATAGACAAGAGTGTCGGGCATACCGGCATATTGCATCCAATATCTGGAGGCCTCTGTAAACCTTGGCATTCCGCTTGTTTTCCAGGAGTGATCTGTTTCCACTGTTGTCTTATTCTTTTCAGGATCGCTGGTCCCGTCAGACAACGACGGCCGGTTTTTTAAAATCTCTCCGGAAGGTCTGCGGGCAACATTACCCATTCCTCCGCCGAATTTCACGGCATCAAGCGCCAGATAGCCCGATGCCCCTTCGTTGCAGCTTACCCTCACCGAACCCCTGCCTGGATTTCTGCCCTTGTCGAACCTGAAGGTTCCCAGATAAATCCATGTCTCCCCTCCCATTGTCTGATCGACGACCTTAACCGTCTCACCGCCCGTATGACATACAGAATAAAGGGCCTCTTCAGTGTTATCGCGAAACAAAGGATAAGAAACATAGACTGCATAATCACCTTTTTCCGGTATCTCAGGAATATAGACGGCTGTATCATCAATTACTCTCAGGGATGTTCCTTTTCTGAAAGGATTGAATCCTGTAAATATCGTATCTGTAAGAAGGAAGCCTTTTTGCACGACACTCACGTTCATGCCTGAAGATAGTCTGAACAGGGAGCTATCCGATGAGAGGTCATTATCAACAATTACTTCGTTTGTCTGGATATCCCTTTCGCGGGGAATGAAAACATTTGCACCCGCCCTCTCAAGCATAGGAGCCAGATATGAGAGAACATAACCCGTTATGGACACATCCTCAACGGTGCCGAATAGTTTTGCACGCTGAAATTCCCAGCGGTCGAGCGACATTTCGTAATAGTATCCATGACTGTTCCACAGGGCGATCGAGTTTCCGTAAAGCCCGTCAACCGGTTGTTCATCTGCTGCTTTCTTAACGAGAATCCTCTGCCTGCTTGCAGGTTGCGGAAACCATGATGAATCGACAGGGAATTCCTTTCTGTAATAGTTGGGTACAAGCTGTTCGATCGGGTAGGTATTTGTAATAAGCTCAATATCGTATTTTCTGAATTTTCTTCCGAGTGAACTGACTATTGATTTCCTGAATAGCCTGCAGCTTTCCTCCCTGAAGGGGTAATATGAAAGTCCGGGTGAAAACCATATCCTGATTGTTCTGTTTTCCTTTTCAACCTTCAGCGAATCGACAACGGGTTTAGCAATATGGTTCCATTCCGTCAGGGGGTTCTTCCAGGCTTTGAGTTTGTCGGAAGCAGTTCCCGACAGTTTCACATCAACCTGTGCATGAAGCAGATCAGAACTTGAAATGATCAGGACAAGAAAACCTGCAAACAATCTAAACAGAGTCTTATTCATCAAGGGTAGATAAAGCTTGAAATATAGTAATATTGTATGAAAAAAAATAACCACGAAAAACACAGGGAACCAAGAAGAAAAAAAATAACCACTGAGAAAACAGAGATCCACGGAGAAAAAAATAAGAGAAAAAACATAAAATCTGATAATGTGAGATGGATTTCATCTCTGTGTACCTCTGTGACCTCTGTGGTG
>DIWB01000019.1 GCA_002428385.1 Bacteroidales bacterium UBA6117
TATCAGTTTATCCCGGCGTTAAAATCCGGAAAAGCATACGGGTTCCACTGAAGTCATTTCAACTATAAAAATATCAAATAAATCAGAAATAATTCCAGAGAAATTCGCATCAGGATAAATCTTCATGAATTATTACTTTTAGCCTAGTTCTTGTATCTGTATGACAGACCTCAGGCGCTGAGAGAAAGACGCACTACACAAGACACAATTATGCATTCAATTCTGTGTATCGTGCATAGTGAGTTTTTTGTCTTTATCGTTCTTCTCTCTTCTTTTCAGCAAGCGGAATAACATCTTGTATAATACGATATCTTTGTTGCTTCTGTATCTGAAGCAGAGAAACAAAACTAACCAAACCTGAAATGGAATTCTTACTGGATGGAATAACCAGCATTACCTGGCAGCAGATCGTGATGTTGATCACAGGCAGTCTCCTCATCTACCTGGCGATCGACAGGAAGCTCGAACCGCCGTTGTTGCTCCCCATGGGATTCGGGGCCATACTGGTCAACCTGCCCCTGTCGGGAGTCCTGAACCAGACTCTTCCCGGCATCGGGGAAGTACGGGGAATAATCGACTGGCTGTTCAGTGTGGGAATTGAGGCCTCGGAGGCAATGCCCATTCTTCTCTTCATCGGAATAGGTGCAATGATTGATTTCGGTCCTCTCCTCTCCAATCCCAGGCTGCTTCTCTTCGGGGCGGCTGCCCAGTTCGGTATCTTCGCTACAGTCATCATTGCAACCCTGCTCGGTTTCGATCTCAGGGATGCCGCATCGATCGGGATCATAGGCGCAGCCGACGGACCCACATCGATACTTGTTTCACAGGTCCTGAAAAGCCGGTACATAGGCCCGATAGCCATCGCCGCCTATTCTTACATGGCCCTGGTACCCATTATACAGCCGTTCGCCATCAGGCTTTGCACCACCGAAAAGGAAAGAAAGATAAGAATGAAATACAATCCTAAAAGCGTTACACCGCTTACCAGGATCCTCTTCCCTATCCTTGTCACAATCATTGCCGGACTTGTCGCCCCTGCTTCGATAGCTCTTGTTGGTTTCCTGATGTTCGGCAACCTGATAAGGGAATGCGGAGTGCTCAGGTCGCTTTCGGAATCGGCCCAGAAGGAACTTGTTAACCTTATCACACTTCTGCTGGGCATCACCATCGCTGCAAGCATGAAAGCGGAGTCGTTCGTTTCGTTGCAGACCATACTTATAATGCTGCTTGGACTGGTGGCATTCATTTTTGACACAATCGCCGGAGCCACCTTTGCCAGATTCCTTAACCTCTTCCTGAAGGAGAAAATAAATCCTATGGTCGGGGCCGCCGGTATCTCGGCCTTCCCGATGTCGTCGAGAGTCATTCAGAAGATGGGGCTTGAAGCTGATCCGCAGAACCATCTGCTTATGCATGCAGCAGGAGCGAATGTAGCGGGACAGATAGCCTCGGTGATAGCCGGCGGCGTGGTTATCAGTCTCGTACCCGGATTAATATAGGAGGAATATTATGAACACTGATTTAATAAATTCACTCAAACTGGCCGGCATGGGAATGGCGGCAATTTTCCTGGTCATCCTGGTTATCTACCTGTTTGTTCACGTTCTGCTGAAACTGGCGGGAAGGAACAACAAGACATGAAAAAACCTGAACATTATTATATTTGTACCCTGACCATATAAAACAAAAACAGCCTCATGGAAGATATTGAAATTTGCCACTGCAACGGTATAATGAAAAGCGAGATAGTGAAAGCCATTAAGGAAAAAGGGCTGAAGACCCTTGAAGAGGTTCAGGATGCCACTGAGGCAGGAACTGTCTGCGGCGGCTGTGTCGACGATATTGAAGAAATCCTGAAGGAAGTAAACGGCTGATCTGCACCCGGGAGTCCCGGTACACAATCCGTTATAGTTTCATTTTAGCCTGACAGGTTAAGCGCAAGGGCGTCCCTGGCAATTGAATTAAGGTCCTGGTAAGCTATGTACGGAACAAGCGCTGTAATAATTCCTATGCTGTTCTGAACCAGTTCGCGGCAGCGTTCCTCGTTGGCATTCATATTTGTCGATGTGCCGGCTCCTCCCTGAATCATATCGACTACAAAATGATTGTGGTATTTCCCGAACCTGATCTCACGACAGGCAAGCACGATGGCATCCCTGATCGCAGGGTCGAGAAGTCCGAGCCGGAAGTTGGCTTCGCCCAGAAAGTCACCCCTGCCGAAAATGGCCAGCCTCACCTCAACGCCGTATGAATCTCTCTTAAAAAGCTCCACCTCCCCGTCGTATATCAGGAAGATATCCTCTCTCGGGCTGTTTTTTGAACCGCTGCAACTTTAATTGACTCAGCCTGAAGTTAAATCCGTGACAGGATATTAATGTTGATTTTTTGAGTATCTTTGCAGGCAGTTCCTGCTTAACCCTCTGGCTGGGGCATTCAGGATTCGTAAACAAATAAAATCACATATGGGAAGATCTCAGGAGACATTAGGCAAAAAAGAAGTAAGGAACAAGAAAGAAAAAAAGAGAAAAGAAAAGCAGAAGAAGCGTGCTATCAAGAAGACCGAGGGCAAGAGCAGTTTCGACAATATGATTGCCTATGTAGATGAGTTCGGAGTCATATCATCGACTCCTCCCGATCCCACCAGAAAAAAACAGGAAGTGATTGCCGAAGACATTGAGATACAGGTAATCAGGACCAATCCTGAAGATGCTCCCGATTTCCACCGGAAAGGTGTTGTCACGTTCTACAACGATTCAAAAGGCTTTGGATTCATACGCGATCTGGAATCGAACATGAGATTGTTCTTTCATGCAAGCGATGTTCAGGAACCCGTTAAGGAGGACAACATAGTTTCCTTTGAAAAGGGGAAGGGTCCCAAAGGGATAGCAGCCATCAATGTCAGGCTCTTCAAGGAATAATAGAATATTTGATTATCTTTGCGCCCTTGTAAACAAAAACAACCCGATCGCTCCCGGAGCCACGAATAAAAATATTTAATGATACAATTTGAAGAAATGGGATTTACTCCCGGCATCCTGAGGTCAATTGAGGAACTCGGATTTACCACTCCCATGCCTGTTCAGGAAAAGGTTATTCCCCTGATGCTGGGAAACGACACTGACATTATTGCCCTTGCGCAAACCGGCACAGGCAAAACTGCTGCTTTCGGTCTGCCGCTTGTTCAGGCGACAGATATCGAAAAAGCAGCCACACAGGCTCTTATATTATGTCCTACCAGGGAATTATGCATGCAGATCACAAACGATCTGAATAATTATTCAAAACATACCGGCGGTCTCAGGATCCTTGCGGTATATGGCGGCGCCTCAATTGACAACCAGATAAGGGAGTTGAAACGTGGTGTTCATATCATCGTTGCAACACCGGGACGTCTTATCGATCTTATCGGAAGAAGGGCCGCAAAACTTTCGGAAGTCCGGACAGTTATCCTGGATGAAGCCGACGAGATGCTCAACATGGGTTTTCTCGACAGCATAAATGAAATCCTTGAAGAGGTTCCGGTAAACAGAAGGACCCTGCTTTTTTCAGCTACGATGTCGAAGGAGATATCTTCCATTGCCAGGAAATACATGAACGATCCGGTCGAGATACTCATAGGCCGTAAGAACGCGTCCGCTGAAAATGTAAGCCACAACTACTACGTGGTTCACGCGAAGGACAAGTACAAGGTGCTGAAGCGTCTTGCCGACTCAGAGCCCGATATATATGCTATAGTCTTCTGCCGTACCCGTAAGGAAACACAGGATGTGGCAGTCAGGCTTATAAACGACGGCTACAACGCGGATGCCCTTCATGGCGACCTTTCACAGTCGCAGCGCGACGCCGTTATGAACAAGTTCAGATCACGGAACCTCCGCCTGCTGGTTGCCACCGATGTAGCAGCCCGCGGACTGGATGTTGATGATCTGACTCATGTCATCAATTTCAGCCTGCCCGACGACACTGAAGTATATACCCACAGGTGCGGCCGTACTGGCAGGGCCGGTAAAAAGGGAATATCTGTCTCTCTGGTCCATCTGAGGGAAAAGAACAGTCTTCACCGCATAGAAAAACTTGTAAATAAGTCGTTCAATTCGCTGCCTGTTCCGACTGGGAGCGAAATATGCGGCAAACAGCTTTCGAGGTGGGTTGATAAACTCGAGACCGTATCAACAGGTCATAAGGAAATTGAAAAACTGATGCCGGAAATACAGGCCAGACTCGAAAACCTCGACAAGGATGAACTGATCAGGCGTGTGGTTTCGCTTGAATTCGACAGGTTCCTCGACGATTACCGCAATGAAGAGGATATTATTGAACCTGTTTCCCTGAAGGAAGAGAAATGGAGCAGATCAGGAAAGAAAGGCTCATTCAGCCAGATGAATGATAATTATACAAGACTCTTTATAAATTTCGGAAAAGCCGACGAATTTTTCCCCGATCAGCTTATAAGCCTTATCAATTCCAACACAAGGGGCATGAAGGTCCCGATAGGAAAGATAGACCTCTACAGGGATTTCTCATTTTTCGAAGTTGAAGCCGGTTATTCCGACGACCTTATTAAAGCCATGAGAAGTGCCAAATACATGGGCAAAAGGGTTGTGGTGCAGATCGCCCAGGAAAAGAGCGAGGAAAGGTGTGAAAAGGTATATCCCGGGAAGAAACCGGCCTGGAAAAACGACAGGACCAACGGGAAAACAAACGGTAGGACCAACGGTAAGAAAAGCTACAGTAAAAGCCACCGGACAGTTGCTTACTAGAGATTCATAAAGGGCTGCGGAAGTTTGCCCTGCTAAAAGCGCCCGGCCGGAACAGATCCGGAAAATGTCCGAACATTTTCCGGATTTTTTCTTATTTTGCATTGTCCCTTTAATTGAAATGCAAACCCTGAAAAATCCCCCAATCATGAGACTGACCTGGCCTGTCATCTTACCACTGATACTTCTGTCATGCGCCCGTGAACCGGGCAGTACGCGTCTTCAGAACCTGAAGTGCGAGTATCTTGTCAACCCTGTCGGGATAGATACGGAGAAACCCCGCTTCACATGGCAGATGACATCAGATAATCCGGGAGTTGAGCAAACGGCTTACGTGATCTTTGTCGGGACCGATTCCGTTTCGGTTGCCGGAGGAGAAGGAGATGTATGGGAATCGGGACAAACGGCAGGTTCAACAGTGCCTGTGGTTTATACAGGCCCCTCCCTCCTGCCCTTCACAAGATATTACTGGAGCCTTAAGGCGAAGCTGAATGACGGAAGCTGGACGGAACTTCCGGAGCCGGCCTCATTCGAAACCGGATTTATGAACAAGGCAACCTGGAAAGGGCACTGGATAACCGACACTTACGATTTCAACCTCAAACCTGCGCCATATTTCAGAAAGGAGTTCAACACAGACAGGAAGATTAAATCCGCAAGGGCATATATAGCCGCGGCCGGGTTATATGAGCTGAGCATCAACGGGGAAAAGGCCGGCGATCACCGGCTCGATCCGATGTACACCCGCTTCGACCGCCGGACCCTCTATGTCACTTACGATGTAACCCCGAAGCTGAGGCAGGGAGAAAACGCCATCGGGGTTCTTCTCGGAAACGGATGGTATAATCATCAGTCGACTGCAGTGTGGTATTTCGACAAGGCACCGTGGCGGGCCCGGCCGAAATTCTGCATGGACCTGAGGATCACATACGAAGACGGCAGCGAAGAGGTGATAGGAACCGGCCAGGACTGGAAGACATCGCTCTCACCCGTCATTTTCAACAGCATCTACACTGCAGAACACTACGATGCCCGTCTTGAACAGCCGGGATGGGACACCCCTGGTTTTGACGATTCAAACTGGAAAAGTCCACTCAACACGGGTGCGCCCTCGAACAACATAACCGCGCAGGTACTTCATCCCGTGCGCAATGTCGAAATGTTACCGGCAGTCAAAATGACTAAATTCAGCAGCAGGAACTACCTGTTCGATTTCGGCCGGAACATATCAGGTGTTACGGAAATCAGGATCAAAGGAGAGGCAGGCACCAGTGTCAGGCTCATCCACTCTGAAAGGATCGGCTCCGACGGTCATGCTGACCTGTCGAACATAGATGTTCATTACAGGCCGACCGACGACACAGATCCTTTTCAGACCGACATCATCATTCTGAGCGGGAAGAAAGAGGACGAATTCATGCCCCGGTTCAACTACAAGGGATTCCAGTTTGTGGAAGTTGTGTCAGACAGGCCGGTTGAGCTCTCCCAGAACAGCCTGACTGCATACTTTATGCACAGTGATGTTCCTCCAATTGGAAAAATAAACTCTTCGAACAACACCCTCAACCGTACATGGATGGCATCAAATGCATCGTATCTCTCCAACCTCTTCGGTTACCCGACCGATTGCCCTCAGAGGGAAAAGAACGGCTGGACAGGCGATGCCCATATCAACATAGAGACCGGCCTGTACAATTTCGATGGCATAACCGTTTATGAGAAATGGCTTGCCGATCACCGCGACGAACAGCTCTCCAACGGAGTTCTTCCGGCAATTATACCGACAAGCGGATGGGGATATCACTGGGCCAACGGCCCCGACTGGACCAGCACAATTGCCATTATACCGTGGAATATTTACCTCTTTTACGGCGATTCACACCTTCTGGAGGATTATTATGACAACATAAAACGCTATGTTGACCAGATTGACTCGAGGAGTCCGGAAGGGATAACCGACTGGGGTCTCGGCGACTGGGTTCCTGTTAAATCGGTTACACCCAAAGAACTTACCTCAACAGCATATTATTATGCTGATGCCCTTATCCTGGCGAAAGCTGCAATGCTGTTTGGAAAGGAAGACGACGCTGAAAAGTACACAAAGCTTGCAGAAAAGATAAAGGATGCTTTCAACACCAGGTTCCTCGATAAGTCAACTGGCATTTACGGCAAAGGCCTTCAGACAGAGCTCAGCGTTCCGCTGTACTGGGGACTGGTACCGGAGGATCTGATACCAGCAGTTGCTGAAAATCTTTCAAAGAGGGTTATTGCCGACAATGAGCACATCGATGTCGGGCTGCTCGGAACTAAAACCCTGCTTAATGCCCTCAGCGCTAACGGTTATGCTGATCTTGCCTACAAGGTTGCCTCACAGGAGGATTTCCCCTCATGGGGATGGTGGATAGTGAACGGTGCTACAACCTTCTATGAGAACTGGCCTCTCGACGCAAAAAGCGACATCTCGATGAATCACATCATGTTCGGGGAGATAAATGCATGGTACTACAAGGCCCTTGGCGGCATCTTCCCCGATGAGAAGGCTCCGGGATTCAAGAACGTGATACTCAAACCCCATTTTGTTGAAGGGCTCGAAAGTTTCGGGGCTGAGCATGACGGACCTTATGGGAAGATTGTTTCCGAATGGAAGAGATCAGAAAATCGTGTCAGTTATCATGTTTCTATCCCGGCAAACAGCACAGCCACTCTGTACCTTAAGTCACAAAATGTACTTAGGGGCGGAAAGGATGTGTCCGAAGTGTCGTCGTTGGCAGGTGTGGAAAAAGAAGAGGACGGTCTGAAGATACGGCTGAAATCAGGAGATTACGATTTTGAAGTTCACTGAAAATAATAACTTTTCTTTAATCTGAATAATTCATAATAATTAACGAAGCATTTGGAGGAGATCCGGGCAATGTAACCATTGCCGGACAATCGGCCGGATCGTTCAGCGTTAATGCATTGATGATATCTCCTCTGGCCAGAGGACTGTTTCACAGGGCCATCGGGCAGAGCGGCGGAATGTTTTCGGGTGGTCCGGGGCTTGTTTACGACTTAAAGTCTGCTGAATCGGTAGGAGTCAGCTTTGCAGAACAGTTCAGCGACTCAACAATAGCCGGATTGAGAACCGTGTCTGCTGAAGATCTGATGAAAGTCCGCGGCCGGTCGGGAGTCACCACCGACAATATTGTTGTTCCTCCGGCGACGGAAACTTTCTGGGAAGGAAGGCAGAATGATGTTCCGCTGCTGGCAGGCTGGAATGCCGACGACGGTGTTTCAATGGGATCTAAGCCTGATATAAAGGCCTTCATAGCGAATGCAGAAAGCAGGTATGGTGAACTGGCTCCTGAATATCTTAAGCTTTTTCCTGCAAACAACGAGGCTGAAGTTCAGAATTCAATGAAGCTTTCATCAGTTCTTTCCTTTGGCTGGCAAAACTATACCTGGGTGAAGTTGCAAACCGAAACGGGCAAAAACAAGGCATATCTTTACTATTTCACACATGTTCCTCCCGGAGAACCCAACTACGGGGCCTTCCATTCTGCAGAATTCGGGTACGCCCTCAATACGCTGAAGCTCTGGGACAGGCCGTTCACTGAAACCGACTGGAAACTTGCAGATATTATGTCATCATACTGGGTGAATTTTGCCCGTACCGGCGATCCAAACGGCGAAGGGTTGCCTGACTGGCCGGCATTCGATCCGGCCTCACCGAAGATCATCGAATTCGGCGACGAGGTAAAGTCTGCGCCTCTTCCTTTCAGGGAACAGCTGGAGTTCTTCGACAGGAATAATAAGAGGTAAAGGCATAAGGAGTAAAGGTGTAAAGGTGTAAAGGCGGAAAGGTGTAAAGGCGTAAAGGCGTAAAGGCATGAAAGCGGAAAGTCGTCATGCCCTCTTGCATGACTTTCAACATTAGTCTTATCAAAATAAACCAACCATTTGTCCACCTTTAAAAACGGTTCATCATAAACCGGACTTTTCCGAACATGATGGCATGTAAATTGTTTTACATTTCGGGTAAATGGTATTACGGAATCATGGAAATTTCAAGAATAACACATCTTATTTCAGGTCTGATAACAGCATTGTTGATCATGCTGTTCACCAGCTCCACTCCCGGCAGGGTATCTGTTGACTCCCCGGGCGATTCGGCTGCTATGGCCTCAGTAAACAGCGAACCTGTCAACCCGGCTGCCGGTATGGTTTCGGTCAATGCCGGTTTCATTTCACGCCTTCATGAAAAAGGTGCAGGTTTCCTTTCTCCCAGGTGGGACAACAGCGACAAGATATTGCAGGTGATAAGCGCCATATACAATTCACCGGCTGACGGACTTGATCCTGATGATTACAATATTGCTGACATTGAGAAGATGGCTGAAAGGATAGCATCAGCCGGAGATCCGTCGTATGACGATATATTCAGGATGGAGCGCCTTCTCGATGAAGCTTTTATCCGCCTTTCTACTCATCTGGGCATGGGAAAAGCTTCTCCCGATATTGCCGATCCTGAGTGGAAGGCCCTGAGAAGGAACACCGGTCAGGACTGGGAAATCATTATAGAGAACACCCTTAATGCAGATGATCCGCTTAAAGCTCTTCAGAGACTCACTCCCAGGCACCACGAATATCAGAACCTTAAGAAAGCACTGCAGGAATACCGCAGGATTGAGTCGGCCGGCGGATGGGGAAGTTTCACCACCAGTCTGAAAAAGATTGAAATGGGAATGAGGCATCCCGATGTTGCATCGTTAAGAAAAAGGCTGGCTGGCGCTCAGGGACCAATTGAGTTCGATCCGGCTGATGAGGAACTTTTTGACCAGACTCTTCATGATCAGGTTGTAGTGTTTCAGCAGAGAAATGGATTGGAAGCCGACGGAGTGGTTGGGAAATCGACCGTTGAAGCCCTGAATATCCCCGTATCCGACAGGATAAGTGCCATTGAGGCGAACCTCGAGCGCTGGAGATGGGTGAACGACGACCTGGGCGACCGTTATGTAATGGTGAACACTGCCGATTACACCCTAAGGGTGTTCGAAAGTGGGGAATTGGCTTTTACTTCAAAAGCAATTGTAGGGACGAACAAAAGACAGACCCCTGTATTCAGCTCGGTCATGAAGTATATGGTAGTGAACCCCGACTGGACTGTTCCTCCCCAGATACTGCGGCAGGACGTAATTCCCGACGTCATCAGGGATTCTGCCTATCTGCAGAAAAAGAACATGAAGATATTTACACATGACGGGTCAGTTGTTGATCCATCATCAATAGACTGGCAGCAGGTTTCCCCGAACAGGTTTCCCTACATGATAAAGCAGGAGCCCGGCAAGGCCAATCCCCTTGGGGAGATAAAATTCATGTTCCCTAACCAGTATGATGTTTACATTCACGACACACCCTCGCGCTGGCAGTTCAGCAAGAGCATAAGACCTTTCAGCTCAGGATGCATCAGGATAAACAATGTCCGCGACTTTGCCCGCTTTCTTCTGAAAGATGATACTGACTGGAACATGGGGAGGCTTGATGAGGAGATCGACAACGGCCGGACCCGGACCATCGTACTGAAAGAACCGGTTCCCGTGCACATTCTGTATTTCACAGCATGGGCCGACAACGACGGAACGGCATATTTCGGCAAGGATATTTACAACCGCGACAGGCAGTTGATCAGAACTTTGAAAAAAGACTACCGGTAAGCGACTGATAAAGAAACCTCGACATCCCCCCGGCAGCAGTCTCGTCGATCAGCAGTAAGGACCTCTTAAGGTATTCAGTATCAGGGAAGTGGATATAGAGGCATGATTGTCCTGACAGCATGGTTATTATCTTCTCATGATCCTCCTGAGGAATTGAAGGGCAGCCGAAGCTGCGTCCGAGCCTGCCGTTACGGCTGATGAAATCCCTGCTCACATAATCGGCTCCATGCATCACGATAGCTCTTTCCCTTGCCTTGTCGTTTATTCCGGGTTCAACCCCGTCGAGGAGCAGCGAAAGGCCGTGCTTCCCGGTATAGGTATCACCAG
This sequence comes from Bacteroidales bacterium UBA6117, assembly GCA_002428385.1. Classification (GTDB taxonomy): domain Bacteria; phylum Bacteroidota; class Bacteroidia; order Bacteroidales; family VadinHA17; genus LD21. The sequence continues at coordinate 10,778 of DIWB01000019.1, forward strand.
TGACATAAAAACCCAGGCTGCTTTTGTACGAAGAAGGAGTGTTTGAAAAACTGCAGGCATATTCATCACCGCTGTTACGGCCATGAGCGCAAAGGCCTGAATGAACAACTTCCTGCCGGTTCAGGTCGATGATCCACATGCGCTCGAGGTTTGAGGAAAGTGAGAAGTCGATAATCGTAAGGATATTCTTTTTAACCCTGTCATCCGATTCAAGGTTGAAGAAACCAGTGATGGCTTTCCGGAGTACCTCATAGCCCGGCTTTGAATCATCACCCCGGATATTATTGTACAGTTCAAGGCAGAACCTCTCTATCCCGGCGCTTGCCGATGCTGTTGAAACATTCTCCCTGCCGGCATCCGGAACATTAGCTCCGGGGAGCAGGAGAAGGCACATCATCAGTAAGATAAGACTTGCAAATTTCACAGGCTTCCGGGGATTCTGTTTGTTTCGGGGATAAATATATCATTAATTCAATATTCTAACTCAAAAACACCCCCGGGTATTATGTAAAAAGAAGTTAAATTTCTTGTAAAGGAGGGATTTTTGACGAAAATGAGATTTCTCCGGCGAAGTTACTTATGCTTCACCTGTTGTTCAGGGTTGAACAGTCGCATTGAGGGATGGGGATCCCCGAAATGGGCAGTGTATATGCAAAGAAGCCGGATTGCCTGTGCATCATTCAGGGGATGGGATCCCTCGCCTAGGTGATAAGGATATTATTAGCCGCATTGTAAGGTTGTAACGAAGGGAAATTCCCCTCCACCGGTGGCACCCGGCGAGGGATGACATGACTGGGTTGGGGTTTTGGAAAATCATTAACAAAAAACAGAACGTTCAAGGGTAAAAAAATGAGCAAATTACACGGGATGCGGGATCTCCTGAATCGGGCAGTGCATATTCAAAGAAGCCGGAATGCATCTACAGAATTCAGGGACCGGGATCCCTCATCCCGCCTTTGCCATCCTGACATTATCCATATTAAAAGATATTATGATCCTCTATTATTTATTTTTTACTATCTTTACCGTTGAAAATAAAATTAAGGAAAACAGTTCCCGGTAACAAAATAATTCATACATTCAGCTAATAATAAAACCATTATGATATCAAGAAAAGTTTATTCGCAGGAAGTGAAAGATACGCCCCACAAGGTTGATGTGAGGCAGATTTACAATGACCCCTCGGCTCAGATCAATCATATTGAACTGAAGCCGGGCGAGTCGCTGAAGCCCCACAAGACTCCGGTTGACGTCACGTTTTATGTACTTGAAGGCACTCCGACGATACATATCGTCGGTGAGTCGGTTTCCTTTGAAAGGGATACTCTTATCGAGAGCCCTGCCAATATAGTTCACCATATCAGCAACGAAGGAAAACAGAATGCACGGGTACTTGTAATCAAAGCGCCAAGACCGGAAACTGCAACAAGGGTGTTATAAGACGGCGTAAAGGCAACTCGCCGCGTACCGCGTACCGCACACCGCGTACCGCCAAACAACCAGCAACTTGAAATACTTAATAAAATGATCCCTGGAGATAATAAAATTCACAAGCGTAAAGTAGTAATCGCCGGAGCCGGTTCGGTTGGGGCGACATATGCCTATGCCCTTGCCCAGAGCGGCGTTGCCGAGGAGATAGCGCTTATCGACAGGAACGGGGAGCTTCTCAGGGGACAGGTTCTTGACCTTGTTCACGGGCAACCGTTTTTTCCTACGGTAACGATAAAGGAAGGAACTGATGATGACTATGCCGATGCGAGCCTTGTGGTCATCACGGCAGGTGCAGCCCAGAAGCCGGGTGAAACACGCCTGCAACTCCTGCAGAAGAACGCGGGTATTGTGGGAGGCATTGCTGAGAAGATTGCCTCGGTCGGATGCGGCGGGGTGATGCTTATCGTTACAAATCCCGTCGATGTAATGACCTATGCCGCTTACAGGGCTTCCGGGTGGCCGTCGCAAAGGGTTATGGGCTCCGGCACCGTACTCGACAGCGCCAGGCTGAAGCATTTCATCAGTCAGCACTGCGGAGTTGATCCCCACAGTGTTCATGCATATGTTCTTGGCGAGCACGGCGACAGTGAATTCGTTGCCTGGTCGATGACACATGTGGGAGGTATTTCTATCTCCGACTACTGCCCCTATTGCAACCAGTGCGAAGGGTGGAAGGAACAAAAGACCCGGATAGAACAACAGGTACGCGATTCGGCATATCATATAATTGATGCAAAGGGTTCCACTTACTTTGCAGTCGGTCTTGCCCTGGTAAGAATAACAACAGCCATCCTGCGAAATCAGAACAGTATGCTCACGGTCTCGGTTGTGCCCGATGGCGAATATGGTCTCAAGGATCTCGCAATCAGCATACCGTCAATCGTTTCAAGCCGGGGAGTCGAAAGGATAGTCCCGGCTCATCTGCCGCAGGAAGAGCTTGAAAAGCTGAAACATTCGGCCGGGGTGATAAGGAAGGCGATAAAGGAGATGGGGCTGGGATAAGAAAGGCGTAAAGGCGTAATGGCGTAATGGCGTAATGGCGCAATGGCGCAAAGGCGTAAAGGCGTAATGGCGGGATGCAAAAACTCCCCTTCTCCCCTTCCTTTGGCCACCGTAGCCTTGGCGAAGGTGGCTCTTCCCTTCTCCCCTTCTTCTTCCTTCCGTATTTACTAAAATCCATATCGTTTTGGGTAAAATATTTGTCGTGAAACAATAACTGAGATATTGTTTTACGATAAAAATTCGTGTGTTTTTGAAGCGGTATGCGGTACGCGGTACGGGGTACGCGGTACGGGGTACGCGGGAAAACGGCCACAAATGCTACAACCGTTTTATTCCTTTTCTTTGTATCTTATCGAGATTAAAAGTAAACCTGACCCCGATATCATCATTTTGTCCCTAATCCGAAAAATCATGTTCATAAAATTCAGAAAATCAATCTTTACGCTTCTGGCGGTAAGTGTAATGGCAGGCTTTTCATCCGTCTCCCGGGCGGGTGTCGACAAGCTTACGGCGGAATATTCGGCAACTCCCATCGGGATTGATGTTCAGGCTCCGAGGTTCGGCTGGCAGATGAGTTCAGCGCCGGGAGATAGGAACCTCATGCAAACCGCTTACCGGATAGTTGTAAAGGATCCGGCCGGCAATATCACCTGGGATTCGGGGAAAACACCCGGCGGTAATTCGGCAGGAATAGTCTATGCAGGATCGCCATTGAAGGCATCAACCCGTTACACATGGGATGTAACGATATGGGACCTGAAATCAAAGACCTCCACTGCATCATCTTGGTTTGAGACGGGTCTGATGGACGGCAGCCTCAGGGCCTGGGAAGGCGCTCAATGGATAGGTGGCAGCGATGAGGATCTTGTTCTTTATTCACCTTACCTTATAATCTTCTATGCGGAATTCACCGTTGCCATTGAGCCCGGAAGCACGAGGGCAGCTTTTATATTCGGAGCCAACGATTCAAGACTTATGGATAAAAACAAGAACATTTTCCAGCTGGAGAATAAATTAAATGAAAGTTATCTTAAGATTGAACTTGATATCTCCGGTGTCAGCGATTCAGACAGCGGGATGGCAAAAATAAATATTTACAGGGCCGGTTACAGTCCCTCCGACACGCCTGAAAAGCCCTTCAGTTCCTTTAAAGTAAAAAAGGAATTCATCAACCCTGAAAACAAGAACCTCGGGCACACAATAGGATTCTCAGACGTATTCGGGCAGGTATCGCTCACACTCGACGGTTCAGATTCATTCATTCATGTATCCCCGGCAGAAGCCGCCCGTGCACAGGACACCGGATCAAGGCCCGGTTTCATGCGCCGCCAGGGAGGAGCGTCGGTCAATCTCAATCCTGCAGGAAGCGGCGGTAATTACATCCCCTTCGGAATGCTGTGCGACATAGGATTTTCAGCCGGTCCCGGCCAGAAGGCATCCTTCTCCGGTGTCAAAGTCAGGAACAACAGGCTTCCCAACGCTTTGTTATTTTCTGAGAATCTTTCTGAAGGAGAATATAGGGGGATTTTTGCCCGGCATTCATCCGATCTTGCATCAGGGTTAACAGTCTCCGGTGGCAGATATCTGATTGACGGAAGAGGACAGGGAGTGATAATCACTGCTGATCCCAGCCGCAACTCCGCGCCCATGCTCAGGACCGGATTCAGCACCGGTGACAGGACCGTGAGAGATGCCCGGCTGTATATAACTGCAAGGGGAATCTATGAAGCCTTCATCAACGGCAGGAGAGTAAGTGACGATTACTATAATCCCGGGCTGACCCAGTACAACATTACTCACATGTATCAGACCTACGACGTCACCGGGCTCTTAGGCAGGGGATCGAACACAATCGGTGTGATGCTCGGTGAAGGATGGTGGAGCGGACTTCTGAGTTTCGGAAGCATCTGGAATCATTTCGGCGACAGGCAGTCGCTTCTTGCGAAGCTCGTAATAACCTACAGCGACGGCGCCCGGTCGGTTGTAACAACCAACGACATCGACTGGAAATATTTCAACGGCGGACCGCTGATATACGGAAGCCTCGACATGGGTGAAGCATACGACGCCACCCGGGAAGCTGAGACAGCAGGGTGGACAGAGGCAGGTTACAACGACAGCAACTGGAAAAAAGCTGTTGCAGTTCCCCTTGGCTGATGTCCAGACTGCCTATGCCGTTGGTTTGGGCATGAACCTGTTCAATGAAGAGAACAGGCCTTTTATGATCAGAAATCTTAAGGAAGCAGTTGAGCGTGAGAATCCCGACGATGAAGGTATAATGCGTCCCGGTTATTCGCTCATGACCGGATTCATTGGGACGGCCTGGATAAGCAAAGCGCTTTCGGATAACGGACTTGACGAGCTGGCTTACCGGCTTCTGCAGAATAATAAATATCCATCGTGGCTATACTCAATTGAGCAGGGGGCAACCACAATATGGGAGCGGCTCAACGGGTACACTGTTGAGAACGGCTTCGGCGGGAATAACAGCATGAACTCCTTCAACCACCATTCCTTCGGTGCAGTGGGCCAGTGGATGATGGCCTACTCGCTGGGCATTCAAAGGGATGAGCCCGCGTTCAGAAGGTTCGTACTTCAGCCCCGTCCCGATCCCACCGGAGAGATGACATGGGCCAGGGGATACTATGATTCAATGTACGGGAGGATCAGCAGCTCCTGGAAAAAGGAAAACGGGAAGTTTACCTATGAAGCAACAGTTCCGGCCAACACCACGGCAACCCTTTATCTTCCCGCATCATCCCTGAAAAGAATAAGGGAAAGCGGTAAACCGGCACTTAAGGTAAAAGGCTTGAGATTCATCAGGTTTGAGAATGGCAAGGCGGTTTTCGAATTAGGTTCGGGAAGCTGGTTATTTACTGTGGAGGAATAAGGAGGGACAATAAGAAAGGACGGAAGACCCCCGCCTGACCGACGTCAGTCGGGCAGGGAAGACCGAAGATCGAAGAAGTCGTGCAGGTCGTGCAGGTCGTACAGGTCAATTCCCCTGAAGATAGCTGATTGCGGATCGCGGACCGCTGACAGCTTGTCACTCCAGGTATTCAGAAAACCGCTCATCTATATGCTGGTTGAACCATCTGTCGATAACTGATTTTCTGAACCGCCATTCTTTTCCGAGTTTGGCGGCGGGGATCCTTCCGCTCTGGGCCCAGGTATATATGGTTTGTGGTTTCAGTTTCAGGTATTTTGCCACTTCTTCGAGTGTCATAATTTCATCCATTCTTTATTTTTTGATGAGATTGAGCAAGGCAGTGTCGGTAACCTGTTCCTGAGTTTCAGGTCTGACTTCAAACCTGCTTTCCCGTTCAGCCGGTTTGACAAGCTGTTGAACGGAATAAACGATTGCTGTGTAAAAATTGCCTTCATATTTCCTGAAAAGCTTGAATTCCTCTGTCTTGTTGCACATAAAGGGCCGAAGGTTCCAGGCTATCTGGATCCCGACGAATGCCAGGATTATCATCCATATTCTGAATACATTAACTCCGGTCCGCGGGTAGATGTCCTTCTTCTCGCACGCGAATTTCAGGGCATCGATCATGAGTTTCATGCCGAAAATTCCGGAGAAAACATATATCGTCACGTGCAGGAGCTGAAGAAAATGGTAATTTCCGCCTGTAAGCTGGAAAAGAATGACAATCGGGGCAAACGAAACAGCAATTGCGGAGGTAAGAACGAATCCGCTTAAAATGATAAGAACCATCTGCCTTAACGTCAGTCTTGATCCCAGAACCTGTTGAATGACATAAAAAGACGGGAAACATATCAGGATCGCACTGTAGAACAGGAAAGTAACTTTCAGTCCTGCGACTACAGACTGAAGGAAGCTGTGATAGCTTCCCATGACAACCCCGTAGAGAAAAGTGAAGACACAAATTACAAGAAGCTGATTCAGGATTAATCTTCCTGACTGCTCCTTGTCGCGGTCTTCAAAATAAGATTCAGCATTCTGAAATATTCTGAAGACCTCCAATAATCCACCTGCTTTTGTCATACCGTAAAATATTGGTTAGACGATAAATTTACGAAATATTCTAATATGTATTAATGTTTTTTACTGTTTTTTACTGTTTTAACGACAATATCTGCACTGACCCTAAGTTGAATCACAAGGACTCTCAACACATTTTTTGAGTCAGGGAGCATTTAATTGATCGGAAATCCGGCTTTTAAGGTTCTTTTCTGACTGAAAAAATCAGTTATTAAAAAATCAGGCATTCCTTGTTTATAATTACCCTATAATGTTTAATTTTAGTTGTGTTTATTTATTTCAAGGGAGAGTCAGGCAAAAAATACAACTTTCAGTCGGGATTAAAGGATGAGGCTGTTGCCATTGTGACTGACGGGGCATTGCTTTCTCCGGGTTAAAGAAAAATAACAGGACTATTAGCCGGCCGGTTATGAAAAAAATAGTTGCCGAAAGGGTAAATCACAAAGGGAAAACGAGGATTTCCCTCAGATTCGGGTACGATGAGACGCTCATCGGGATTGTAAAAAGGATTAAGTCGCTCCTTTCAGAATCAGATGATAAGTGCTGTGAAGAAATTTTACGGGAAGGTTTACAAGTCGGTGATTGACGTCGGGGAGATATCGAGGCCGAGGCCGGAGCACCGTTTACCAAATGTATTAAGTAAGGATGAAGTAAAGAAGTTATTGAATGCGTCTTTAAATGAAAAGCACCGGGTGATGTTAAGTCTGATATATGCATGCGGGTTACGCAGGAGCGAGTTGATAGATCTTCATGTATCTGATGTTGATGTGAGCCGCAGGTTATTAATTATCAGGCAAGCGAAAGGATTTAAGGACAGGGTTGTTCCAATTTCTGAAAGGACCATTGAGATGGTTAAATCTTACGAAGAGAGGTTTAAGCCGTTATCGTATCTATTTGAGGGTCAGTTTCCAGGCAGGAAGTACAGTACGAGCAGTCTTGAAAGTGTATTCAGGGCAGCAAGTAAGAAAGCTGGTATAAAGAAGGATGTTACATTGCATGGATTAAGGCACAGTTATGCCACTCATCTGTTAGAAGCGGGAACTGATCTAAGATATATACAGGAGTTATTAGGTCACAAGAGCAGCCGGACTACTGAGATTTACACTCATGTAACGGTACAGGGTATTCAAAAGATAAGGAGTCCTTTTGATGATTTATGAGTAAAAAATCTATTTATAAATTCGACTGGATCTATACAATAATTACTTATTTCGTCAAATATGTATACATTTACAGGACAGATAAACCGTTAGGTGTCATAGCTCTCCAGTCTATTCAGATAATCTTGCCATGACGTGAAAATTCCTGCTACTTTACCAGGACTAAACCATCTTGACGACTTTTCCACGATAAGTCAGCTTGCCATCGTGACACAAAACTCCTTCATAGGACAAATTGACCAGCCTTTACTCCTACTAAACTATCGGGTCTTATACGCTACGGCGCTATTGATAAAAGTTAATTGACTTAAATTTTTCAATTTCATATCTTTGCATATGATATCAAAAAGCTAATAAATAAGGTTTATCAAGTTCATCTGATTTTACACTTTGCCCACAGTTTATATTTCAATAACTAAAATCATTCATTATGAAAAATCTAACTGTTTTCACAATGGTCTCAATGTTTTTTTCCTTGGCTCAGGGTAGTATCTGGTCACAAACAGTAACTAATGATACCCTTAAACCATGCATGGAATGTAAGGAATTATTAAAACTTGACCTTCCCGACCTTCAAATTACAGAAGCAGAATTAACTGGAACTATAATTAAGTATTGCAGGGTAAGAGGAATCATTGGAAGTGAAATAAAATTTGAACTAAGACTACCAGACAAGTGGAATTTAAGGTTCATCATGGGAGGTGGTGGTGGTTATGTAGGATCAATTCAAAATCAAGCGGAATTTCGTGTAAACCAAGGGTATGCTACAGTAGGAACAGATACAGGACATGAAGGTATGAGTATGGAAGCAACCTGGGCTTTAAATAATATAGAGCGTCAGGTTAATTTTGGATTCCTTGCTGTTCATCGGACAGCTGAAGTGTCAAAATCAATTATTAAACATTATTACAGATCAAAACCACTATTTTCATATTTTTCCGGGTGTTCCAGAGGTGGGGGGCAGGCTCTAATGGAAGCCCAGAGATATCCGGATGATTTTGATGGAATAGATTGCAGTGGCCCAACTATCGACTGGACAGGGATTGCATTAGAATGCATTGATAAGTACAAAGCACAGTTCCCAGTTGTACCAAAGAAGGCAGAAGGTATATTAACCTTGGATAAGGTAAGACTGCTTGCGAAAATCATAATGGATAAATATGATGGTCTGGATTGTATAAAAGATAATATCATTTATGATCCTAGTGTCATGACAACTTATTTAT
>DIWB01000006.1 GCA_002428385.1 Bacteroidales bacterium UBA6117
CGCCTGACGGGAGTTTGCATCTTTTCACAAAAACTCGTTTTTGAAAAAGTGAGAGATGCAACCACCCCCGGATGTGTGTGAGTGTGAGTGCGGGTTATGAGGAAAAAGAATGAGAGTGCTCGCTACCGCTCTCACTCTCACTCTTTCTTCTGCTCCCCAGGTAAGGCTCGAACTTACGACCTACGGATTAACAGTCCGCCGCTCTAACCAACTGAGCTACTGAGGAAGATTATTTGCTCTCAAATTAAGCGTGCCAAAAATAAGCCCTTTATGTGAATTAAGCAATATCTTTGCCGAAAATTTTTCATGAAACGGATATTGGGAATAGGCAACGCCCTTGTGGATATCATGACTTTACTCCAGGGTGATTATATACTTCAGGAATTCAAACTCCCCAAAGGCAGCATGCAACTCGTCGACAGGGAAAAATCAGAAGGAATTAAGTCCGCAACGGAAATCTTCCCCAGAACCTGGACCTCAGGCGGTTCGGCCGCCAATACAATCCACGGACTGGCAATGCTCGGCGCCGACACCGGATTCATAGGATCAATAGGCCGCGACGATATCGGCGACTTTTTCGAGAATGATATGAAAAAAGCCGGAGTCAATACCCTTCTGATCCGCAGAAACTCACCGACAGGCACCGCCGTGGCTCTCATTACCGAAGACTCTGAAAGAACATTCGCTACCCACCTTGGCGCTGCAACCGAACTCAATGCCGATGACCTCAAACCTCTCCTGTTCGAAGGTTATGACATACTCTACCTCGAAGGTTACATAATAAACAACCTGCCTCTCGTTGAAACAGCCTGCACCATCGCTCACAGTAAAAACATGCTTATTGCACTCGACCTGGCCAGCTACAATGTAGTTGAGGAACATATCGATTCATTCCGGAAGATAGTATCTGAATATGTGGATATTCTGTTTGCAAACGAACAGGAGTCCCTGGCATTCACGGGACTGGAAGCTGAAGAAGCTATCTCATTCATTTCAGAAATGTCTCCGACTGTTATCCTCAAGGTTGGGGCTGAAGGATCGTGGCTGGCACGGGGTACTGAAAAAGTCAAGGTGACTGCTTTCCCTGTGAATTGCGTCGATACAACCGGCGCAGGCGACCTGTATGCTGCCGGCTTTCTTTACGCCCTTGCAAACGGCCTCCCTCTTGAGCAATGCGGCGTGGCCGGCTCGCTGATGGCAGGAAAGGTAATCGAGATAGTCGGTGCCAGAATGGACAAAAACCGCTTCAGGGAAATAAAAAACGAACTCGCCGAAATTCTGTCCGGTAATTAACCAGGCTAAACCAAACCAGGCCTCCTACAGGCACTAACCAAAATCATTATTGCACGGCAGTTCTTCCTGCTTTGTACCCGCTCAACCCATAGTATACAACGAATGCAAAACACACAAGGGGCACTATGAATCCCATCGCCATCGTCGAAACATCAGCAATGTAGCCCATCAGCAGGGGAATGAGCGCACCTCCCACTATTGCCATCACCAGGAATGATGAGGCTTTCTTGGTCAGCGGCCCGAGATCCTTGATGCCAAGGGCAAAGATCGTGGGAAACATTACCGACATGAAGAAGTATGTTGAAAACAGGGCAACTACGGAGATCCAGCCAAGTCCGGCCACAACCAGGGCCATCATTATTACATTTGCCACAGCATATACAGCAAGAAGCTTATTTGGACTTACTATCCTCATGAATACAGTGCTCCCAGTAAAACGTCCCAGCCAGAACAATCCCATTCCGCCTATCCCCAGTATGAGTGAAGCCTGCTGGTTGGTAAGGGAAGGTATCTCCTCAGTAACATAATTTATAAAGAAACTGTTTATACCGGTTTGTGCCGCGACATAAAGAAACTGGGCAACCACCGCGAGAATGAAGTGAGGATATTTCAGGAGATCCCTGATTGTTCCTGCCGATGCAGCTCCGGCTTCATCCGTCTCCTCCTTCACCGGAGGAAATTTGATTCTCCAGAAAAGAAAAGCTACAATAAGTACCATGGTGCCTATAAGCATGTAGGGAAGAGCTATAGTCGCAAACTTGTTTTCATTTCCGCTACCCGAGAATATAAGCATCCCTCCCACCAGGGGACCCGCTACCCAGCCAAGCCCGTTGAACGACTGTGAGAAGTTAATCCTCCTTTCGGCATAATCGGGCGGACCCAGCACCGTAGTATAGGGATTTGCTGCCGTCTCCAGGCAGGTCAGACCGCAGGCAATTATAAAGAGACACAAAAGGAAACTTCCGAAGGTCTGGATAATGGTGGCGGGAAACATCAGAAATGCCCCTCCGGCAAAGAGGAGAAGGCCGGTTATAATTCCCTTTTTGTATCCCACCCGCTGCATTAGCATTCCGGCCGGAACAGCCATAAGAAAATAGCCGCCGTAGAAAACAAACTGTATAAAGGCCGACCTGGCTTTCGACATGCTGAGGAGCTCCTGAAAATGCTTGTTCAGGACGTCAATGCATCCGTGAGCAAAGCCCCATAGAAAGAAAAGACTGGTAACAAGTATGAAAGGGACCAGAAATCCCTCGTAAACAAGCTTCTGCCTGTTTTCGCCTGCAGGAGAACCGCTATTCATAGACAATCTTATTGGTCAGTACAAGATTGTCATCATTTGTGAATTTTCCAATACCTGTAAGAAATAAAAAACTCCGGAATTTAATTCCGGAGCCTTGTCTGCAGAAATCACTCGCGATTCATGATTTCCCGACAAATAGGTTTACCTTGAGCTTGAACTCGTCATAAATGGTCTTGTCTCCCAGATTGTCAAAAAATGATCCTGAACCATAGCGGACATTGTACTTCGACCTGTCAATGACAATGTTAGCATAAAACCATTGACCTTCTTCATCCTTCTGCATGGAAGCCCTGAATTCAACCGGATGCGTGATATTCTTGATTGTCAGTTTTCCCTTTACGGTTCCGGTTCCCTTGTCAAAAGGAGTGCTTTCGGTTATTTCAAACTTGGACTCGGGATAATTGTCCACTCCGAAAAAATCTTCCGATTTGAGATGACCTTCAAGCCTGTCGAGTTTTTCATCTGACTTTATTGAAGTCATGTCGATTACAAATTCTCCTGATGCAATTTTATTGTCAAGCCAGGTAAGATGACCAGATTTGATATCAATGGTTCCCGTATGTTGTCCGATAACCTTTTCTCCGAGCCATGATAATGTTGTCTTTTCCTTAATTGCAGTGTATTTTTCCTGTGCAGCTGCAGTCCCCGCGGTTGCTGTCGTGAGTGCCATAATCAATAATAAATTTTTCATTGTCTTAGTGTAATAATTCACACAAATAACAACGAAAACTCAGGATTTGTTCAATTGCATCTTATCAATTGAGGAAAGAAGAGGCCTTCTTACATGCTGTGGAGGTTCAGTCCGCCGCTGATCTCGAATACCATTCCGGTGGAATAATCCCAGTCGCCCCTGGCAATTGATGCCACTGCCTTTCCGACATCTTCAGGCATTCCCCATCTTCGCTGGGGAACAAAACCCTCATTTATCAGCTTTGTGTACTTGTCAGTTAGCTTGATGGTCATGTCGGTCATAAGGATACCTGGCCTTACCTCAAAGACCCTGATGCCTTCTTTTGCCAGCCGGTCGGCAAACACGTTCGAAGCCATGCTAAGGCCGGCTTTTGAAACACAGTATTCGGTCCTGTTGGGCGAGGAGAGCTCGGCAGATATTGATGTTATGAATATTATTGCCGGTTTATACCCATCAATCTGGCTCTTCATCCAGATCATTTCCCTGGCAACCTTCTGGGCAAAGAAAACAGGACCCCGGAGATTGATATTCATGACACGGTCGTAACTCTCCTCTGTCATCTCGAGAAGGTCCTTCCTCTGAAGGGGAGCAACACCGGCATTATTTACAAGAAAATCGATACGGCCATACCGGTCAAGAATATTTGAAACTACTTCCTTCTGACATACGGTACATGAGATGTCGAGCCCTACAGGGAAGAATTGCGCTCCGCGCTTTTCAACTTCAGGTCCGAGGATTTCCATCCCTTCGCTGTTGACCGACCGGGCAATGGCGGCAATATCAAAGCCTTCACCGGCCAGGGCTATCGCTGTTGCGCGACCGATACCCCTTGAGGCTCCTGTAATAACGGCTACAGGTTTCCCATTCATGCGAAATGAGTTTTTCAGGTTTGGTTAGAGGCGTTAAAGTTAATAATTTGTTGAATCATCCCGTTCTCCGGTATAATTATCTTCAAGATATTCTTTCCATACCTTCTCGAACCACAGGTTCTGCTCAGGGATATCCCTCACCGCCGTGCTTGTGAATATGACCTTGTCATTAACCAGCCTTGCCTCCTGTATGGCTGCCTCAATGTCCCTGTCGTACCGGCAAAATTCTGTTTTATAATAAGTTCCTTCGAACCCTTCCGGGGATGAATTCACTCCGTCCGTTACAATATATGATCCGCGGCTTCTGCCTCCTCCTTCAATCTCACCCACAGGGAAGAGATGCTTCAAATCCGATTCCCACCAGATGTTTGCCTTAAGACCGCCGTTGTTGTGCTGAGCACAGATCCCTGTAGCTTTTAAAATGACAATTGAGAAATTCACTTTCATCTTTTCCCGAACTATCGGTCGAAAAATACCGGGGAATTACCTGCTGGTAACTCCCCGACAGATTCCCCCTGAACCTCAGGGATGCAATCCCGAATTGTGATTCTGTAAGATTCTGTCCGGAAGCGCCAGCCCTGTAGGCCATGCCGGGCGACCCGGTCTGTGAAAGAGGATATACACTGTCCTCATACATCTCACCCGGTCCTCCGGTTCCAAGAATTATGTTGAAAGCGTTTAATACCAGCGTACCAGGGCGGTGCCATTTATCATCCTCATCACGCCCCGGAGGGGATGTTCCCCGGGTACCTTACTGCCCGGAACCGGCGTATCGTAAGGCCTGCTGACATGAGGATTATGATAGGGATTTCCCATCGCGATGTTCAAAAGCTTTATACCGCTTCCCCCTGAAGCGTAACGCAGGTAACGCCTCCGGGTAAGCTCCGAGGGAGAACCGTCATTTTTCGAATCATGGGCTTCCATCAGCTGAACTGCCAAACGGTTTGGAATTTTGTTTCCGTCCAGATTATATGGCTGGAACAAAGGAGAAAGGTCATCACTCCAGGGAAGCTCCAGTCCGAGCTCCTTTGCCTTCTGAAGAAGGTCGTTCCCGGTACCGTACCTGAACCTCTCATGCATAATTTTGCCGGATAAGTGCAGTAAATGCACCAAAAAAACCTTAGCGCCGGATAAGACCTTCCTTCCCTGGTTTATCCTTTTTCACAACCGGGAATCATCCATTTATTCTGATTGCACGCTGGAGAACGGATTCCTGTTTCAAACAACCCCGACGCCTGATAAAATATAATTAACCGGTGCTCATTTCAGTTCAATGCCCTCATCCTCCTCATCATCATCGAGCCATTCATGGACCGGTTCCTGAGGGCCCTCCTTACGGTACACGACAGCAAGTATAATCCCGGAAATGAATCCGAGCATGTGCGACTCCCACGAAACATTTTCATAAATATCGGGGAAGATACCCCACACCATTGAACCATAGATAAATACTATCAGAAGCGACAGGGCGACCAGCCTGAAATATTTCCGTATGATGCCGCTGAAGAACAGAAATGAGGCAAATCCGTAAATAAGGCCGCTTGCCCCGATGTGCCAGGAGGGCCGGCCGGCCAGCCATACGGCAAGACCCGTCAGGAACCAGGTCCACAAAGATACCCTCAAAGCTATCTCTGAATAAAAGTAAAAGAAGGCGGTCCCAAGAAAAAAAAGCGGAAGGCTGTTGTTGAACAGATGCCTGAAGCCGGAATGTATGAAAGGAGAAAATAAGATGCCGGCAAGGCCTTTCAATTCAAGAGGATAGATGCCTAACCGTGTAAGATCGAGGTCAAACATTATCTCAACGGCTTTCACCAGCCACATCAGGAATACAAAAATTCCTGGTATCAGCATGCTCAGCCTGAGTTTCTTCAGGTAGAACGACTTATCGTTTCCGGAACTGCTTTCTGACTTTGACATGGGCTTGGCAGGGCTGTTTGTTGGCTGGCAGCCATTCCGTCATTTCTGTCGTACCGGATAATTCATATTCTAATCTCTTCCCGGAAATTCAATTCCTGCCGACTGCCTTATCCTGTCGAGTGTAAGCATCAGACCGGCACTGAATGAAAGAGGCACGGCAGGGCTTTCCTTCATCTGCCTGTCGAGGCAGTTCATAACCTCTTCTGCTTCCCAGTGATACCCCAGAGCAGGCGGGGTGAATACAAAAGTCTCCTTTTCCTTGCCGTGAAGCTCAAGTATCACTCTTTGATTCATATCCCGTCCCCGCGATACAGTCAGGTTCCCATTTTCGCAAAGGAGATCACATCCTATCCCGTTATTTGTCCTGAATGAACTGTAAATGGTCGCAAGCTTCCCGGAGTTATACTTTAGAACCGCAGATATAGATTCCTCCGATCCGGTGTGACCAAATGATGCGGCCGCTTTTACTTCATCCGGGACACCCAGAAATGAAAGGGCGTCGATAACAGGATAAATTCCAATGTCAAGAAGCGACCCTCCACCAAGCGAGATATTGAACTTGCGGTCAACCGGATCATAGGGAGGAATGAAAGAGAACCAGGCATGCATGTTGATAATATTACCGAGAATACCTGATCCGATTATTTCATGCGCCTTAATGTAAAACGGCTGGAACGGCGGCCAGAGAGCTTCCATAAGGAAAACATCCTGCCGGCGGGCTTCGGCTATCATCTCATCCGTTTCCCTGCTGTTAAGTGAAAATGCCTTCTCACATAGCACGGCCTTTTTGTTCCTCAGACACAGCAGAGTCTGTTCATAATGTTCCGAGTGAGGTGAAGCTATATAGATTACATCCACATCCGGATCACCAACCAGTTCTTCGTACGACCCGTAATGCTTCCTGAATCCGTGTTCTTCAGCGAAACGCTTTGCCCTTCCTGCATCACGCGATCCCACAGCATACAGTTCGGCGTTTTCAAGAATCTTCAATCCGTTTGCAAACTTTGCAGCTATCCTCCCGGGGGCAAGGATGCCCCATTTGTATCGTTTTGCCATGAATTCTGTTGTTTATCTGTAAATCATGTAAAGATAATCAAAGTGACGGAAGGGAAAAAGAAAAGAAGGGCGTGAGGCGTGAGGGGTGAGGAATGAAGGGGTGAGGGGGAGAAGGGGTGAAGACTAAGAGACTGTAGGACGGAGAGACTTAGAGACGGCGTCAGGGCATCAAGGCGTAAAGGCGTAAAGGCGTAAAGGCCTAAAGGTGTAAAGGTTTGCTCCAAACGGATACGTTCTGACGGAAAAAAAGCTCCAAAGGAGCTTCCGGCAATTACAGCAAGCCACAAAAGTGGCTTAATGTGAATAACCTCCGGTGCAACCGGAGGAAAACTCTATAATTTATTTAGTACTATGTATTGCATAGTATATTTATTTTATTATATCTTTGCATCGTATAGTTATAAATTTTTAACAGTAGTAAATTCCATAAGGTTCTATGAAAATTACAGTAAGTGTTAATTTGGGCGGCTTCTCCTTTAATATAGACGAAGACGCCTATTCAGAACTTAAGCGATACCTTAAGAATCTGGAGCTCCACTTTGCCGGGGAAGAGAGCTCGTCGGAAATTCTTTCTGATATTGAAAGCAGGATGTCTGATCTCTTTCGCCAGAAGCTGACAGGCTACAAACAGGTCATCAATATTTCCGACGTTAACGAAATAATCTCCATCATGGGAAGCCCTGAAGATATTTCGAACAACGAAGGCCCATCGCGGAAGGAAAAATTCTCAACCCCGGGGCCCCACCGGATGTACCGCGATCCCGACCGCCGCATAATAGGGGGAGTCTGCGCTGGCATGGGTGCATACTGGGATCTCGAACCATGGCTGATCAGGATTATTTTCCTGGCTCTGGCTGTGGCCGGAGGTGTGGGATTCCTGATTTATCTGATCCTGTATATAGCGCTTCCCGAAGCAAAAACCACAGCCCAGAAGATCGAGATGAAAGGCGATCCGGTGAATATCCATAACATAAAGGAAGCCGTGAAGAGCGAGTTTAATACCGTCAGAAAGAACATGAAATTGTAATCATCTAAAATTCAAAAATATGGATCTGGAAAACACAAAAGCACAGATGCGAAAAGGGATACTCGAGTACTGCATCCTGTCGGTACTTTCGAAAAACTCCTGCTATGCAAGCGATATAATAAGGGAACTCAAGGAGGCTAAGCTGATTGTAGTCGAGGGAACTCTCTATCCATTGCTCACAAGGCAGAAAAATTCCGGCCTCCTCAGCTACCGCTGGGAAGAATCGCAACAGGGACCTCCAAGAAAATACTATGAACTCACCGACGACGGCAAAAATTACCTTGCCGAACTCGATAAATCGTGGGATGAGCTTGTGGAATCGGTTGATCTCATCAGGACAAAGTCTTAGCTTATAAACTCTTTAACTGAAAACAAAATGGATAAAACTATCAAAATAAACCTTGGAGGCTCACTTTTCCAGATTGATGAAGAGGCTTATAAAATCCTGCGCCGCTATCTCCAGGATATTAACGACAGGCTCAAGAACACACAGGGCGGCGCCGAAACAATAGAAGACATAGAATTGCGGATCGCCGAGATATTCAATTCCCAGGGTGCCGGAGCTGCTGTCATTTCGAGGGAGAATGTCGAGGCAATGATTTCAATCATAGGCAAACCCGAGGACTTTGATGCGGACGGTGAACCGGTAAGCGAACAGGCAGCAAGGCAGCGGACGGCTGAATCAAAAAAACTTTACCGGAACCCAGATGATGCAATACTGGGCGGCGTTTGCGGAGGACTGGCTCCTTTTTTGAATATTGATGCTGTCTGGATCAGACTTGCCTTTGTAATTTTCACATTTTTCTTCTTCGTCGGCCCACTGGTCTACATTGCCCTGTGGATAGCCCTCCCCTCAGCAGTAAGTGATGCACAGAAAAAGGAAATGTATGGCAGGAATGACTTCCGCTCCTCTTTCTCAAATACCTCACAATTAGCAATTACAGGCACCCAGACGAAGCCGGCAGGCTCAGGGGCCGGACATGCAATCAATGAGATACTCAGAGCCATAGGCAAGGTGCTCTTTATATTCCTGCGAATCTTTCTGATCATGATTGGAATTGTGTTCGTATTAGGGGGATTTGCAACACTTGTTTCATACATTATGGTATTCTTTTTAGACTTCCCCGGATACTTCTCTTCCGGCGCTGTAGGAGTAAAATTGTTCTACCTGCCCGACTTCCTCAGCTACATAGTGAATCCTGCCATTGCTCCATGGCTGATAATCCTGCTTTCGGTAATCATTATTCTCCCTCTTCTTGCCCTTATTTACTGGGGTGTCAAAATGATATTCTGGTTCAGGGCAAAGGATGGAATAATCAGCCTTGCTGCTCTGGTGATCTGGGTCATAAGCCTGGCAGTCTTCTCAATACTTCTGTTCAACGAGGGAGTTGGATTTGCGGAAATGTCCGGAATTGTTTCGGAGGATGTGATCGGCAAATCTCCGCGCGACCTTTACATCTCTGCAGGCAAGAAGGTTGAAAACCTCAGGTTCGACAAGGACATAACTTTCGACAGGGATTATACGGTATTTCTGAATGATGGAAATAAGGAAATCCATATCACGGTTGATCTCGACGTCAATACCTCATCCGACGAATCACTGTCAGTCAGACTGAGAAAAAGAGCAACCGGCAGAAGCAAGACGGATGCAACCAGAAAAGCCCGGGAACTGATTTATAACTACAGCGTCTCTTCTGACACTATAAGCATCGACGAGTATTTCTCCCTTCCCGCAGGCACCAAATGGTCAGTAAATGATGTCGAACTGGATTTGTTCATTCCTGAGGGAACGACCGTCCACTTTGATAAAACCACCAGGGAAATGTTTAGCCGCCGTTTCGAAAATAAGCACCATGGATGGGACTATGAGGACTATGAATACTACGGAACGGACAGCAATGAATATACCTGGGTGATGACGGGTGACGGACTGAAGAAAAAATCGGAGACAGACCGCAGTCAACAATAAAATACAGTAGTTTTTCTTTCCTTTCATTCCTTGTTTTCATGACAAAAACCGGTGTTCTTTATCGAACACCGGTTTTTTTACCATAAATTATCCTTGTTAACACTCCAGTCCGTCAAATTGCTTATTTTCGTCGTCAATCCCGTAAAGCCCTGCCCATCATGAAAAGTATCATCCCTGCCGCAGTCCTTATATTCACCTTTTTCAACTGCAAATCCCAGGAACCCGCAATTCAGCCCGATACCCTCAGAAAAGACGCCCTTAATGTTTTCATGGAGAGCACCGACTATGTCCGGAAGGAAATCCCGTATGTAAACTATGTCCGCGACATCAGGGATGCAGGTGTTTACATAATATCAACCAGTCAGAGAACCGGTTCGGGCGGATATGAATACACCTACTTCCTGGTCGGCCAGCATGAATTTGAGGGAATGCGCGATACCATATCCTTCGTGACAACACCAGACGAAACCACTGAGGGCTACCGGCAAAAGATGGTGAGAACACTGAAAATGGGACTGGTGCGTTATGTGGCCAGAACCCCGCTCGCTCAATACATGAATATTTCATTCAGCCAGCCATTGTCGGAAACCGTTACGGGCGACAAATGGAAAAGCTGGGTTTTCAAAGGGTCCCTCAGCAGTTACCTAACCGGCGAGAAAACGTACAAATACTATTATCTCACGGGAAACCTGGCGGCGGCAAAAATCACCGAGAAATGGAAGATCGATATAAACGCCCGATATAACACAAATGCCTCCGAATATATTATCGGCGAAAGCACAGTCACCAGCAAATCAAAAACCAAGTATGTCACCGGACTGGTTGTGAGGAGCATTTCGGATCACTGGTCGTACGGGGGATCAACAACCGTCGGTTCATCAAGCTACAGCAACAAAAGACTTTATTACAACCTGATGCCGGGAATCGAATATGATCTTTTCCCCTATTCCGAATCAACCAGACGGCAGATGAGAGTATTATATTCAGCCGGAATCAGTCTGGTTGAATATGCCGACACAACAATCTACGACAAAATCAGGGAAAACCTGTTTCTTCACACTCTTTCAGCCTCCTACGAAGTGATACAGAAATGGGGGTCGATCGATTTCACGCTGCAGTACAGCAATTATCTGCACGACTGGTCAAAAAACAACCTGTCGTTCAACGGATATTTCAATTTCAGGATTGCCAAGGGCCTTTCACTGAATTTCGGAGGAGGCGCTTCAATGATACATGACCAGATAAACCTTGTGAAACAGGACCTTACCTACGACGAGATACTCCTGCAGAGGAAGGAGATCGCCACTCAATATGAATACTACCTGAACTTCGGTCTCTCCTATACATTCGGATCGATTTACAACAATGTAGTTAATCCGAGGTTTGGCAACAGCAGCAGCGGTATGATGATAATTATGAACTGACCGGCACCACCCGGACTTTATTTAAAACTTTGAGAACAGGTCATCCATCCCTAGCTTTCTGACATCCTCAACGAATTCCCTGTACGTTCCGGAGGCCGGATTTGTAACCGGCATCCTGCACTCACCGCAGTCGAGGCCTGCATACTTCATAAATGACTTGCCAACGGCCATGCCTCCGTATTTGCCGAGAAGGTCTATCATGCTTACCGACATTTGCTGAAGACGCCGGGCCTCCATGAGATCCCCGGCATTGAATGCTTCAATGAGTT
>DIWB01000066.1 GCA_002428385.1 Bacteroidales bacterium UBA6117
TGCCATGGAAGCTCTTAATGTTACCATCAGCTTCAGTTACAGTCCGCACTGCCATGGAAGTTCTTAATGTTGCCGTTGGCTTCAGCCAACGGTTGAAGCAACCCCCCGAGCCGTGGGGCTTCAGCCCCCTGTACCCATTATGGGACTAAAGTCCCGGCAACATTGTGGGGGAAGCCTTAACCGTCAGCTGAAGCTGACGGTAACAGAAGAACTTATTCCACTGAACTTTCCGGGTAATAGGGAATAGATGCAAACAAGTACCACTCCTGGTTCTGCCGTCAGCTTCAGTTACAGTCCGCACTGCCATGGAAGCTCTTAATGTTGCCGTTGGCTTCAGCCAACGGTTGAAGCAACCCCCCGAGCCGTGGGGCTTCAGCCCCCTGTACCCATTATGGGACTAAAGTCCTGGTCACAATCAGGCAGGTACAATCATTCATTTAAAAATATTAAAGCAAAAAGATGCTTTTAATTAAATAATGTAATAATTTTGCCCGGTTTCTAAACAATGATATGCAAAAAAGCACTTTACGGATCATAGGCAATAAAGCGGTTCTTAACATCCGGGAACGGATGTGCGAGACACCAGAAGAAATGCTGTCGAGCGAAAAATTCAGGATGGTTCTGGATCATTGCATCCGTGCGCTTAAGTCGAAAGAATCGCCTCTCCTCTCCATTTTCGGAGGGCAGGCAATTGATGAGGAATCGACCGGTGATCTGGTAAAAACCTTGTCAATGCTTGAGAAATATGAAAGTCAGGTTGTTCCGCATATCTATGAAAAATCCGGAGTCTTCCTCAAAGACCTTCATGTTTTTAACAGTTTTGTCGAGTATCTCTATGACTACTGGCGTCATTTTGACAGGTTCATCATAAACGATTCCGAAGGTGACAGGCTCGACAAGAGGCCTTACCGGACGTTCAATGAAACGATAGAGCATCTTACCCACCTCATAAGGAGCGTTTACAGGCATGTCCAGGAGAATATAACAGGGACCCGTCCCACGGTTTACAGGCAGGTGCCTGCAGGAGCGGAGATGGCAGTGATCTCGCTTCCCAAAGTAATCAACTGGACTGATGACAGATACAGCAAACTGAACGGGGTTCAGGTAATCAGGCAGATACTTATCTATCCGCCGCTGGTGATCCAGCAGCCAATGAACAAAAGGACCGGTGATTTCAAGAAGATAGAACAGAATCCTGCCGATCTGGCAGATCTGAATCCGGTAGACTGGCTGTGCTTCCCTGCAAAAGTCGGGAAATACATAATAATGATCTATTTCCACCTCAATTTCTTTGAACTGGGTCTTTCGCTTTGCAACCTGTTCCAGCTGGCGGAGGATTCTGACCTTGAGCGGCAGCCCGATGCAGTTTTCTTTTATGGCGTCGGAGGCGGAAAACTCGATACACTTGCCTCCTATCCCACCGTCTTTTATCACGACAGAAGCAATGCAATGTTTGTGGGTGCGGTACCCGACAGGAATGAATTCGGGTATTTCGGGTATCTGAAGAAGATGACACTCACCCTCCATAACTCCCTGGTAATGGATGCAGGCAATATGCCGTTTCACGGAGCCATGGTAAAGATCCTCCTGCACGGTAACAAGGAGGCCACTATTCTTATGATGGGCGACACCGGAGCAGGCAAATCGGAGACACTGGAAGCTTTCAGGGTGCTTGGGGAGAAGGATATACGCGACCTCAGGATAATAGCTGACGATATGGGATCGATCGAGATTGACCCGGATGGGAATCCGGTCGGTTACGGTACCGAGACAGGAGCTTTTCTAAGGCTCGATGATCTTCAGTCGGGCTATGCCTATGGGCATCTCGACAGATCGATAATAATGAATCCCAGTCAGACCAATGCCAGGATAGTCTTCCCCGTAACGACCTTTGAAACAGTGATAAAAGGGCATAAAATCGACTATGTCCTCTATGCAAACAACTACGAGGATGTGGACGATGATCATCCTGTTATAGAGAGAATGGATTCGCCCGCGAAGGCTTTTGAGATATTCAGGAGCGGAGCAGTGATGAGCAAGGGAACTACCACAACGACAGGACTGGTCAATTCATATTTTGCAAATATATTCGGCCCTCCGGAGTATGTGGAACTTCATGATTCCATCGCCTGGAAATATTTCCAGACCTTCTTCAGCAAAGGAGTCTATGTTGGTCAGATGCGTACGAGGCTCGGGATTCCCGGTTATGAAGCATCAGGTCCAAAGGCAGCTGCTGCAGAACTTCTGCGGATTATTGGTTCAAGCAACCAGTAACCAGCAACCCGCCTCCGCTAAAGCTATGGCGGGCAAAGCCAGTAACCAGTAACCAGCAACAACCAGTTGGCAATAAAAGGCGCTAAGGCGTCATGCCTTTATACCTTTATGCCTTTATGCCTTTTTCAGTACTTCCCCGGATCGGCTTCCTTCATCATAGCATAAACCTCATCGAATATATCCTCGGCGCTGGGTTTTGAGAAATAATCCCCGTCTGTCGTGTAAGCCGGCCTGTGTTCCTTTGCGGCAAGTGTTTTGGGAGTGGAATCGAGATACTCATATCCCCCGTGTTTTTCAATCACTTCCTGCATCATGTAGGCTGTTGTTCCACCGGGCACATCCTCGTCAACGAACAGGATCCTGCCGGTCTTCCTGAGAGAGTTTACAATGATCCGGTTTTTGTCGAAAGGAACAAGTGTCTGAACATCAATAAGTTCTACTGAAATACCATGGACTGCGAGCTGGCCAACAGCTTCCCGGGCAATTTTGACTGTCGACCCATAGGTAACAAGGGTTACATCGGCGCCTTCCGAAAGTATCTCAGGGATCCCCAGTTCGATCCTGAATTCTCCCAGGTTATCAGGCATCTTCTCCTTGAGCCTGTAACCATTAAGCGGTTCAATCACTATTGCCGGATCCTGGCCCTGAAGCAATGTGTTGTAGAATCCTGCTGCCCTGGTCATATCCCTGGGGGAGCAGACATAGACACCCCTTACCGAATTTATAAGCATGCTCATGGGCGATCCGGAGTGCCAGATGCCTTCAAGCCTGTGTCCCCTGGTGCTTATTATGAGAGGGGCTATCATCCTTCCGGCGGTCCTGTAGTGGGTTGTTGCCAGATCATCACTCAGTATCTGAATGGCATACATCAGGTAATCGAGGTACTGAATTTCCGCAATCGGCCTCATTCCCCTGAGAGCAAGACCAATGCCCTGACCAAGGATTGTGGCCTCCCTGATACCTGTGTCAGTTATCCTGAGTTCGCCGTATTTCTTTTGAAGTCCTTCAAGCGACTGGTTCACACCGCCGATATTGCCTGTGTCCTCTCCGAAAGTAACCAGTAGCGGATACTTCTCAAACAGTTTGTCATAGTTGTCCCTGAGAATCTGCCTGCCCGGCACCTCGGGTGAATTATCAGAATACGCCGGCGCAACCGGTCTGACATTGAGCGCCGATGTCGGCATTTCGTTGTAGAGATTTGTATTGTAGCTTCTTTCGGCATCCTTGTAATTACGGAGCAGCCATCCCAGGAGTTCTTCCCTCAGGTTGTCGGCTTTAGCGCAGGTGCCGCAGATATTCCGGAGTATCTTCCTGGCTGCCATGAAATTATCTTTCCGGATTGGATTAAGGACTTTTGTCAGCTCATCGGCAATTTCGTCCACTGCTGCTTCCTTAGCCTGTTCAGAGCATCTGCATGTGCGATCGCGGATGATTTTTACAAGAGCATCCCGTTCTATCTTTATCGGATTCTGAAACATATCCCATGCTTTCTTCCTCGATTCCTTCGCCTCGGTCTCGGCTCCGGCAGAAATCAATTCAACTTCTTCTTCTGTTGCAATCTCTTCATTAATAATCCATTCGCGCATCTTTCTGATGGGATCGAATTCCTCTTCCCATTTAAGTCTCTCCTCACTTTTATAGCGTTCGTGCGATCCCGATGTGGAATGCCCAAGGGGCTGGGTTACATCCTCTATATGGAATACAACCGGTTTATGGTCGCGCCGGCATATCTCCACTCCTTCTTCATACAGTTTAATCAGTCCGGGATAATCCCATCCTTTACCCATAAATATTTTCAATCCCGGTTTACCCGGTTCATCCTCGAATCCCCGGAGTATATCTGATATGCTTCCCTTGGTTGTCTGGTACTTTTTTGGAACCGATATTCCGTACCCGTCGTCGTAAACCGACAGCGCCATCGGCACCTGCAGGACGCCCGCGGCATTTATTGTCTCCCAGAAATGACCTTCTGAAGTACTTGCATCGCCGATTGAGCCGAAAGCTACCTCTTCACCCCTGACGGAGAGTGTAGAGTAACTATGAAGTTCCTTATTCTGTCTGAAAAGTTTTGATGCATACGCAAGTCCAAGCAGGCGGGGCATCTGACCTGCGGTTGGTGAGATGTCGGAAGATGAGTTCTTTTGTTTTGTCAGGTCGCGCCATGTACCGTCGGCATTTATATTGGGAACGGAAAAATGGTTATTGAAGACCCTGCCCTGGCTGCCGTGGTTCACAACGGCATCGGTATTCCCGTAAAGCTGGTGGAAGAATTCAACTGAATCATACAGTCCCATTGCCATCATCCATGTCTGGTCGCGGTAGTATCCCGAGCGCCAGTCGCCGTTCCTGAATTGCCTTGCGAGCGCTATCTGTATAACCTCCTTGCCGTCACCGAAAATCCCGAATTTGGCCTTGCCCGTAAGCACTTCACGACGGCCGAGCACGCTAAGGTTGCGGCTCAGGACAGCCAGACGGTAATCTGCAAGTACATTCTCCCTGTCCCATATATTCCCTGTTGAATTCTTCTTTTTAGCCATGATTTTGTTCCTGTTTTAATGTCAGTAAGTAAACAAAGGAAATCTGAAGTTGTTTAATTAACAGAGGTTAATTGGTATTATCTTTGACATAAAAAGATCATGTTCATAAAATTACTCATAATAACTCTATTACTTGTTGCCGTATCAGGTATTTTCCTTGGCATAAGGATTTTGCTCAGGCCAAAAGGGAAATTTCCGGAGTTTCATGTGGGGCACAACAAGGAGATGCGGAAGAGGGGAATTAAATGTGCACAAAGCACCGACACGGGATGTACTCCCCTCAGTAATTCCGGACCATGCTCCGCCTGCGGGATTATTGAGAAATAAATTTTTTCAGGCTTTCAGTTGACCAGGTCTGGAAATTGCCATCAGCGTCGGAAAAGATCAGGTACGCATCATATTCAGAATGCTCACCAAGGAATTCAACAGACTTATCCTTTCCCATTACCATGCAGGCAGTTGCAATGCCGTCGGCTGTGGCACAATCGTCTGCCAGGATCGTCGCGCTCAGAAGCGTGTTGCGTGCCGGATAGCCTGTCCTCGGATCGATAGTGTGAGAATATTTAACCCCGTCCTCAACGTAAAATTTCCTGTAGTTGCCTGATGTTGCAAGCGACCGGTCTTTCATGCTTATAACGGCCTGAAGATTGTTTCCCGGCATATTGTTGTTATCCTCGGGGCGGTCGATTCCTATTCTCCATAAAACACCGTTTTTGTCGCCCTTTGCCCTTACTTCGCCGCCGATTTCCACCAGGGAATTCCGAATCCCCCTTGAATCCAGATACTCGCTGACAACGTCAACGGAGTAACCCTGGGCAATAGCATTGAAATCAAATTTTATGGCCGTGTCGGTTTTAACAACTTTGTTGTTTTCCAGCCTCACCTTTTCCATTCCAATCAGTTTCAGCAGAGAATCAAGTTTTGATTCAGAAAAGCTCCGGTAGTCATCCGGACCAAAGCCCCAGGCTCTTGTCAGGGGTCCGACCGTAATATCAAATGCCCCTCCGCTCAGCCTTGAAATTTCAACCGATTTCGTGAAAGCCTCGGAGAAATACCGGTCGACCTGAACATCCTCATTCCTGTTGACTTTTGAGAGGATTGATGAATCGACATACAGTGAAAGGGACAAGTCAAATTCCTTCAGGATCATTTCAACCTCTGATTTGAGTTCCTGAGGATCAATACTGCCGTTACTTCCAAAGGTGACGCTGTAGGTCGTGCCCTGGGCAAATCCGCCGAAGTTATCGAAAGTTGTTGTTTTCCGGCACGAAGGCGCCAGCAGCAGCAGCAGAATCAGAATCAGTGCTTTCTCACCTGTCATTTTTCTTGAAAATAAAATTCCTCCAGTTAACTCAGATGTCAGGGATGTTCTCATAATTAAGTATGTCGCTAAAGCCTCCTGTCAGGAGGACAGATATTGAATGAGCAGTCGGGAATCAGACGCCGAAGTCGTCAAATGAAATATTCTCCTGAGGCACTCCGAGGCTGTCGAGCATTTTAATGACAGCATTGTTCATCACGGGAGGGCCGCAGAAATAATATTCGATATCCTCCGGTTCCTCATGCTTCGACAGGTAATTGTCGAGCAGAACCTTATGGATGAATCCGGTGAGGCCTGTCCAGTTATCCTCCGGAAGCGGTTCGGAGAGAGCCAGGTGGAATTTGAAATTGGGAAATTCCTTCTCTATTGCCCTGAATTCATCTTCATAGAAAACTTCGCGGAGAGAGCGGGCGCCATACCAGTAGGTAACTTTGCGATTGGTTTTGAGGGTATGGAAGAGGTGGAAGATATGGGAGCGCAGCGGAGCCATTCCGGCCCCTCCTCCGATGTATACCATTTCGTTGTTGGTTTTCTTTATATGGAACTCCCCGTAAGGACCCGATATTGTAACCTTATCGCCCGGTTTCCTGCAGAATATATAGGAGGAGCAGATTCCGGGAGGGACATTCATGAATTGTTTTCTGGCGCCGTCGAATGGGGGAGTGGCAATCCTGATATTAAGTTTGATGAGGTTTTTCTCAGCGGGATAATTCGCCATCGAGTAAGCCCTGAAAGTCTCCTCTGTATTTTTAACCTTAAGATCCCACATAAGGTATTTATCCCAATCGCTTTTAAAACCGTCCTCTATAAAAATATCCCTGTAGGTCATTTCATATTTCGGCACATCAATCTGGATATAACCACCTGGTTCAAAGTCGAGCGATTCTCCATCGGGCAGTTTTACAACGAATTCCTTTATAAATGTAGCCACATTCCTGTTTGACACCACCTCGCATTCCCATTTTTTAATGCCGAGAATGGCTTCAGGAAGCTTGATTTTCAGGTCATTTCTTACTTTCACCTGACAGCCAAGCCGCCAGTTGTCGTTCTGTTCCTTCCTGGTAAAGAATCCGGTTTCGGTGGGAAGGATAGCTCCGCCTCCCTCTATTATCTGGCATTTGCACATTCCGCAGGTACCTCCGCCGCCGCAGGCCGAAGGAAGGTAGATTCCGTTTGACGACAGCGTCGAAAGAAGATTTGATCCGGGTGACACGACAATATCCCGGTCGTTTATATGAAGAGTCACATCTCCCTTTGGTGAAAGCTTGTCTCTTGCGAAGAGAAGCATCACCACGAGGAGCAATATTATAATAAGAAATACCATTATACTGTAAAAGAGAGTACCTAAGGTTGTAACTGCCAGGAGCATAATATGATATAGTTAATTCTTACAAAGTAATTCCCATGAATCCCATAAATGCTATTGCCATAAGGCCAGTGAGTATAAAAGTTATACCCAGGCCTTTCAGGGGATCAGGCACATTGCTGTATTTAAGCTTTTCCCTTATCGCTGCAATTCCGACAATAGCAAGCAGCCATCCAATACCGGAACCCAGTCCGAAAACCCCTGCCTCGAGCACATTCTCATACTCTCTTTCCTGCATGAACAGTGATGCACCGAGAATAGCACAGTTGACAGCTATCAACGGAAGAAATATTCCAAGTGAGTTATAAAGTGCCGGAGTAAATTTTTCGACAATCATTTCTACAAGCTGGACCATGGCTGCTATGAAGGCAATGAATATCATGAATGTCAGGAAGCTGAGGTCGACATCGGCAAAGCCCTCTCCAAGCCAGATCAGCGCTCCTTTTTTCAGCAGGTATTTCTCAACCATAAAGTTAAGGGGTACTGTAATCACCAGGACGAATACAACCGCAATTCCCAGCCCCATTGCTGTTTTAACCGATTTTGACACCGCCAGAAATGAACACATGCCAAGAAAAAAGGCAAATACCATGTTCTCGACGAAAATCGATTTTATAAATATATTAAGAAGATTTTCCATAGTTCATCAGGTTATTTTTTCTCAACCAGGCTTTTGTCCCTGCTTCTCTGAACCCAGATTATCAGGCCCACAATTATGAGAGCCATTGGCGGCAAAATAGTCATCCCGTTATTTTCATAACCGGTTCCGTAAATTCCCAGTCTCTCGAGGACCGGGTACCCGAAAATTGTTCCTGAACCAAGCAGTTCCCTGAAGAATGCCACGATAACCAGGATCAGTCCGTAGCCGGCCCCGTTTCCTATCCCGTCAAGAAACGAAGGCCAGGGTTTATTTGCCATTGCAAAGGCTTCCAGGCGTCCCATTATGATGCAGTTTGTAATGATAAGCCCCACGAATACCGAAAGCTGTTTGCTTACATCAAAAACATAGGCTTTAAGGAACTGGTCGACAAGGATAACCATCGTGGCTATAACCACCAGCTGGACTATGATTCTTATCCTGTCGGGGATGAATTTTCTTAATGAGGCAATAATGAGGTTCGAGAAACCTGTCACGATCATTACCGAGAGCGCCATTACGAGCGCCGGTTTAAGCTTTACGGTTACTGCAAGAGCTGAACAGATTCCAAGAACCTGAACAGTGATGGGGTTGTTCCTGCCCAGGGGTTCTGTGAGAAGCTTAAGGTTTTTTGCCGATAGAATCGGTTCTTTTTCCTGATTGCTCATAAGTTAAATCCTGTTTTTTTGAAAATAGCCGTTATATTTAGTGAGGCAGTCAAAGATCATTTTCTGAAGTCCTTTGCTTGTGATTGTTCCTCCCGATATTGCATCTACTCCATGAGGATCATTTTCCTTTGCCCCTCCCTTTATGACCTGAACAGAAGTGAATCCTCCGTTTTCATAGATTTTCTTGCCTTTGAACTGGCTTTCGAACTCCGTGGTGTTTATCTCAGCTCCAAGCCCCGGAGTCTCACTCTTATGGTCGAAGTTGGTACCATATATGGTATTCATATCCGATTTCAGGGAGACGTAGCCGTAAATAGGCCCCCAGAGGCCTTTCCCCTCGACCGGGACTATAATCACATTTTCGCCGTCGTCAGGCTCAGCCCTGAAAACCGGAAGATATTGCTGTTCAATCGGTTTCTTTTGTTCATTCTTCACCACAACCGTAAAGGCATCAATTCCTTCGACCACATCGCCATCCGGGTTGATCACGAATCCCTCCTTAATGAATTTTTCATAAAGCTCCTCGGTATTTTCACGTGTTGCTTCCACATTGATGGATTCGAGCATATTCCTTTTCTTTTCAATTTCAAGGTTCCTGGCCTGAGCCGGCTGAAGCAGTGTTGCAGCCAGTGAAAGGAGCGTAGCAACCACAATCACCATGATCGCGGAGAAGATGAAAATATATCTGTTGCTGAAGTGTTTCATTTTACACCGGTGTTAAGTGTAACTTTTGCTCTTTTGAGCCTTCTCTTGATATTGGCCTGAACTACATAATAATCGATAAGCGGCGCAAAGACGTTCATCAGCAGGATAGCCAGCATGACTCCCTCGGGATAAGCCGGATTAAGGACCCTGATAAGGACCGAGAGCACCCCGATGAGAAATCCGTATATCCATTTACCTCTTTCAGTCTGTGCTCCTGAGACCGGGTCGGTTGCCATGAAAACGGCTCCGAAAGCGAAGCCGCCCATTGCCAGGTGATAATAAAACGGGAGTTCCATATATTCATTAACTGACACAGCATTGAGAAGCAGTCCCATACCTATTCCGCCTGCGAAAACGCTAAGCATTATCTTCCAGCTTCCCACTCCCGTGATCAGCAGAATTGCAGCTCCGATCAGGATGGCAATTACGGAGGTCTCCCCCACCGAACCGGGGATAGTTCCGACAAACATCTGCATGAAGGAAGGAAGATTTGAAACATCGCCGGTTGCAAGCATTGAAAGGGGTGTGGCTCCCGAATAACCATCGATTACATTAACCCCTTTGGTCAACCCTTCGGTCCATACATTATCTCCCGTCATCCAACCCGGATAGCTGAAGAAAATGAATGCCCTTGCAAGAAGGGCCGGATTAAAGACGTTCATGCCTGTTCCGCCGAACACTTCCTTGCCGAGTATAACCGAAAAAGCGACTGCCAGAGCGAGCATCCAGAGAGGTACGTCGATCGGCATGATAAGCGGGATCAGCAGCCCTGTCACAAGGTAGCCCTCGTTAATCTCATGTCCGCGGATCTGGGCAGCTATAAATTCTATCCCGAGACCGACCACATAACTGACTATAATCAGGGGCAGCAGTTTAATAAAACCGAACCAGAAAGCCTGGAAGAGGGCCGGGTCGGTTCCGACCGACCTGAAGTGCTGTAATCCGGTATTGTAGCAGCCAAAAAGAAGTGCGGGTACCAGGGCTATGATAACAACCGTCATAGTCCGTTTCAGGTCGATCGAGTCGCGGATGTGGGAACCTTTGCTTGTGACTTTGTCGGATACAAAAAGAAAGGCCTCGAATCCTTCAAACACCGACTGCAGTTTTTCAAACTTACCCCCTTTCGTGAACTGGGGTTTCAGTTTATCAATCTTTTTTCTCAGGAAATCCATATGGTAAAAATTCACAATTTACTTAACTCATCTCTTTCCTTATCAAATCCAGTCCCTGCCTGACAATTGACTGTATCTCGATCTTTGAGGGGCAGACAAACTCGCAGAGGGCAAAATCCTCCTCAGCCACCTCATAGATTCCAAGGTTTTCCATCATGTCAATATCCTGGGCAATTATTGCCTTAAGAAGCTGCATTGGATATATATCCATCGGAAATACCTTTTCATACAGCCCTGTCACGACGAAAGCCCTCTCCCCCCCATGAAAGTTGGTATCGGGTTTATATTTCTTTTTCGAGAACAACGAAGAGAGGAATGTACGGGAGTAGCTCAGCTTGCCGATACCCGGCAATGCCCATCCGAACATTTCGAAATAATTGCCTTCGGGGATAACGGTAACCTGTGAGTCGTAGAATCCCAGGTAACCATTCCGTTCAATCTTTGTTCCGGTAAGCACATTGCCGCTTATATATCTCAGGCCGCCATCCTTAACATTGCCTTCAAGCATGGGAGCAATTGAACCACCGGAAACCATCTTGTAATACTGCGGTACCACTACCTCTGAACCTGTAAGGGCTATCAGTCGTTCAGGCCTGTAGATACCCTCTGCAAAAAGCCTTCCTATTGTTATTACATCCTGAATATTTACATACCAGACGGATTCTCCCTTGTTTACCGGGTCGAGATGGTGAATCTGGACACCGACATTTCCTGCAGGATGAGGGCCTGAGAAATAAGATATTTCAACTCCTCCAATACCTTCAAAGACCTTGTTTCCTGCATCTCCATGCTTTAACACCAGGTTTACTTTCCCTTTTGTAAGCTTTGAAACAGCCTTTAGCCCCTTCCTGAAATGTTCACCTGAGGAGTTTTCAAGGATGAAATTATAATCAGGAGCCAGAGGAGCAGTGTCAAAGCAGGAAATGAAAACTGATTTTGGATGATCGTTCGGGTTTGCAATCACATGATATGGCCGCTGACGAACAGCCGGCCACAGACCTGATCTTAACAGCACCTCTTTGATTTGTGTTTCGGAAAGCTTATCCGGGTCTGCTTTTCCGAAGTCCACCGCTGAGTTTCCGCTTTTTTCAACAACAACCTCAAGTATTTTTCTTCGGTCGCCTCTGTCAATTGAAACCACTTTCCCGCTCACGGGAGAAGTGAATTTTATCTCAGGCTGAAGTTTGTCATGAAAAAGGGAACTGCCTGCCTCAACTGAATCACCAATATGGACATCAAGCTTCGGAGTCAATCCCGGAAAATCAATTGGTTTGACCCCAAAAAGGGCAGGACTGACAGTTCCGGCGATCTTCCTTTCAGCAATACCTTCCAACCGGATATCAAATCCTTTTTTTAGCTTTATCGATCCTGGCATCTTAATTGATCTATTAAAAAAAACTCTGGCTGATCAGATTTCTGTTATAAAAATAACAGTAACTGCAAATGTATAAATAGCAAGTTAAATTTTACGAAATATCGCAAAAATGATTCTATAAAATTCCACTATATGTAAATTTGTAAATAAAATCCGGACGATGATTTTTACCCTGCTCATAGCATTTTTCACTAACGCTTTCACTCTGAATCAGGAAGGCAATACTGAACCTACCCTCACAAATCATGTCTTTGACGACAGGGTTAAGACAGTGCAGCTCTACAAGGAAGGATGGAACCTGTCGTACCCTGTTATCAGGCTGAAAAGCGGCGAAAAGCTGGAACTTCATTTCGACCTCATGGGAAATGAAATTGATGATTTTTATTATTCATTCATTCACTGCGACAAGGACTGGAACAGGTCGGATATATTCCACACCGATTATCTTGAAGGTTTCCCCGAGAATCCGGTTGAGGAATACAGACCTTCGTTCAACACAACGGTTCACTACACTCATTACAAGCTTTCGTTTCCCAACGACAGGATAAACTTCAAGCTCTCGGGCAACTATGTTATCCTTATACACCCGTCGAATGATCCTGAGAATCCTGTCCTTTCATATCGTTTTATGGTAACGGAAGATCTTGCCGGGATAGAAATTTCAGCACATCGCCCGAGAATGACTGCTGACGTCAACCTTAACCAGCAGATCGACTTCAACATAAACATATCGCCGCTCAGGATAAATGATCCTTACAGGGATGTCTTTGCCTTCATTCTGCAGAACGGACGGTGGGACAATGCCAGAAGGAACCTGAAGCCAGAGTTCGTAAGCAGCGACCAGCTGAAATACAGTTCCCTGACTGACAAGAATGTATTTCAGGGCGGAAATGAATTCAGGTATTTCGACATAAAAAGCATCAGATATCAGTCGCAATATGTAAGAAAGATCGATTTTCTGATGTCGAATTATCATGTATACCTTGCCCCTTCCGACGACAGGGAATTCAAACCGTATTTTTACTGGGAAGATTTCAATGGAAAATATTATATCGCCATTCAGGAGGAGAAGAATCCCGAGACTGATGCCGATTATGTTTCTGTCTATTTCACACTTCCATCAAAATATCCGGTTGAAGGAGGCAGGATGTATGTATCGGGGGCTTTTAACAACTGGGAATTCAACAGCAACAACCTGATGAGCTACAATGCCGCGGAGGGCGCATACGAATGCATTATCCTCCTTAAACAGGGCTGGTATAATTACGAATATGTATTCAGGAGGGACGGCACTGATGAGAGTGTTGCCTCAAAGTTTGAGGGAAGCCATTACGAAACGGAAAACGACTATACAGTCCTTATATATTACAGAAATCCGAGGGAAAGGTACGACAGGATTATAGGAGTACAGACGATCAACACCCTCAACAGGCTCACTGATTAGTGCTTCGCGTGGGAATCGATCCCGTATTGCATCCTGATGGTGTGTTCAAGCACCTTCAGGATTTCGTCCATGTACTCATTGACAGCCTTTGATGATCCGGGAAGGGTGAATACAAGAGATTTACCTGAGATACCTGCCACTCCCCTGCTCAGCAGTGCATTGGGATTTTCAGCGCCGTATTTAACCCTGATCAGTTCCATAATTCCCGGAATTTCCTTTGAAAGCAAGGGTTTAACCGCTTCGATTGTTATATCGCGGGGACCTATCCCTGTTCCCCCCGTTGTAAAGATCAGGTGCATTGATTTGGATGAATCCCTTACCAGATCCTGAAGTATCGCCCGGTCGTCGGGAATGAGTTGCATTTTGAATTCCGGCTTCCATCCACGGCCGCTGAAGAAAAGAGAGAGCCGGTCCCTGATAGCCGGACCGCTCAGGTCTTCGTAGTCTCCTCTGAAAGCCCTGTCGCTCAGAGTAATTATCAGGATATTGAATTTTTCAGGCAGGTTCATAATTTGGTCTTCTCTGTTACCATTACCCTGTCGATGACCATCATTTTGTCAACTGCCTTGCACATGTCATAAACAGTCATCAGGGCTACGCTTACAGATGTCAGGGCTTCCATTTCCGCACCCGTTCTGCCCGTGCACTGAACTTCACTTTCAGCCACTATCCCAAACTCATCGGGATAGAGGTCGACTCTGACATGATCGAGAACGATGTTATGGCAAAGGGGAATAAGCGAAGATGTTGCCTTAGCTGCGTTAATGCCGGCAATCTGGGCTACGGTAAGAACATCGCCCTTTTTAAGCGAATTGTCTCTGATCAGATTAAGTGTTTCATCTGAAAGTTTTATGTGTCCTGATGCTTTTGCACTACGCGCCTGGACTTCCTTTGCGCTGACATCTACCATAGATGCTTTTCCGGTTTCATCAACATGCGAAAACTTTTCCATTATTTTTATCCTCCGATGTTATAAAAAGAGTTATTTGAATTTGTTTCTCCCTTTTCAGGTTTATTTTCCAAAGCCAGCCTGATGGCTTCTTCGTAACCGAGTGTCCGGATATCAAACTCCATGTCATTGAACAGGCAGGGTTTGAGTTTACCATTCGAAGTAAGTCGCAGCCTGTTGCATTCAGCACAATTTCCGCCGGTCCCTCCATGCACCTTTGAGAATCTCCCCTTTTCCAGATCCATTTCTTCAATATACCTTACCTCAAGGTCATTTTTTCTGCAAAACTCACCCACCCCCTCTGCCTCTTCCCGGGAACCTGCTTCAGGTCTCACGCAATTGATTTTGACAGGATTCAGTCCGGCTTTCCGGGCAGTTTCAATACCACGGGAAACATCATTCAGATCACCCAGCCGGGTAATCCAGGCATATTTTTCGGGGTCGACAGTATCGAGACTGATATTTACCCGCTGCAGTCCCGCCTTTTTCAGATCAGAAGCAAAATTCTCAAGCAATGTTCCGTTTGTTGTCATCGACAGATCGGTTATTCCCGGTATCTCAGCGATCATGCCGACAAGAGCCACAATGCCCTTTCTGACCAATGGTTCACCGCCGGTGATTCTTACCTTGTCAATCCCTTTTTCCACTGCCAGCCTTGTAAAACCGGCAATCTCATCGAAAGTAAGTATATCCTCATGCCTGAGAAGCTTAATTCCTTCATCGGGCATGCAATACCGGCATCTCAGATTGCAGCGGTCGGTTACCGAGATACGCAGATAGTTAATATGCCTGTTAAATCTGTCTAACACTTACAATTTCCCCTTTCTCAAATATTTTAACTCCGGCAGGCATTGAGATTATCCCATCAGTTTCGTTCATTGCGGTGATGTGAGCCGAGCCGTGGTAATCAACGGGGTTTGCAGTACCCTCACCGGTAATCTTAACAGGTATCAGCGCCATTCTGTCGGCTGATCTCCTCACATACCTCAATGCCATGGGCAGTTTCAAAGTCAAAGGTTTCCAGTTGCAGTTCATCATTCTGAACAATAAAGGCTTAACAAGCATTTCAAATTGAATGAACGAAGATACGGGATTTCCCGGAAGGCCAAAAACAACTGCCTCAGGATGAAGCCCGAAGGTAGTGGGTTTCCCTGGCTGAACAGCCACACTGCTGAAAAGAATTCTGACACCGGCCCTTTCAAGGACTGAAGGAACAAAATCGAAATCACCCATTGAAACGCCTCCGGTTATAATCACAAGGTCATTTTCGGCAATAGCATCACTGACAATCCTGTAAGTGATGTCCTCATCATCACCGGCAATCCCATAGTAATTCCCTTTTGTGCCGGTCTGTTCAATCTGGGCCAAAAGCTGTCTGGAATTGCTGTTTCGGATCTGGGATAAACCGGGGACAATGCCGGGTTCGACAAGCTCGCTTCCCGAGCTTATCACCGCAACAGCCGGCTTGACGCTGACCAGAGGTGAAACGTGGCCAACTGCCGCCATTGTGGCAATATGCTGGGGCCGGATCAGCGTGCCGGCCATTATTACAACCTCTCCTTTTCTGATGTCTTCTCCCTTCAGGGCAATATTGTCCTTTTTCAGAGTGCCGGTGAACTTTATCCTTCCCGATGGCAGGATTTCAGTATCCTCAACCATTATCATGCAATCGGCACCCGCGGGCACCGGGGCGCCGGTCATTACTCTTGAGCAATAACCTCCTGTAATATTTTTTGAAGGCCACACCCCGGCCGGAACAGTTTCCAGCACCTCAAGCTCATACGCGAGATCCTCTTTCCTGCATGCAAAGCCGTCGACCGAAGATTTGTCGAACGGAGGCATGTCCATGTCGCTTATAACATCCCCGGCCAGAATCCTGTTAAGTGAATCTGTGAAGGAAATCCTTTCAGATCCAATCACCGGGATATCCGATTCCATTACGATATCAACAGCCTGCGAAAAAGAGATCATGTCCATTCTATCTTTATAAAGTTGATTTTTCCTAACTTGTTTCTGAATCATTACTCCCGTCGATTACAACGGCCGCCTCTCCCGGAAAGGAAATCCATACCTGTGAAGCTTCTCTTCCCTTCAGTTTCCTGAAATCACTGAAAGAAAGGTCGGCAACAAAAAGCATTCCGGCATCGACTGTGATCTCCATACCATATTCAGAGGGGAATATCTCCCTGATCACTCCCCTGAAACAGTTATCTGCGCGCGGAAATGGTTCATTATCGTTTATCGTGATATTCTCGCTTCTAACTATCATTAGCCCCCCGCCGGTAAAGCCGCTGCCATCCACGCGGAATGTAATGTTCCGGTCACCAATAGCTTTCCAGTCATCACCTTCCTTCCTTAACCTTACATTGAAAAAGTTTTTAATTCCGGCATACCTGGCCACGAACCTGCTTGCAGGACGTCCGAAAACCGATTCCGGAGTGCCTTCCTGGACTATAGTGCCGGCATGGATCACCCCCACCCTGCCGGCCAGGCTTACCGCCTCCCTGTAATCGTGAGTGACATGAATTACAGTCAGTCCGCTTCTGTTAATACGGCGAAGAACTTTCCTTATGTCGTCCTTTAGGCTTGCATCAACCGACGACATCGGTTCATCAAGGAGAAGCAGCCGCGGGGAGAGAACCAGAGTTCTGGCAAGGGCAACCCTCTGGAGCTCACCTGATGACAGGTACTGCGGATAGCGGCTGAGAAGGATTGATATATCCATTTCGGCTGCAATGGATTTAACCTTTCCGGCGATTTCATCTTTTTTCATTCCTTTCGAGCGGAGAGGATAAGCAATATTCCCATAGACTGTCATGTTGGGAAAGATGGCAAAATCCTGAAAAACCAGACCAACAGGCCGGTCCTGGATTTTGCTGTTTGTCATGTTCTGTCCGTCAATCCGGACAGTCCCCGAATCAGGAGTGTTCAGTCCGGCAATAAGTTCAAGGAGGCAGGTTTTTCCCGATCCCGACCGGCCGAGAAGGACAAAATACTCACCGTCAGGAACTTCAAGACTGATTCCCGAGAGGGCAAAGGCGCCGAACTTCTTCCTTATATTTTCAAGTTTCAGCATCAGGAGTGATATGAGATTCCTTCTTTTTCAGCGATATCAGCCTGAGAAGAATGAAAACCGCCAATGCAACGATAATAAACAGGACGGATACAGGTCTTGCATAATCAAGTCCGAAGGAACTGAACCGTTCATAGATAAGTACAGGAGCGGTCATCGGGTGATATGCAACTATTACCACGGCTCCAAACTCGCTCATCCCCCGGGCAAACATCATTACGAATCCTGTCATTATGCTTTTCCAGGCCAGGGGAAGTGAGATTGTGAAAAAGACCCTTGTATGGGATGCCCCGAGTGTCAAAGCAGCTTTTTCAAGCCTTACCGGCACGGAGGCAAAGCCATCCCTGGCTGAATTAATGAGGAAGGGAATGCTTACAAAGGCCATTGCAAGTGCAATTCCAGCCGGATTATTAATCAGGGATAGTCCTGCAGAATCGGCAATGCTGCCAAGGAATCCGTCTCTTGAAATGAATCCAAGCACCGCTATTCCCGCAGCAGTATGGGGGATGACCACGGGCAAGTCGATAAGCCCCTGTACCAATCCCTTCAGCGGGAACTCCTTACGGGCCATGATCCAGGCCAGGGGTATGGCGGCAAATGCAAACAGGAAGGTTGCGGAAAAAGCCACAAGGAGTGTAAGCCAGATACTATCCCTTACCTCCCTGTCGTTCGCTGTTTCGAGCAGATCAGATCCGCTTGTCTCAAAAAAAATACCTGCAAGCGGGGCCAGTATAAACAACAGCACAAGAGATGAAAGAATCAGCATTATCAGGCTGAAAAGGCTGCCTCTTACCGGTTGCTCTCTACTGAATCCCATCGCCAAGGTACTTCTTAAGACCGGACGGGATCATGGCAGGCTGTTCGGTTTCAGGAGGTAAAACAGGATTCTGTCCGTTTCTCCTGAAAATTTCAACACCCTCCGGACTCAGCATGAAAGAGACAAAGTCAGTTGCTCCCTCACTATTGGGGGCATCCCTGAGAACCGCCAGACTGTAATTGATATAATCACCCCTGACAGTCATCTTACTGTCGGGTGTTTTGCCGGCCACATCGACCGACACAGAATTATACTGTCCGTTCATAAGCGGATTACCCAGATTAATCATGTCGGGCAATTCGATATATTTCAGGTTGTGCTGCCTGGCAACGGATTTATACTGGAACATATAATCAGCAGCGCCTGCTTCAACAAGGGCAATCAGATCAACCTCCTTGGGCCGGATAAAATTCCTGTCTTTTGCAGTCAGCTTCTCTTCAAGACCGGGTATGCCGTAATACATTTCTGCAAGCTTGAAAGTCATTAGGCTTCTGTAGCCGCATGGATCGGAATCAGGGTCCGACCTGGAATAGACTACATCATCCCTGAGAAGAATATCCATCCAGTTTGATGAGTCAATTTCAGATGAATACCTTGATTCTTCGCGGAAAGCAATTACAATCTCATTGGTGGCGAATTTGATGCTCCAGGAGGCGTGCTCCGGTATAATAAGTTCGTCAATCACCATGTAATCAGCCGATGCAATGATGTCGCACGGTTTCCTGAGTTCTGTAATCTTGCGTGCACAGACCAGGCTTCCCGCGGGTTCCAAAAGTATCTTTACCTCAGGATTAAGCAAGCTGTATTCATCGGCCAGTTGCTTAAAAGGCACCGAAAGGCTGCCCGCGTGAAAGATAATGATCTCTTTCCCTCTGTCAGCGACGCTGTTCCTGCAACCGGGGATTACAATAATAAACAGAGTAAGTAAAAAGAAGTATCGTTTTATCATCAGGAGACAAAATTACGGAAAAACAGGCAGAATTACGGCAATGGATTCTACTGGTAATCACTGACGACATCAATCACCTCAGGGAAATCCATTCCGATTTTTTTGAGGAATGCGATTGTCGGCACTCCGTTATTGTTCCATCCGCGGCGTTTGTATACAGCGTCGAGAAGGCTCTCATACCTGGCTTCCCGGTATTCCCTGAGTAGTTTCATCTTTTCATTAACCGTTTTTCCTTCCGGATCGATTCCAACCTTTTCCTTTAGCTGCTTATCATATCTCTCTGCCCTCGATTCATATTCCTCAACCGTAACCGGGCCTGCAGCGCGGTAAGGCTGAGCGTCGAACCTGCGGGTCCCGTAACCTCTCCTCAGGTTAAACACCCGCTGGAAATTATAAACCCTTTCCGAGTCCTCTATGAGCCGTTCCTTGCTGAATTCCCGTCCTGTAACAGCTTTGTAAATAGTAACATAGTTGTCAACATGTTCAGGAACCTTTGCAGGTTCATCAGTCTGGGCGTTATTTTCAGGTTCAACATCATTCCAGGGAAGCT
The DNA here is from genome assembly GCA_002428385.1 of Bacteroidales bacterium UBA6117. Lineage (GTDB taxonomy): Bacteria > Bacteroidota > Bacteroidia > Bacteroidales > VadinHA17 > LD21. The sequence continues at coordinate 19,838 of DIWB01000066.1, forward strand.
TGCAAAGGCCAACCAGTCCGAACCAGGTTCTGAACATCGGGAAATAGTGCAAGGCCTCGGCTTTATTTTCAAATGTTGGTATCTGGTTGTTAACCATATCCATGAAAATAAGCCAGGCTTCATCATGCTGCGGACCCTTATTGGTCATGGCAAATCCGCCCTGTTGTGCAAGTGATTCCTTAGGCATATATTGTGAATATTCAAGCCCCTTGTTTTCCATTGCGATATCCTTCAGAAAAGAGGCCTCACCCCAGCCGTTGTCAATGAACAGTTCCTTCATTTTGCGGACTCCCATTCCTGCGATTTTCCCGAATCCTTCGCCCCTGGCAAGCTGGTGAAGCATCTCCAGGGCGGCTGCAGAATTACCGAAATAGAGTTCGAGTCCGCCGGTTCTTTCCTTATTCAGGATACCATTCTCGTAGCATTCCATTACAAAGGCCGACAGGGTGCTCCAGGTTATCGTGCATATACCGTAAGTATCGCAGTAGAAGTTGGTTTCGATGACATATCCCGGATCAAAAATTCCGCAGTTTGATCCCAGACCGGCAGCATTTTCATATTCCGGTCCGTCAACTATGACTATCTGGCCTTTATAAGGTCCGGTCTGGACCTCATAGTTGTCGATACCCTTGCTGCACGACATATTGCAGCCAAGCCAGCAACCATCGGGAATATTCTGGGTGAAATATGACTTCCACACCGTTGAATCGATTTTATAGGCTTCAGGGTGGCTCCCAAACTTATAGTTATGAACAGGAAGAAGGTCATGGTCGTTCATTATTTCTACCAGATGAGCAGTACCAACCTGCCTCATCTGACACTGTGCGTCGTCAAGCTCCCTGATTTCCCTGTTGAACCGCCTTCCCCTTTCCATGATAGCCTCAAGATCAACGACATTGTTAAGGTTTCCCTTAACCCCGGGAACCTTACAAACCAGCGCCTTTATCTTTTTGTTACGGAACACGGTTCCAATTCCGCCCCTTCCGGCCTGTTTCATCCTGACTTTCTTCCTTCGGGCATCATAGAAGCTGAAGTTGAGCATTCCGATAAGGGAGTGTTCGGCTGCCGATCCTGACGATACGACACCGATATTCCTTTTTTCACTTTCATCAGCCGCGAATATCTCAGTAAGCTGTTCGGCAAGCACATGACTGTCGGCAGCTTCATAGGGAGCTTCGAAGATCTCTACCTTATGGTTAACCCCGTCAATAAAAACCACAACATCACTCTGAGCCTTGCCCTGAATTTCTATGGCATCAAATCCGGAGAACTTCAGAAAAGGTCCGAAAAATCCTCCCACATTGCTGTCCATGACTGAATTGGTCTGGGGGGAAATGCTTACTACAAGCGATTTGCCTGTACCGGAGTACTGGGTTATACCGCCGATAGGTCCTGAGGAGATTATTATCTCATTCTCAGGATCATCCCATTTTGTATCGGGTAAGGTGGCATCCCAGAGAAGGCGAAGTCCGTATCCCTTGCCTCCAATGAATTTTTCCTTCATCACGGGCGGGACATCCTTTTCCCTGATATCAGTATCACCCACATTTATATAAAGTATTTTGTCGGTATAGCCTTTATCAAGAGGGGTCCATTTATAGTCCCATCTTTTAATAAGGCGATGCTGTTCTTTAATCTGGTGTAAATCCATAGCTGTTATATTGAGTACCGGGGTAAATTTTTATTTATTCCCAAATTTACTCTATAAAAAACACCTGTAGAATGATAATGATCATTATAATGGTCTGGCGGAGGTTTTTAGAAAAATCTTCAGCATAAACCATTTATATTTGTGTAGTCAGATCTAAAATAATCAGAGGATGAATCTGTCAGAAATCGGAAGCCACCTGAAAAAGTTCAGGGTGGGAATAGCCGGAGCCGGCGGTCTGGGATCAAATTGTGCAGCCTTGCTTGCCAGAAGCGGTGTTGGTACTCTGGTCATAGCCGATTATGACATTGTGGAGAAATCGAATCTGTCGAGGCAGTTTTATTTTACAGGTCAGGAAGGAATGAAGAAGACCGAAGCGCTGAAGGAAAACCTGGGCCGGATCAGTCCTGAGATCAATGTAATAATCCACAGTCTGAAGCTTGACAGAACAAACATATCACAGATATTCGGGGGCTGTGACGTGATTGTCGAAGCACTCGACAGCAGCGAAATGAAGGAGATGTTTATTGAAACCGTGCAGATCACCCTGAAGGAAGTTCCTCTCGTAGCCGGTTCAGGAATTGCAGGCTGGGGAAACAATGACATTCTGAAAACCAGGAAAATTGATGAAACGCTGTATGTTTGCGGGGACGAGACCTCAGAAGTTACGGATGATCTCCCTCCGCTTGCTCCGCGTGTAGCCATTGTGGCCGGTAAGCAGGCCAATACTGTTGTTGATTTGCTAATGAAAATGAAGTAGAAGAAGTACCGGGAATGAAGATACTACTGAACAACAGGGAAGAGGAATTTGAGGCGGATTCAATGACGGTAAGCAGCATGCTTGAGATCAGAAAGTTTACCTTCAGGATGAGGATCATTAAGATCAACGGCGAACTCATACCCCGCGAAAAATACGGATCGACTGTAATTCATGATGGCGACAAAGTACAGATGTTATATCTTATGAGCGGCGGTTAAAAAAAAAAGTTGTAGGTTTGTATCATGATGCAACGCTTCAAGTTCATCGATAAAATTCCACCCGTCCTGAGGAACAAGTATCTCCTCACACTTATCGTTTTTGCTGTCTGGATATTATTGCTCGATTCAAACAATCTTATATCGAGATTTAAGGAGATGAGAAACCTTAAAAAGCTCAAGGCTGAGAAGGAGTATTATGTCCAGCGCATCGAAGAGGATAAGAGGAAGCTTCATGAGCTGAAAACCAGCGACAGAAACCTTGAGAAGTTTGCCAGGGAGCAGTACAGGATGAAAAAGCCGGATGAGGATCTCTACATTATTCTTTCTCCTCAGGAAGACCGCCGGAACGCAAGGGAAACAAATTAGCCGGTCAGGTCCAGTTGTCTGAAATAATTGAGCAGGCCGGTCAGGCCGGCAGGGTTATCTTTTCCCATCATTTTAAGCAGATCCCCTGCACCTTCTTCCACAGGCACTTTGGCGTAATGGCTGACATGAACCGAATTCAGGTATTTCACAATCCTGAATATATTGAACCAGCTGAAAAATCTTTTTCTGAATGAGTCCTTTCCCGAGGTGTTTTTCCTTATCTCAGTGATCCTGGTCTCCCAATCCTCCGGACTGATGAAATGCTGTATGCCCGGAGGCAGGTTAGCGAATTTGTAGTTGCAGTTACTCGTCTCCTCGTAAAAAAATCCTTCAACCATGCTGAAGAATTGTCTGAGCTCACGGAATGCTTCCGGATTATATGAAAGCAGGCCGGCATCAGGTGATTCAGTGAGACGTGACATCACAGGGCCCGTTCCGAAAGGCACCCTTGTTGAGACTCGTGGTGAGGGATATACAGTGGTGGAAGTCAGGTTAAAGAAACCTCCTGCAGGAAGAAGTTTCTGAATGAAATAAAAATCTTCGCCGGCCGATCGCCTGTTCATCCCTCCTGCTTTAACGTAAGCCACTGCCTTTATAGCAATTGCAGATCCCACGGTATGGTGGACCCATGGGAAGCCTGCATAGGATAGACCCTGAACAAAATATCGCATGTGAAGCTCATAAAGCCTTATAGAATTGTAGATCTCCGCCGGAAAGTCATCGCCCGAAACAGGATGTTCAAAGTAAACGGAGCATGCCATCCGGTCGGATCTGCCGGCCATTTCGCTGTAAACTGCTTCGAAGTAGTTGTTTTTAACCGTGCAGTCGGCATCGATATTCAGAATAATTCCATCAGGATTTTTCAGAAGCTCAAACCGTCTGACGGCTTCATCCATTCCGGCCTTTCTGGCAAGACCGACACTCCATCCCGACGACTTAAGCTCCAGCCCGTCAATAACATGAACAGTAAAAAAAAGATTCTGGTTTAGCCTCTTCCACGATTCGGCAGCATAAACGCTTTTCCGGGTGTTTAAAAGGCTCTCTTCCCCGGCGTTGTCGGGAGCATTTGCAACAATCAGGATTTCGGCTCTGCAGAGAGGCTGACTGCAGCCCGCAAAGGAGTCAAGAAGATTAGTTATTCCCGGTTCATCAAAAGCGGGAACAACAACAATAATTCCTGTGTTTTGAGCTGGCGCCTCTGTTATAATCCGGGGGAAAAGTGAATTTTCTTTAAGCCACGCAGAGGCAAATCCCATGGGATCACTTCTTTTTCTCGGTCTGATATTTGGCATTCAGTCCATCAACAACCTGCTGGGTGATATCCATTGCCGAATCGCCGTAAAGGATAGGGCTTCCGAAACTCTTGCCAAGAACATACTTGTATTTGTATTCACTTTTATGTTCTTCGAGAAATGTGGTGATATATTCCAGGACCTGCCTGTTCATTACCTGGTCTTCCTCAAGAAGATTGGACTGAAGCTGATCGCGAAGATTGACCAGTTCCTGCTGCTGCTGGAGAAGAGATTGTTCCATCTCGGCTGCAGTTGCTCTTGTAACAAGTCCCTTATTCACCTTATCCTGAAAGTCCTTCACTCCCCTTTCATACTGGGTTCCCTTGGAATTAAGTTCAGCTTCAGCGCTTTTCTGTTTTTCGAGAAGTTCATCTCTCCTGTCGGAATACATATTGAACCTGAATACCACAGTATCGATATTCACAAAGGCAATACCTTCGGTAACAGCGCCTGCAGTTCCATCCGCACTATTGTCTTTTAAGGTATTTTTATTTCCGGTAAAGTGGAGTACGAACAGGGCGGCAACAGCCAGAAACAGCAGTGCAAGCAGAACATTGGTTAGATTCTTCATCGAAAGAAATGTGAGGTTTAATGTTTATCAGCCGCAAATATAGCAAATTAATTATTTTGCTGCCTCACACCCTTTAATTTTAAAAAGACATGCTGAACGGGATCTCACGGGTTTAGAATTCCGGGCATGGTATAGCCCTTATCTTTGTTCGCTGGCCGATTGAGAAAGAATTGAATTCGTATACAAGCGATATCTCGTGAGCACCCGAAGTTGAAGATATCAGATTTGAAATAGTGAAATCGTAACTATATCCGATATGGAGTTGTTTGGTTTTGATGCCGATCAGTCCGATAACTGCATCTCCTGCCTGGGAAGTCACAAACGGGATTCCCCTGTACCACAAACCGAAAATAAGCGGATCCCTGTAATAATACAATCCTATATCTGTCTGATAAAAGTCGGCCTGTTTCTGGAAATTAAGCGCAACCGACAATACTTCCTGATAGGTTTGACGAAGCCTCGTCTTTCTTAATATCTGGATACCTCCGAAAACATTCAGTTTAACCGGGAGGGTTGATTCATTTCCGTAAAATGACTGTTTGGGATTAAGCAGATGATCAAGAGTGAAACCACCCCAGAAGCGGTCATTATAAACCAGCGCCGATGTTGCGAAATCGACATCGGCAACCTTGCTGAAAGGTGGCGGATATACCGATGGTACCGTTCCGGAACCGGTCATCTGGCTGGCAAAGACAAGCTTGTAGATATCGAGCCCCAGGTAGGTGAATTTAAAATTTACCCCGGGCCGGATATGCCAGTCATCATTGATTCTGAAATCGTAGGAATACAGGAGCCCGATATTTGTGGTGCTGAGTTCTCCTGATCCTGCCACATCGTAAGTTGCAAGCACCCCGATTCCTGAATTGAAATTCAGAAGGGCTTTGTCGAATGATATACTATAGGTGTGAAAAACCCCCGGGACAGCCGGCCACTGGTTCCTGTAATTAAGGGCAAACCTGTATTCTTCAGTTGCGCCAGCGAATGACGGAGCAAGATAAAGCGGATTCGCGTAAAACTGAGAAAAAGTCGGATCCTGGCCAAAACTATCAATAAACATGACGCAAGACACTATTAATGAATATTTTATTCTCTTAAGCAAAATCGATCCGATTAGGTTTATTTGACTATTCATCTCTTTCGCAACATTATATAAACGGAGATTTGGCGAAAAAGTGATATCCTTATTAAACAATTTTTTGAGAAAGTGACGTAAAATAAATATTTACAACTATTTAACCGGGAACTAAATTATTTTCAAATTGTCATAAATCATTAATCCGATATGATAAACGTCATTAAATTAAGTCTCAGTATAGTTTTTATTTGATTTTTTATTTCAGGACGTTGTTCTGAGCAATAATTTGATATTTTTGTGACACTTTAACTTTAAGAAAGATGTTCAATAAATTTATTGCCGCAATACTCCCTTATTTTCCAGAGAAGTTCATCTGGATATTTTCAAAGGCATACATTTCAGGGGAAAAAATAGAAGATGCCATCAGGGTATCGAAAGAGTTCAAAAAAAACAGGACTGATGTCTCTCTTGACGTTCTGGGAGAATTTATCACATCGCTTGAGGAGGCTGAGGAGAACAAAAAAGAGTACCTCAACCTTATTGAAGTCACAATTAAATCGGGTATTGACGGTAATTTTTCGCTTAAACCCACATCCTTCGGGCTTCTTATAGACAAGGAAGTGTGCTACAATCATATCAGGGAGATTACAGCAAAAGCTGCATCATACAACGGTTTTATCCGTATCGACATGGAGGACTCACCCTGCACCGATATGGAGGTCGATTTATACAGGCGCCTTAAGCCGGAATTTCCACGGAGTGTTGGTCTTGTTGTCCAGGCATATCTGAAAAGAACCCTGAATGACGTTAAAGGGTTAATGGATCTTCACACAAAGGAATCGCCCCTTAATTTCAGGCTTTGCAAAGGCATATACATTGAACCTGCTGAAATTGCCTGGAAGAAATATGAGGAAGTCAACCTGCATTACCTCGAGGATCTTGAATATATGCTGGCCAACGGCATATATGTAGGTATTGCCACACATGACAAACCTCTGATTGAAGGAGCTTACAAACTGCTTAAGAAATATAATGTTCCCATGGATATGTATGAATTCCAGATGCTTTACGGAGTTACTCCGAAGCTGCGCGAGAGCATTGTGAATGAAGGACACAGGATGAGGGTATATGTTCCTTTCGGGAAGAAGTGGTTTGGTTATTCAACAAGAAGGCTGAAGGAAAATCCAAAAATGGCCAGTCACATTATCAAGGCTATCTTTGTAAAAGGATAGCGGCCGGATTATTCTTTTCTCAATTTCTCAAGATAATTCCTGTGAATCTGATCAAGCTCTTCGCGCGTCAGGCTTGATTTAAATGGTTCCGGTTTCGGGGGAAGTCCGTTAATAAGAAGATATGCCACTCCGACAAGCATAAACGGACTAAGTCCAACCATCGCATCGGATGGAATTGTTCCTTTCTCAGATGCGTTCCTCAGATTTCTCTGATGGATCATTGCATAGTTGGATTCAGGGTCTCCAAGTTTTCCAATCCCCATTCTTCCCTGATAAGCAGAAACGGCCATGTTATACCTGGCATTTTGCATTTCAGTTGTTGTTGGAGGAGGTTTATAGATGTCGTACTTCAGATTCTCAAGCCTCGGGATTATCACCACTTCTTCAATTGCAATCGTATCCGTCTGCATGTAGATCCCAACCATGAACTCACTGCCTGATAAACTGTCGCTTACCTGAAAGGAAGCATTCTGATAGCCCAGGAGTCGGAACTCCAGGGTGTCTCTCCTGTTCACCCTGAGAGAAAAAGTGCCCTCTTCTCCGGTCACTGCTATAAAGGATCTGTTAAGGAAGATCTGGGCCTCAGGCAGAGGAAGAAAGGTTGATTCATCCCTTACTATGCCGTTAAAAACCAAAGTACCGCCTGTGGTTTCACCAACCTGGCAAAGACCAGGAGTGAGGGGCAAAAGAAATGACAATATAATGAGCCATCCTTTTTTCATTTCATAACAAAGTTACGCATTCACTATCAAATCATCAAGTCTCCGCTTGGGAACATGGTGAACGCCTTCCCCATCCCTCCAGTATTTTATGTCGTTGCCGGCTGCTTCATCAACAACCACTTTTTCAACAGGCTTCCCCAGAGCCAGAACCAGAAGTATTTCCAGGTTTCCCGGAATACGAAGTTCATTCCTCAGTGCTTCTCTTTTTACTGAAGCTATCATACATCCGCCAAAGCCGGCTTCAGTTGCGCCCAGCATAATACTTTGAGCCGCAATTCCGTGGTCAACATTGAATGATTCGGTTATTTCCTTGTCGCCCAGTATTATAATATAAGCCGAAGGCCTTTCGCCTGCTGCCGGTCCTTCCCAATCCTTCAGATAAGCAGCCCAGGCAAGCGCGGGAAAAATCCTCCTGCAGTATTCAGGTGTGTTATACAAAAGATACTTAAGAGGCTGCCTGTTCGCAGCGGAGGCGGACATTCGCGCCAGATCAACGAGATCTTCAAGTTGCTTCCTGTCTATCTGACAAGACTCGTCAAAGCGCCTGTACGACCTGGTTCCGTAAACAAGATCCTTCAGATTCATTTCCTGTGGTATAAAGTGAATTAATCATTCAATCATTTCTTCTCCTCATCCTGGTACAATCCCCTGCGGGAGAGCAGATGATCGAGATCTGCAAGTCCGTAAACTACAACCGCGGTAACGACTGCTGTATGCTCCTGGTATTCAGGTATGCTTTTGGTGTAAAGATCGTTCTCAGTATGCCAGATCTCCTGGTAGCTGAAATTATATCCTTTTACATCCGGAGCCTCAAAAGCCAGGGTGGGCACTCCGTTCATCGCAAAATACGCATGATCTGAACCTCCGGCGGTCGTTGGTCTGGGCCTGGCAGGATTGGTGTTCTTTTTAAGACTGAACGGAAAATCGGGATTTATAGAGTTTAGGGGGTTGCACACTTTTTCAAAGTCATCATACATTGATTCGGGAACCGTAAGACCGTTTGCCACTGTTGGTCCACCATCGCGATTGAAATAGTTGGAAATCCGTGGAAGCTTTTCCTTATTGGTCTCAACCCAGTGTTTTGAGCCTAGCAGGCCGAATTCCTCAGCTGCCCAAAGACAGACAAGTACTGTGCGCTTCGGTTTTCCACCGGCAGTCATTATCAGCCGGGAAGCTTCCATGGCGGGAGTTATTCCCGATCCGTCATCAACACCGCCCGTGGCAACATCAAAAGCATCAAGGTGCCCGCCCATCATCACATACTCGTCGGGGTAACGAGTTCCCTTTATCACTCCGATGACATTATGGTATACTACCGGACCTGGTTTGAAATGATTCCTGATGTCGAACTCAAGCAGGAAATACCTGCGTTCCTTCACCATCTTTTCGATGACGGCGTACTGGTTTTCATCAAGCTTGATATCACATACAGTCGGCAGGTTTTCAAAAGTCATACCCGGAAGATTCTTCCTGTCGTAGAGAGCCCTGACAGGGACCTCAGAAGACTGGATTACCCCGAGAATTCCCGCTTCCCGCATTTCCCTGTAGAAAAGAGCCGGCTCAGTTTTCAGGGGAATAGTCTCTTTGGGAGGTTTGTCCCTGTTTAAATAGTTCTCCCTTGTAATTTCACGGTTTATAGTGCCTACAGAGTCATTCCAGGCAATTATACTTTTCCGGACGGAGTCAGCCTTTTCTGAAAAATCAATGGGCCATCCGTCATTTTTTCCTCCGATCAGGACCCAGGCTCCCTTAAGAGCTCCCTTCATCCTGTCAAACTCGTCCTTGTTTTTCGGTTCCATCAGGACATGGCCGCGCTGGACCCCCCTGGTGCCCGAAGTATAGGAAGGTGTGGCAAAATGAAGTATCATGCCATTTTCCGACAGCATTCTTCCAAACCATGGTCCCCTGTTAAATCCCACCGGGACTGATCCCGCCTCGTCCATTATTACATCCATTCCCCATTTCCGGAATTCGGAAGCGCACCATAAGGCAGCATTTTCATATGCATCAGAGCCGACAAGCCTTCCTCCGAACCTGTTCGAGATCACATCAAGATGCTGCATTGTCCGGTTATCTGTCTTTCCAATCTCAATGATCCGGTCAATAACCTTTCCCTGCTGAGCCCGGATTCCCGAATAGAAGAGAAGCAGGACAGCAAAAAGAGAACAATATTTCTTCATACCTGCTATCTGTAGCGATTGGAAATTATATCCCAGTCGAGAATTTCCCAGAACGATTTTATATAATCGGGACGTCTGTTCCTGTAATCGATGTAATAGGCATGTTCCCACACATCACAGGTTAGGAGGGGTTTGAGGCCATTCCGGAGAGGATTTCCGGCGTTTGATTCCTGGACTATCCGGAGTTTTCCTTCCTCCTCGCTGACGAGCCAGGCCCATCCGGAGCCAAATAGTCCGGCAGCAGATTTGGTAAACTGTTCCCTGAAACCCTCAAAGGAGCCAAACGACTCGATTATGGCTTCTGCTAGCGGGCCCATGGGTGTCCTGATCCCCGATTTGGAAAACGATTCAAAATAGAAAGTATGATTCCATACCTGGGCGCCGTTGTTGAAAATGGGACCATTGGCCGTCCGGATAATAGTCTCCAGGTCTGCATCGGCGAATTCTGTTCCCGGAACCAGACCGTTAAGATTGTTCACATAAGCCTGATGATGCTTACCATAGTGATATTCTATGGTTTCGGCACTTATATAAGGAACAAGTGCATCAGCCGGATAAGGGAGTAAGGGTAATTCAAATGCCATGGTTTTGCTTTTTATTTGTTAATTCAGATCCTTGTTTATCAATTCATCAAAAATACTCATTTAAGGGCTGATTCCTGCCGAAATCATTCCAGAAAAATGGACTCCGGCAATTCCGGGATCACACCTTTTTCTGCTGCGATACGGTAGAGTTCTGATACGGCTTTTCTCCCGACCGGTCCCAGAGTCAGTGTGAAATCATTAACATAAAGGTCAATATGACGACTTATTACCGATTTTTCAATTTCCCGGGCGTGGGAGGTTACGAAATCCTGCTGCTCCGAGGAATTCTCCCTTGCAAACTCAATGCTTTTACGGAGTATCCTGTTGAATTTTAAGGCAATATCCCTGGGTATCCTCCGGTTTATCACAATGAAACCCAATGGTACAGGCAGTCCTGTGAGTTTTTCCCAGAATTCCCCCATATCGGCGATCTTTACAAGTCCTTTTTCCGCGTAGGTGAATCTCGTCTCGTGGATTATCAGTCCGGCATCAGCTTTTCCTTCAAGCAGGGTATTCACTATTTCCGAAAAAAGGTACTCTCTCTTATTACGGGCATCAGGCCACGCGATGCTGAACAGCAGATTGGCCGTCGTGTATTTGCCGGGAATGGCAATGACAGCTTTGTTTACATCCTCATTCCGCAATTGCTCCCTGCTGATAAGGAGAGGGCCGCTGCCATAACCGAGAGCGCTTCCGGAATCAAGAATAATATAATTCCCGGAAGCATATGCATAAGCATGGCAGCTAATTTTCGTAATATCGACCCGTGAATCAAACGCCCGTCTGTTAAGTTCCTCCACGTCGGCAAGAAAATAATCAAATTCAAGTCCTTCGGTATCTATCCTCCCGTTTACAAGGGCATCGAAAATGAATGTATCATTCGGGCATGGGGAAAATCCTAGTGTAAGTTTCATTCTGTTATTTAATTAACACTAATACTTCATTAAGTTTCACCGACAGATTAGCCAGAGCCAATCCTATTTTCCAATTCTCCCGGTTGCGGGGTTCCACAATATTGGAAACAGCTCTCAGGGCCATGAAAGGGATCTTTTCTCTGCTGCAAACATAAAAAAAAGCTGCACCCTCCATGGTTTCGATATCAGGATTGTACTTTCCCGACAGTCTGGCAATTGTCTGCAGCGATCCGGTAGCCGTGTTTACAGTAATGGCACTTACCGGCCTCAGGATTTCAGATGCTGCAGACATGAACCTGTTTTCAGCTATTATCCTGCCTGACCTGAAAGGCAGTTCATCAGGATCCTGAAGACCAGCTTCGGAGAGGGAAAGGAATCCGGAGCGATCCTCGACACCGGCATCAGCAAAACAATCCGAAACAGGCATAACCACATCTCCCGGCTGAATATCACTGTTAAAACTACCTGCAATGCCAATGTTGATTGCCAGATCAGGAAGTTGTCCTCCGCAAAAGTACCTTGTAAGAGTCCATGCTGTTGCCACAGTTCCCACTCCAGTAACAACCGGAATAAGGTCAACTCCGTTCATGGCCTTCAGTATTTCAGATTCGGCAGGTGTGGCTGAAACCACCAAAATTCTCAGGGGCATATCATCCTGGTAAATAAGTTGTATCAAATAACTGCATAAATATATTGTTTTGTTAGCTAAATAGATCAACTTAATTGGTTATTATTGCAGCTTTAAAAGCCTGTTTATGATATACATCACACGAAGAGAAACCTTTTGCGCTGCCCACAGGATGTGCAGGGACGAGTGGTCGGATGAAAAGAATCTGGAGGTTTTCGGAAAATGTTCGAATCCAAACTGGCACGGGCACAACTACGTGCTTAGCGTTACCGTCAGGGGGGAGATTTCGGAAGAGCTCGGATTTTTCATTAACCTTACTACACTCAAGCAGATTATTCAGGAAAAGATTATTGACAAGGTCGACCATCGTAATCTCAACACTGAAGTAAGCTTTATGAAAGGAAAGATTGCCACTACCGAGAATATGGCAGTTGCCTTCTGGAATGAGCTTAAACCTGCCATCGAAAAGTATGGCGCTAAGCTTCACCGTGTAAGAATAAGTGAAACAGAAAACAATACAATAGAATATTATGGCTAAAAAAATTGAAAAGATTAATAACGGGAGCAAATTCTCCCCAAAGGGATATAATAAAACTGAATCGTGGGATGCTGAAACCATAGATGAGCTTGCATCGCATTATCACAGTATACTTAAGCTTCTGGGCGAAGATCCTGACCGCGAAGGACTTCTTAACACACCGGTAAGGGTAGCCAAGGCTATGAATTTTCTCACAATGGGATATGGTCAGAATCCATGTGAGATTATCAACTCGGCCAAATTCAGGGAAGAATACAAGCAGATGGTAATTGTCAAGGACATTGAGCTGTATTCGATGTGTGAGCACCATATGCTTCCATTCTTCGGAAAAGCTCACGTTGCCTATATACCGGATGGCTATATTACCGGTTTAAGCAAGATAGCCAGGGTTGTTGAAGCCTATGCCCGACGGCTCCAGGTACAGGAAAGACTTACAGTTCAGATCCGGGATACAATTCAGGACTGCCTGAGTCCGATGGGAGTTGCAGTTGTGATAGAGGCTCAGCACATGTGCATGCAGATCAGGGGTGTACAGAAACAACATTCGGTTACAACCACGTCGGCATTCACCGGTATTTTCCTCAGCAATCTCAACACCAGGGAAGAATTTGTTCATCTCATAGGATCGAATCTACACTAAGATATCACTTTTATGAAAGCTTACGTATTTCCCGGTCAGGGAGCTCAGTTTCCCGGGATGGGCAAAGACCTGTATGACAGCTCCCCTCTTGCCATGGAGTTGTTTGAAAAAGCAAACACGCTTCTGGGTTTCAGAATCACTGATCTTATGTTCAGCGGTACTGACGAGGACCTTAAGCAAACCAGGGTAACTCAGCCTGCAATTTTTCTGCATTCGACAATACTTGCAGCTTCAAAGTCTGAAAAGATAAAGCCCGGAATGGTTGCAGGCCACTCGCTTGGTGAGTTCTCGGCTCTTGTTGCCTCCGGCGCTCTCTCTTTTGAAGACGGGCTGATGCTTGTATCCAAAAGAGCTGCAGCCATGCAGCTTGCCTGCGAAGCATCGCCCTCCACCATGGCTGCGATAATAGGTCTCGACGATAAAATTGTGGAAGACACTTGTGCCGGAATAGATTCAATTGTTGTTCCGGCAAACTATAACTGCCCAGGTCAGATAGTGATTTCCGGAACCAACGAAGGGGTAGAAAAAGCTGTTGAAATACTGAAGTCCCTGGGGGCCAGAATGGCAGTAAAACTTGCTGTAGGAGGAGCTTTCCATTCGCCCCTGATGGAGCCCGCCGGAATGGAGCTTGAGAAGGCCATTCTGAACACCGGATTTAAACAGCCTGTGTGTCCTGTTTATCAGAATTTCACAGGTAAACCATCAACTGATCCTGAGGTGATAAAGTCCAGCCTCATTTCCCAGCTCACATCTCCGGTTCTCTGGACGCAGACAGTCAGGAATATGATTGAGGACGGAGCCGTATCCTTTACAGAAGTGGGGCCCGGTAATGTGCTTCAGGGGCTTATAAGGAAGATAAGCAGGGACGTTACTGCAGACTCGGCTTCATAATCACTCCCCTGTGAGTTTTGCCGTCGACCATTATCTCAAGTGGTTTTTCAAATTTAATATGCCGGAGGTGTTCATCCTCGTATTTGCTTTTTATCCCGTTAAGAAATTCAACATCATACGATCCCTCGTTAATGTAGGGGTTGATTGTAAAATATCCTACCCTGAACGATGTCAGGTTCTGGAAGAAATGGGTTCCCTGACTCGGATCGATGCGGTATGTTTTAAGGCCTGATTCCACAATGATCCTTGCCGCCGATATCTGAGGCCATCTTACAGGTATGCCGAGCCATGGGTCAGTCGAACCCCACCTGCCTGGTCCGATAAGCACATATCCTGTACCCTGCTTAACAAACTCATTGTTTATTTTTTCGATGTCCGAAGCAATCTCCTTGTTTCTGGCCGGATTAAACGACTCCGGCTTTACATAGACAACATCTGTTATTCCTTTAAAAAATCCGTTTCCCAGGGCCGATTCCGACCAGATGATTGAATCTCCCTGGTTAATGTCTGCCAGATTGACTACCGAAGTTTCGTCAGTGTGAACTATGGGACGTATCTGAAGAAAATTGAAAACTTTCGGGGTTCCCGGCGGGGTTTCAAGGTTGGCAGCAAATTCAATTTCTATTGGATTATTCATTTCATACTCCCCAAGGTCGAGAAGGGTATTGAGTATCTCGGCCAGGGGGAAGAGCTTGTGCTGCAGAATATTTGAGAAGGTGATAATCCTCTTTCCCGCGAAACTGATTCCGTCGCGAAGTATATTGTTATTGTAATCGTAGGCAGATGCCACATACTTCATTGCAACATCGTTGGTCACATCATTCACCCCGAGCTTGAGAATGTTGACGCCATCGTCGGTCGAAGGGACAAATTTGTCTGTCCTCAGGTCCAGGGCGCGGAAATCCTTCTGTGTATCCCTGAGCGCAGTTTCTATGGAGGAAAGCTGAAGTATCTTCTTTGAATGCCTGGGTGAAAACCTCAGAGACTGGCCGCCCTCAACAATGTGTTTCCCAAGTCCGAAGGCAATGTTTGCGATACCATCGCCTGCCTTTTCCGATCCGATCGGATAATAATTTATTGAACGGGCCACCCCTGAAAGCGTCGGATAGAAGACATCGCCATGACGGTTACCGCAGACCTCCTGAAGAATAATCCCCATTTTTTCCTCATCGATCACATTGGCCGTCGCGGTCATGTATGCCTTGCTCGCCTTGTAGAATACCGAAGCATAAACCTCCCTTATGGCATCAGAAATCATTTTAACCATCATCTTGTTATCGGGATGCCTGGGAATCATGTACGTGGAGTAAATACCCGCAAAAGGCTGATAGTGTGAATCTTCGAGCTTACTAGAAGATCTGACTGCAATTGGATGGTTCCTTGATACTGCCAGGAAGGCGTAAAAGTCCTGATAAATCCTGGCCGGAAGCTCAGCCTTTAGAAAACTTTCAAGAATCATCTCATCAGGAATGTCTGACAGAGCCAGCGAATACAGGTTATTATGATCCATGAACTCATCGAAGATATCAGTGCTCAGGACCACGGTCCGGGGTATTGTGATAAGCACCCCCGGCAGCTTACTGTATAGCTTATGTTCCTTTATCAGCCTGTTTATAAACGCCAGACCTCTTGCCTTACCGCCAATCGAGGCATCGCCGATCCTCGAAAACAACTGGTACTCATCATAGCTGCTCTTGTCGAATTTGGCTATTACTCCCCTCCCCTTCCCAAGCCGGAAACTGGAAATGGCCACGTACAGGAAGCGCCGCATTTCATCCATGGTGTCAAAATCTTCCTTCCTGATGTACTTGAACAACTGGGCAACCGGAAACAGAGCCCTTGCATTGAGCCATTTGGAGAAATGGTTCCTGGTTGCATGATATTCGAGCGTCTGATCAGGAATGGTAAGCAGCTTTTGCTGAAGGCTTTGCAGGTCAGTGGCAATTGCTATCGGCTCCATTGTTTCGGGATTCTTGAATACAAACGGGCCGAATGCAAGGTTCTGGATAATAAAATTTCTAAGCTCGAGGGACAGCGATTTTGAATACTTGTAGATAAAGCCGGCACCGAGTTCTTCAGCAATTTTCTTGTGCACCTGACTTGACGACTGAATCAGGAACGGGACCTTATCATCATCGGCCATTACTACCTTGCACAGCTCTATTCCGGCATTTTCATCAACAACATTATCTTTCTTGTAACTGATATCGGAGATCAAACCCAGCACATTGTATTTGTATCTCTTGTAAAGCGCCAGGGCATCATTGTAATTATTGGCAAGCAGTATCTTCGGACGGCCTCTCATTTTGAGCATCCGTTGATGCTCATTCAATGCCTCTCTCTGAAAATCAATCGATTGCTGAAGAACAATCCTGTAAAGACTGGGAAGGTACGACGAAATATATCTTATTGAGTTCTCAACCAGTATGATTGCCTGAACTCCAATATTCTCTATATCGAAGTCGGCGTTCATCTTGTCCTCGATCAGCTTGATTATAGCCAGGATCAGCGAGGCATCGCCCAGCCAGCAGAAAACATAATCGATTGCACTCAGATCTTCGCCCTCAAGTCGGAGCGAAACTTCCCTGGAGAAATAGGTAAGCACCACTACAGGGATGCTTTCAAACCTGGCCTTTATCATTTTTGCCATTGCGAACACATCAGTTCCCCTCAGGCTGAGCATTGATATGACCAGGTCGATTTTGTCATTCTCAAGTATCTTCAGTGCATCTTCAGCGTTATCGGTCTGGACGAATGTCGGAGGGTATTTGAGGTTCAGGGAGACATACTCATTGAAAATCTGTTCATCGATTCTCCCGTCTTCCTCCAGCATATAATTATCGTAGTTACTGCATATAATAAGTACCCGGCGAATCCTCTTCTGCATCAGAAGGTCGAACGAGGTGTCGGTGAAATCGTATTTCTGCAGATCAAGTATGCCTTCAATAATCGTCATGGATAGAGATTTTATCAATTCGTAGAGATCACTGCCATTCCCTTTTTCCCGTCCATACTGACAGTCAGCGGTTTGTCAAACCTTACATGCCGGTAAAAATGTCCTGTTCCTATGAGCCGGCCCTCCCTTATTCTGTCCCAGTGAATGATATCCCGGCGCGAGTCATGGTCAACTGAAAAATATCCTACATTCATCGATGTAACGTTATGGAAGAAGTGAGAACCCAGCGAGGCGTCAGGGTGGAAATCAGTAAGAGCCACTTCCACAATAACCCTTGCGCCCGATATCTGCGGCCAGACAACGGGGATCCCGAGAAATTTGTCGCGGCTTCCCCACCGGCCGGGTCCAATCAGGATATATTTCCTGTTCTCCCTTACCATCTGTTCGTTTACAGCGGCTATTTCATCCGCCATGCTTACAGTCAGCTTATTGTCAAATAATTCGGGTTCAATGAAGACTATGTCGGCAATATCATTTACCAGCCCGTTTCCCATACTCTTACGGGTAAGAAGCAGCAGTTTACCCTCATCTATCGAGTCGGGATCGATCCTGTAGCCTGCTCCCATTCCCAGCATCGGTTTAATTTGGAGAAGATAAAATGATGCATTCCCTGATTCATCCTTGTTAAGATCGACGGCATATTCTATTTCGACAGGTGTCCCGCAGGCTTCTGAAACAACTTCGAGTACTGTCTTCAGAGCCTGGGCAAGAGGCACATAATTATATTTCAGTACGTCGGCAAAGTTAACTACCCTGGGGCCCGGGGAATCCAGTCCCGGCGTAATAGTATCATTGTCAGGGTTCATAACCGAAGCCATGTGCTGCAAAGTCCCATGGCGTTCAGAATCGCTGACTTCGAGCATTCGCAGCCCTGCGTTTTCTCCTTCCAGAAGGTTCAGTTCCCTGAGCGACATATCGACTGCATAGAACCAAAGCTGGGAATTCCTGTAAAGATCTTTCTGCGATATTATTTCGAGTGTCGGATATGCAGGAGAGAACCTGTAGGCCAGATTCCCCTCCATCACATACTGGCCAAGTCCAAGCGCTGCAACCGCAAATCCGTCACCCGGAGTCATGTGGGCTACAGGATAGAAATTGAACGACTGAGCCGATCCGCTGATATGCGGATAAAAGGCATCCTCATACCTGTTCCCTACAACCTCCTGAATCACCACAGCCATTTTTTCAAGCTCTATTTTATAATTAATAGCTTCAAAATAGCCTCTTGCATCCCTGGAATATACAGAAGCAAACACCAGTTTAATTGCATCCGCGAGTTGCTTAAGCCTTACATCCGGCTCGGGATTGTTGTTTGGCAGCAGATATGTCCCGAATATCCCCGAAAAAGGCTGATTCTGTGAATCTTCAAAAAGGCTTGATGACCGTACGGCAAGAGGCCTGGTCATCTTTCTTACGAATACTCTCAGCTTTTTTTCGAGGGTATAGGTCAGGCTGCCTCCGACAAAAGCCTTCTGTATAACATCAAAGTCCTTCTCCTCCTTTACCAGCTGCCACAGATGGTTCCTCTCCATAAACATGTCAAACTCATCCGTCCCGATAATCGCCGTTATGGGGGTCTTGACATTTATGCCCTGAATCAGTCTTCCAAGCTCAAAGCTGTAGATCAGGGTATTTATGAAAGCCAGTCCCCTCCCTTTTCCACCAAGTGAACCCGGTGACAGAGATACTACGTTCGTCTCATCAATGATAGCGGATTCCTCGAAAACAATTACTCTTCCCTTATTCAGCTCCTTCCTCCGCTTACGGATTATGTTGAGAAGAAATTCCCTGAGCTGGTTAAGGTTCTCAAAATCGGTAATCTTTACCGGATTGATGTATTTTGCAATCTTGACTTCTCCCCTGGCCATAAGCCAGAGGGAGAAATGATTTTTCATGGCATGATATGCAAGGGAATCTTCAGGGATTGTCTCAAGATAGGCCTCGAACTCCTTCATCGATTTTGCAATGGCAATCTGCCTTCCGCTGTTATCGCGGTAAACAAAATGACCGAACCCCAGATAATAATTTATGAACGACTTGAGGTCCTGAAGCAGGCTTTCGGAATTCTTGTTTATGAAATTGGATTTCAGGGTAAAGGCATACCTGGCATTTTCCGGATCTGCTGACTGAAGGACAGTGGGCAGATTTGGAAGATATGACTTGATAAGTTTTATGAGCTCATATCCGGCCTTATCGTTCATTTCCCCGTCTTTAGGGAAAGCCATGTCCGAAATAACGCAGAGCAGGTTATTGCGGTAATTATTGAAAACAACTATTGCCGCTTCCCATGATGAAACCAGCAGTATTTTTGGCCGGGCTCTGAGTTTAAGTACCTTGTAAAGCTCATCGGTGGAAACATCCTGGATGAGCTTTTTTGTCTGGTCCATCACCAGGCTGTAAAGCATGGGGAGGTAGCTTGAATAGTAGTCGGCCGAATCCTCAACAAGAAGAATAACCCCCGTAAGTCCTTTTTGTGTATCGTTTTCGACATTCACCTTGTCCTCGAGCTGCGATACCATGGCAAAGAACACCTTTGATTCGCCGGTCCACACAAAATAATTGTCAAAAGGCACACCCTTTTCCTTCTGCCTCTTTGCGAATTCCATGTCGGAGGAATTGTTGAGCAGCAAATAAGTCGGCAGGTAAGGATACTTGTTCTTTATCTTCCTGCACATCTCCATTGGACCCTCCTTGTCGACACCGATCATGATTATGACAAGATCGTAATGGCGGGCCCTGAGCCTGTTGAATGCCTCCTCCTCGCTCGATACCCCCGTTACTCTCGGAATGGAAGTAATACTCATCTGAAAGTATTCCCCCAGGATGTGGTCGGCAAACCTTCCTTCTCCTTCGATTGAATAAGCATCGTACAGGTTTGCCACGAGCAGTATCTCCTTTACCTTGAAGGGCTGAAGATCGTGAAACACGTCCCTCTCGGCATTATGCCTGTCAAGGAATCTCTGAAGGAGCTTCTTGCTCGACACTGTCTGGTAATCATCTTCCTCCATCTGGACCGACCCGGTGGTCCGGATTATGTCCCTGGCCCTGTAACTGTTTATATAACCATTGATAAGGCTGGCAATGTTTATAACAAGATCTCTCTCCTCCTTGAGAAAGGGTCCTTCATATTCTTCCCTGAATTCCTTTGTATAGAAGATCTCAATTATTCCGGTCTCCTCATCAATTGTGCTGAATTCCTGAGTCATTCTCCATTCCGTTTCCCTGAAATCAGGCGACTCGAACCGCTTGTTCATAAAGGATATCCTGGCAACAGTATATTCGGGATACTGCCATGCTGCGGGAAGAAGGAGAACAATGTGCTGAAGGGTTTCCTCCACCGGTTTATTTTCCTTAAGGATATAGGTTGTCTGATTGATGCATCCGAGTTCCTTAAGTCGCTCCCTCTGTTCATGCACCAGCCGGTTGAATTCGGGTGTTAATTGAGTATTGGCATCCATCAGACAAAAATTAATAGGATCAGAATTTAAAATTACTAAAATTCTGCCATCCCTGTCAAGAAATGCAGGATGCTGCGTTATTAAATGAGAAATCCGGGATGAGGACCCGGTGAAGGTTCATCAGGCATCCCAGACCGATCCGCTGTTGAGCAGGTCGTCCATATTTTTTATTTTGGATTTGCTTTTTACCTGTTCTATCTGGTTTTCAAGCTCTTTTTCATACGTCGGTCCCGGAACAGCTCTGATAACGCCGAGTGCAACAGGATATTCGGGATATTTCATATTTGCCAGCATATACTGAATTCCCGGATTTGGTTCGGCGGCATCATGAACCAGAATATCATTTTCCGTTATGCCATTCTCTCCGATTTTGACCACTTTCAGCTTCAATCCTTCGAGAATAAGTCCTTTGTCATTGTCCTTTCCAAAGATCACAGGCCTGCCATGCTTCAGTATCAGTGTACGGTCATCTCTGACCTCCTTGCCGGTCACCTTTTCATGAATCCCGTCGTTGAAAATCACGCAGTTCTGGAGCACCTCAATAACTGAAGCTCCTTTGTGCCTTGCAGCTTCAATATAAATCTGGGTAGAAAGGGTAACATTGGCATCGACAGTCCGGGCAAAGAATCTTCCTTTTGCCCCTATTACCAGTTCTCCAACTGAAAACGGCTCTTCGATGGTTCCGAACGGTGATGTTTTTGTAACAAGTCCCTTGTCGGATGTCGGGGAATACTGGCCTTTGGTCAGCCCGTATATTTCGTTGTTAAACAGAATTATATTGATATCCAGATTTCGTCTGACAACATGGATGAAGTGATTCCCTCCGATTGCGAGTGCATCGCCGTCGCCTGTTATCTGCCAGACTGAAAGTTCGGGATTTGCTATCTTGACCCCGGTGGCTATTGCAGAAGCGCGTCCATGGATTCCGTGGAAGCCATAGGTATTCATATAATAGGGGAATCGCGATGAGCAGCCTATTCCCGAGATGAAGGCGAATTTTTCCTTTGGAATTCCCAGTTCTGAGAGCGCTTTCTGCACTGCATTGAGAACTGCATGGTCTCCGCAACCTGGGCACCAGCGTACTTCCTGATCGCTCTTGAAATCCTTCGGAGTCAACTTGTTTGTGATTGTTTCGTTCATAGCTCTGCTTTACAAAAGTTTTAAGCACTGTTCCTTGATCTCATTGATCGTAAAAGGATGTCCCTGCACCTTATTTATCTGTTCATAATGGAATTCAGGGTATTTCATCCTGAGATAATTGGCAAACTGGCCAAGGTTAAGCTCGCACACTACAATTTTCTTGAATTTGCTGAAAATATCCCTCACATTACCTGGAAGCGGATTGATATAGTTGAAAGTCACGTTGCTGATTTTGTATCCCTCAGCCTGTAGTTCATTTACTGCCATGACGCGGTAGCCGTACGAACCTCCCCATCCGACAACCAGAAGGTCGCCTGATTCCTCCCCGCTTACTTTCAGATCGGGTATCCTGGCTGCAACCCGCGCCACCTTCTGATCTCTGAAGCCAACCATGAGTTCATGGTTTTCAGGCACGTAAGAAACCGTACCTTTTACTGTTTTCTCAAGTCCTCCGATTCTGTGCTCCATATTTGGTGTCCCCGGTACAGCCCAGAATCTTGACAGTTTTTCAGGATCTCTTTTATAAGGGACGTACGGGAGGTCCTGTTCTGAGGCATAGGGAGGATGGATGTCCGGCAGGTCTTTCATTGAAGGTATTTTCCACGGTTCTGTTCCGTTTGCAAGATATCCGTCAGTAAGCAGGATTACAGGAGTCATATGCTCCACAGCAATCCGTGCTGCTTGGAAAGCATATGTGAAGCAGTCGGTGGGGGTGCTTGCGGCAAGTACCACAACCGGGCATTCTCCGTTTCTGCCGAAAAGCGCCTGCAGGAGGTCTGACTGTTCAGTTTTGGTGGGAAGCCCTGTTGATGGTCCTCCGCGCTGTACATCAATGATGACAATGGGAAGCTCGGTCATCACCGCAAGCCCGATCGCTTCGGACTTAAGAGCAAGTCCGGGGCCTGACGTAGAAGTGACGGCAAGCATACCGGCAAAACTGGAGCCTATTGAGGCGCAGATTCCGGCTATTTCGTCTTCCGCCTGAAAACTTTTAACTCCCAGGTCTTTCCTGGCAGCAAGCTCTTCAAGTATTCCCGTTGCAGGTGTAATCGGATAAGATCCGATAAACAGCTGGAGTCCGGCCTTCTCTGCAGCAGCCAGCAAGCCCCATGCAGTGGCGGTATTTCCTGAAATACTGCGGTACCGTCCTTTGGCAATAGGTGCGGGATTAATCCTTATCGGGGCCAGGGCTTCTATAGTTTCGGCGTAATAATAGCCGGCACGAAGGGCAATCTTGTTAGCCTCGATTAGTTCGGGCTTCTTGCTGAACTTCTTCTCAAAAAACTGTTCAGTGTACTTAAGCTTACGGTCAAAAAGCCAGTAGACCATTCCGAGAGCAAACATGTTTTTGGTCCGGAGAATGGTTTTCGGGTCGAGGTTCAGGTTTTTGAGGGCCTCCCTGACCATCGAGGAAATCGGGGCTGCAATCAGATTATACTGATCAAGGTTATCCTCGATAACAGGATCAGTTTTATAACCTGCTTTTTCTATATTCTTTTCTGTGAAATTGTCCTTATCGATTATTATAGTACCTCCGAATTTGGTCCATTTGATATTGGCCCTTACAGCCGCCGGATTCATTGCCACCAGAACGTCGGCGTAATCGCCCGGGGTATAAATTACAGAATGGCCAAGATGAACCTGATAACCCGAGACACCTCCCACTGTTCCCTGGGGAGCCCGGATCTCGGCCGGATAATCGGGAAAAGTAGTCAGGTCATTTCCATAGATGGCTGCGGTATCTGAAAACAAGGTACCTGTCAGCTGCATCCCATCGCCTGAATCGCCCGAAAACCTGATAACCACATCTTCTTTTTCAATAACTGTGCATTTTTTTGGCATGATGTCGTGCAAATTACTAAAAGTGAGTACTTTCTTATGAATTTTTAACTGTCGGGACCGGACAAATGTAACTAATTAAAGAACGAAAAATCAGCTAAATATTGCTATTATAGTATGATTTTGATCATGTTGGCCCAAGTATCCTATCCATGAAATTCAGGCACCGGAGTTAATACCCATGGCTTATTACAAATACCTGATTTTCATTTAACAAATCAGCTCCAGATGTCGGCTTTCCTCAGGTTTATTTCGCCCTCGAAAAACATCCTTGCTATTTTCTCAAAATAGGGAGTATAATCCGATATAAAAAACTGGTCGCTGACGCGGCCGGAATCATTCAGCAGATTGTTCTTTTCCAGGGTATCCCTCAGGATCATCGATACTATCCTTGCTGAATCCACAACCTCAATATTGAAATTAAAGAATTTACTTATCTGGTTCCTGATTATCGGATAATGAGTGCAGCCCAGAATAAGTGCCTCTATGCCATTCAGTGAGTCGTGCGAGAGATAGGTTCGGATTATTGCATTGCTGATGTCATCGAAAATGAATCCTTCCTCGATCATCGGAACCAGAAGCGGGGTGGCCATCGACACAAGCCGGGTCCCGGGTATTCTTTCCCTGATCTTTGCATCGTATGTACCCGAGCTGATAGTTCTTTTTGTACCAATCACTCCGACCTTTCTGAAATTCCTTGTGGCAAGGTAATCGACAACCGGATCTATCACGTCTATCATCGGGGCCCTGTCCTGGAATTCTTTTTTCAGAGTATCAAATGCAGATGCGGAGGCTGAATTGCAGGCAACCAGAATCGCTTTCGCGTTGTGATCGAGCAGGAATTCAGTGATCTTTCCCGAGTAGTACCTGATGGCCTCAGCTGATTTGTCTCCATAGGGCAGGTGAGCGGTGTCGCCAAAGTAAACCAGGCTTTCTCCCGGGAGTATCTGTTTTATGGCATTTGCAACGGTGAGTCCTCCGACTCCCGAATCGAATATTCCGATAGGTTGTTCCTTCACGGGGTAAATTATTAAAAAAGTGACCACCTGCCGGTTCGCAGATGGTCACTTATATTTCTTGCCTGAGCTATTTAATCCCAAGTTTCGTTTTTGCAAGTGGCAGGACGTTGGTGCTTTTTGCCTCATCAAAATAGGTGATGGCGCCAATTGAAGTGTCAAAGACATAAACGAAGCCGTTTTCCTTTCCAACATCCTTAATTGCCTTATCGGCTTTCTGGGTTATCGGGGTGAAGAGTTCTACCTGCTTTTCCTGCATGGTGGTCTGTGCATTTGTCTGGAATTCAGTAAGTCTCCTCTGCGAATCATTAAGTTCCTGTTCCTTGGTCTGACGTACCAGATCGGTCAGATTCTTGCTTTCCTTCAGGTAGTTTTCATACTTGTTGTTAAGTTCAACCTGAAGCAATTCAGCCGTGTTGGTTAACTCAGTATTCAGTTTTTCAAGAGTTACAATCGCAGAGTCATATTCCGGCATGGCCTGAATGAGTTCGGTACGATTAATATGTCCAAATTTCAAATTCTGTGAAAAAGCGCTCTGTCCGATAAAAGCTGCAATAAATATAACTGCAAGGGTTCCTATAATTCTTTTCATTCTGATTTGATTTTTAAAATGATGATGCAAAAATAACTAATTAATTTTTATAACCTAATTTCTCAAGTACCTGATCGCTAATGTCAAATTTAGGATTGGCGAAGAGAATATTGCCTCCGGCAGCCGTGTCAAAAACAGCAGCGTAGCTTCCTTCGGCCGCTATTGTTTTGATCGCCTTCAGAATTTCATCCTGGATCGGTTTAACAAGTTCTTCCCGTTTCTTGAAAAGTTCTCCCTCAACACCGAAATACTTGTTCTGCAAGTCCTTCACTTCCCTTTCCTTATTTACAATCGCCTCTTCCCTTTTCGCCTTCATGTCCTGTGAAAGAAGCACCACATCGTTCTGATAAGATTTGTACATCTGATCAACAACCGCATAACCGTCGGAAATCTCTTTCTCCCATTGTTTTGAGAGATTGTCAAGTTGTTCCTGGGCCTGATTAAAAGAAGGAATATTCTTCCTTATATAATCTGAATCGACAAATCCATATTTCTGAGCTGAGGCAAAAGCCGCAGTCAGGAATGCAAGGATCATGACTAAACCTATTCTTTTCATAACTGATAAAATTAATGATTAAAACTGCTGACCTATCGTGAAACTAAATTGTCCTTTGTTGGCGTCAGGGAACTGTATGGGATCATCGACGGGATCAAATCCATACCCCCAGTCAACTCCCAGGAGTCCGAACATAGGCAGGTTGGCCCTGACACCTATACCTGCAGCCCTGTTCATCCTTAACGGATTATACTGCCTGATTTCGGTCCAGGCTTTTCCGGCCTCAAGGAAGGCCAGGCCATAGATTGTAGCCTGCTGGTTCAGTGAAACCGGGTATCTGAGTTCAAGTGTGAATTTCGAATAAACGTTCCCCGTGGGAGAACCTGACCCCGGATCTGTAGGGGTTACCGAACCGTCGGTATAACCCCTTAAGGCGATTATCTCACGTCCGTAAAGACTGTAACCTGTCATGCCGCTTCCTCCAAGATAGAAGTTTTCAAATGGTGAAGGTCCGATATCCTTGTTGTAATGTCCGAGATAACCGAATGAAAATCTTGTGTTAAGTACCAGCTTATCATCCGTTGTGATGGGATGGAAATAATCGGCCTTGAACACCCATTTGTGAAATTCTATCCATTTGTATTTTTCCCTGTCTTCAAGTCCGACCATGTTCCTGCCGCTGATAAGGGAAAATGGCGGGGTTGCCTGCAGTGAAAGGGTAAAAGTGGATCCGTTGGTCGGATAAATGAGGTTCGGACCCGTTGAATATCTCGTAAGCTTTGTCGACAAGGTAAGCATATTCGACACTCCGTCGGAAAACAGGAAGTGATAATATGTGAAATCGTTGAGCCTGTACCTCTGGTAATTTATTTCTCCGGAAAGGGAGAAGAAATCATCAGGCCATTCGAGTCGTTTCCCAAGGCCGATTGATGCTCCGTTCGTAAGCATCGACTGGAAATTGCTGTCACTCTTCTTCCTGCCGTTTGTCATAAGCGACCGGTATACTGAAACCGAAAAGGAATTTGCCTTGTTTCCTCCCAGCCATGGCTCCATGAACGAAAGGTTATAGGACTGATAAAGGCGTCCGTTCGACTGGGCCCGGATACTGAGCGACTGGCCATCGCCCGAAGGATAAGGCTTCCACTCCTTTAGATTCAGGAAATTTCTCATGGAGAAATTATTGAAATGGACGCCGACTGATCCGACAAGCATTCCCGCTCCCCAGCCACCGGATATTTCAAACTGATCATTCGCTCTCTCCTCCAGCTTGTAATGAAGGTCGACAGTTCCGTTAGCCGGGTCTGGTACCACATTAGGGCTAATCTTTTCAGGATCAAAATGACCGATCACACCAAGCTGTCTCATCGACCTCATGATAGCGTTCTTGCTGAAAAGGTCCCCGGGAAGGGTGTAGAGTTCACGCCGGGCGATATGCTCGTTGGTTCTTGTATTTCCGGTAATGATTATATTATTGAGATAGGCCTGATCACCTTCATATATCCTGACCTCCAGATCGACTGAATCATTTTCGACCTTTGCTTCGACAGGAACCAGCCTGGAGAAAAGGTAACCCTGATCCTGGTAAAGGGAACTCACCGCATCCTGCGCACCGCCAGCTCCGTTAAGCCTGTCATCGAAATGAGACATGTTATAAACTGATCCTTTCTCGATATTCAGAACCCTTGCAAGGTCTTCGGCCCTGTAAACACTGTTCCCTACCCATTTGATATCCCTGAGAAAGTATTGTTTCCCTTCATCAATCATTATGGCAAGGCCGACACGGTTTTCGGTGAGGGGATAGAGTGAATCGCCAAGGATCTTGAAATCCTTGTAGCCGTTATCGTTATAAAATGTGTACAGATTGTCCTTATCCTCATCATACTTGTCGGAAATGAATTTTGAGGCCTTCAGAAAATTCATTTTTTTCATTTTCGTATTCTTCATCTTCCGGCGCAGCTGCCGGGATGAAAAATTATCATTTCCGACAAAGGTGATTTCTTCAATCTTCACTTTTTCCTTCTTGTCGACATCAACAGTAAGAATTACGTTATTTGGCTGGTCGGGATCGTCTTTCTGAATAAATTCAACCGTTGTGTTCAGAAATCCCTTTTCAACGAAGAAATCGGTGATAATCTTGCGGGTTTTCTCGAGCTGGTGACTTGTAAGCTGGGAGCCAACCGGCATATTGATCTTTTCGCTCAGGTCGGTTGTTTCCGAAGTCTTGAGACCATTATACCTTATTGAAGAAATCCTGGGTCTTTCCTGAAGGGCGATGTCAAGATAAATTGTATCTGCCTGCCTCTTTACAATGGTTACCCTCACATCCGAGAAAAGGCCCTGCTGCCACAGTTTCCTGACGGCGTTAGTTATTGCCTCGCCAGGCACAGACACTTCCTGGTTAATTCTCAGGCCTGATATTCCAATCAGAGCATTGGTATCGAGGAATCTGACCCCCGAGATGGAAACCCCGCCGATAATGTAATCATCGGATGTGGAATAATCTATTACACCGGCTTGTTCCTGTGAGCTGGCGGCCGAACTCAACAGGATTAAAATTACTGTCAGCAATATCCCCTTTAGTCTGTCAATCACCTTCATATCGTCATTTGTCCAAAAGTTGTTCACTAGTCTTCCCAAACCTTCTCTCTCTCTTCTGGAAGTCAATTATGGCCTTGTAAAGTTCCTCCTTACCAAAATCGGGCCAAAGTACATCTGTAAAATAGAATTCTGTATAGGCCATCTGCCACAGAAGGAAGTTACTTATCCTCATCTCCCCGCTTGTCCTGATCATCAATTCGGGGTCGGGAACTCCGGCGGTGGCCATATAGCTGCTGAAGTTGAACTCGGTAACCGATTCCGGACCAATCCGGCCGGCTGAAATATCGGAAGCCAGTTTTTTGGCAGCCTCAGTCATTTCCCACCTCGAGCTGTAACTCATGGCAACAATCAGGTTCAGCCCGGTGGCGCCGGATGTCAGATTTATTGTCTCCATCAGCCTTTTCCTCACGTCAGTGGCAAGCCTGTCGGTATCGCCTATTGCAGAAAGCCTGATATTGTTTTTGATGAGTGTATCGGTCTCGCTGTTGAGTGACTCTACTATAATTCCCATCAGAGCTGATACCTCTTCATCGGGTCTTCCCCAGTTTTCAGTTGAGAAAGCATACACGGTAAGATATCCCAGCCTGAGTTCGGCTGAAGCCTCTATTACCTCCCGCAATGCCTTAACACCCTGATGATGGCCGAAAATCCTGTCCAAGCCCCTTTGCCTGGCCCATCGTCCGTTGCCATCCATTATTATTGCTATGTGTTCGGGCAGTCTGTCAGTATTGATCTCTTCTGAAAGGGACATGATTCAGCGTCGTCTTGGTGCATCAACATCATTAAATGCAGGACATCGTACAAGCTTGTTGTAGATCTTCCAGGTAAACGCCACACCTGCAAAAGAGTACCAGTCGTTGTTGTGAAGCCATGCCTTATTCTTGTGTTGCGGATCTATATTTTCCGTTAAGCCGTCAAAGTTATCATAAAAAGTCTTACGAAAACCATATTCGACTTCAAGACCAAGATTTTTTGCAATATTTACTTTTAATCCAACAGAGAAAGGTATGATAGGCTTAAATCCAGTTATTGGAATAACATCCTCATAAGATTCATTAAGTGGATCCCAAATTAAAGAGTCAATATTTAAATAAGAATACCCTGCTCCTGCAGCAAAATAAGGTGTAAAATTCCATTTTTTACCCTGGGTTGAATAAGGAAGAAAATTAAATTCAAATTGAAAAGCCCCTTCAACTACAAATCCCTTAAATTTACTATTGCGTGCTAATTGAAACGAATTATTAAAGTCAGAGTCATAACCCTTAAGACCTCCCATTAAGAGGTTTGCCCGAATTGATTGTCTTGGA
The DNA here is from genome assembly GCA_002428385.1 of Bacteroidales bacterium UBA6117. Classification (GTDB taxonomy): domain Bacteria; phylum Bacteroidota; class Bacteroidia; order Bacteroidales; family VadinHA17; genus LD21. The sequence goes on from DIWB01000066.1 coordinate 49,499, forward strand.
TGGAGATTATATCTGTAAAACAATCCTCCCGCAGGTAGAGGACGATATAATATACGACCTGGGTTTATGTCACCAAGATATGATGTAACACCTCCATAAATCCCATAATCAGCACTTCTCTGTGCTGATACGGAAAATGACAATATCGTAAAAAAAAGAATGACCGTTAATTTCTTCATCCAATCGTATTCAGAGTAAGATCATCTGAAAGAAGGAAGCCCCTTGGCAGTTGTTTTCAACTTATAGGTAACGGTAAAATTAAGGAAATAGTACTTGTCGTTTACTTTCGACACCACCGGCGGATCAAACCCGTCGATAAAATCGGTATTGGCCCATCTACCGCTGAATTCAACACCGAAATTGAGATTGGGATTATAGATCAGGGTGGTTCCGAAACCGGCCGGGATAACAAGTGCAAAGCCTTTGAAGTCAGTGGTTCCCGGCTGAATTATTTCTCTTTGTTCCAAAGCATTATTTGGATTAACCGAGTAAGCGGCCCCTCCCACTCCTGCAAAGGCATAGAAATCGAGCGAAGACAGCATTGCCCACAGGCTTTTCCCTTTCAGAAAAAGGTAACTGCTTTCGTACTTGTTCTTTATGAAATAAAACTCGCCCAGAAGGGCAGGTTCAAACAAATTTGTAACAGCTTCATAATCCCTGTTTTCATTCGAACCCCTCTCATCAATCGCATGGAGACTGGCGTAAGTCATGCTTGCCCTGAGGTTCGCAGTTCTTCCAAGCCGGTACCTTAAGTTTCCGTTTATGTCAAATCTCGTCTGCCGATAGCTTAAATCCTTGAATCCAAGCATATTTTCGCCATGGGTATAACCACCGATATCAGGAAACGAGAATGAGGGACCGATCCCAAGCTGGGCTTCCCATCTTCTCAGTTTCCATAGCTGGGCATCTGATAACTGGACCGCAAAACAAAATATTACGACGACGAAAAGTGATCGTTTCATTATAGTTTGAATTAAATTGCTGATACAAATATAATAATCTAAAATTATTCAGCGTGTTTTAATAAAGGTAATTTAGTTTCTCCTGTCGGCGCCCCACATGAGCCTGTTCCTTAAAGTGCTGTAAAAATCGATCCCTTTGAGCATAACCGTTTTCAGTTTTTCATCCGACCGCGATATTACAATCTCCTCACTGAAAGGAAGTCTGTGCGATCTGAAGTCACATGTAGCCATATAATCAGCGCTCCTCCCTTCAACTACCATCCTGAGGTTGCTCTCCCCTGAGATCACAATAGGCCGGATGGTCAGATTGTGCGGTGATATAGGAGAGATAATAATGCTTTCATCCTCTGGCGACAGGATAGGTCCTCCGACACTCAGGTTATAGGCCGTGGAACCTGTTGCCGTAGATACTATCAGTCCGTCAGCCCAGTAAGTATTCAGGTAGGCATCATCAACATGAACGTGAATGGTGATCATGCTGGGGTCAGCTTTCTGGATTGTAACTTCATTAAGGGCGGTGGAATCGCCCGGCGCAAAAATATCACGGGGTTTCCTGATCTCAAGGAGCGATCTTTCAATCACCTGGTATTCGCCGTTATGGAGAAGATCGATTGAATGCCCTATTTCATCCTCCGGTATGTTTGCCAGAAAGCCCATCCTTCCCGTGTTAACCCCGGCAATAGGAATTCCGAAATCTCTCACTTTGAGCATGGTTTCAAGGAAGGTGCCGTCGCCGCCTACGCTGAGTACCAGGTCGGGCAGTTCCTTCAGACTGCCAAGGTCGTTAAACCTTTCAAAAGGTTCACTCTCCCCGCACGAAACAACACTGCCTGTATTCTGATGCAGGTAAATCCTTATACCTTTCCTGCAAAACTCCCCGATCAGCCTGTTCACTCCCTCAACCGTCCTGGGTTTGTTCTCTTTACAATAAATGGCGACTCTCTCAAGCATGATTCAGATATTCATGTATTTCATAAGAAGATCGAAGCGTTCCGAGTAAAATTTATCCATTGAATCGTCTGACGTGATCCACGTTTTAACATCATAATTGTACCTTTCAAACGTCCTGATTACCGAGGTCAGGTCATTTGTATTCACTTTAATGGTCACTTCCAGCTTCGTGGAGTCGGGCGGGGAAGTTACATACATGCTCAGTACCTTCACATTGTTGCCTTCCACAATCTGTGCAATCTGGGAAAGGGAATAATCCCTTTCAATGAGATCCAGAACAATTATGCCGCCCTGCTGATCCATAGAAGAAATACCTGCAAGATACCTGACGAGTTCCGACGTTGTTATTAATCCCTTATAGTGCATCTTATCATCAAGAACCGGAACAACGCTGAGGTTAAGCCGTGAAGACAGCCCGATGACTTCAAAAAGATGCTGTTCGGTAGTGACGTAAGGTTTAAGGAGGGTGAGGGAATGATTACCTATCGGCTCTTCCGGCTGGTTCATGTCGTATATGTCGGTGTCGGAAATCAGACCGAGGAAATCGAGGTTATTGACTATCGGCAGATGAGAAATCCTGAATATTTCCATCCAGTTGAGGGCAGTCTGACCTGTATCAGACGTTCTCAACGCGGGTATCACTTCCGATATCAGATCTTTTGCAACCATATTTGCCGGCTCTCCTTTTTAATTTCACCTAAAGTTAGAAAAAAAAGAGAGTTGTTGTATTTTTGTATAAGATTACATACGCATAATCACCTTATTTATTATGACAAGACTCAGTGTTAACATCAACAAGATAGCCACCCTCAGAAATGCACGGGGTGGGAACATCCCTAACGTAAAAACGGCTGCAATAAACTGTGAACTATTTGGAGCCGATGGCATTACTGTGCATCCACGCCCCGACGAACGGCACATCAGATACAGGGATGTTCTTGAATTAAGACCTGTAATCAAGACCGAATTCAACATTGAAGGCTATCCGTCTGACAAATTCATTGACCTTGTCCTGGCTGTGAAACCCGACCAGGTAACCCTTGTGCCCGATGCACATGATGCCATAACCTCAAATGCCGGATGGGATATTCCGAGATACATGCTATTCCTGAAGGATGTGATCTCCACCTTTAAAAAGGATGGGATAAGAACTTCCCTTTTCGTTGACACAACTCCTTCAAATGTCGGAAGCGCTGCGCTGACAGGAACCGACAGGGTTGAACTTTACACCGAACCCTATGCCACCCTTTTCAACACCAATGCACCCGGGGCAATCGGACCATTCATCGCCGCCGCTCAGATTGCACGCGATGCCGGACTGGGAGTAAACGCCGGCCACGACCTGAATCTTGATAATCTAAGGTACTTCCACCAGAATATCCCATGGCTGGAAGAAGTCTCAATCGGCCATGCCCTTATAGCTGACGCACTTTACCTGGGACTGGAGAACACAATCCGGATGTACAAAAGGCAATTGTCCGACTGACCAGGCCAATGAAGCTTTTCTTCAGAAAATATGGTTCCGGCCCGCCTCTCATAATCCTTCATGGCCTTTATGGATCATCCGACAACTGGGTATCGCTGGCAAAAAGCATCAGCGACAGGTTCACCGTTTATCTTCCCGATCAGAGAAATCATGGTCAATCACCACACAACGATGTTCATGATTATAGATCGATGAAGGAAGATCTCTACGAACTGACCCAGGACCTCGGCCTGGAAAAGTTTTTCCTGGCCGGTCACAGCATGGGAGGGAGAACAGCGATGGCCTTTGCATTGAGCTGGCCTGAAAAACTTTATGGACTTATTGTTGGTGATATCCCGCCTGTTTCTACCAATGAAAAATACTCTGCTGCGTATTCCGCTCATTCGGAAATTCTTGATTCAATCCTGTCGGTCGACCTTAAAGGAAAGAAGTCGCGCGAAGAGATTGAAGCCATCCTTTCACAAAAGATAAGTTCACCAGGTGTAAGGGGATTTATAATGAAGAATCTCAGGAGGCTGCCGGAAGATTCATTCGCCTGGAAGCTAAACGTACCTATTCTTAAACTTAGCCTGGGGGAAATAATCCGGGGGATTAAGTTGGGAAAATCCGATTACAGGGAAGTAAGCGGTTTCCCGGTGCTGTTTCTCAAAGGCGAGAATTCAGATTACATTGCCGAAAGCGATTATTCCGGGATCAGGACCCTGTTTCCCGGTGCAGAATTCGTAACAATACCCGGCGCCGGGCACTGGATCCATTCAGACAACCCTGAGGCAGTCAGAAAATCGTTTCTGGAACTCACAGGCAACAACTGATCAGAACAGAGTCACCGATTCAACCTTGTCCTCTTCTATTTCCGGCAGGTTCATGAACCTGAAGAGGACGCGTGCAACAGTCAGAACATCCTTCCCTCAGTATCTGGTTACAGTGCGCGGCAAACAGCTTGCAGCATCGATTTCAGGTACATCGTCTATCGCCTGTAATACATTATGCATTAGCTGGTTGATGATTATTCTTCCAAAAGATGTTTTTCGATAATTGAAACAAGGACCTCGATGCCCACCTGGTTGTCACCCCCGCCGGGAATAATAATATCGGCATACCTCTTTGAAGGCTCAATGAACTGCAGATGTGATGGTTTCACCGTCTCATGGTAACGTTCAAGAACTACCATCAACGAACGGCCACGCTCAACAATGTCGCGCTGGATTACTCTTCCAAGACGGTCGTCGGCATCAGCATCAACAAAAACCTTAATATCGAACATATCCCTCAGCCTGCTGTCGCACAGAATCATTATTCCCTCGACAATTACCACCCTGGCGGGCTTAACGGGGATCGTCTCCTTCGACCTGAGACATGTCAGATACGAATATACCGGCATCTCAATGGTTTGTCCTTCCCTGAGCTTTTCCAGATGATCGATCAGCAGAGTAAACTCGAGGGAATCGGGATGATCGAAATTGATTTTCTGCCTTTCTTCAAGAGGAATATGTCCATTATCCTTGTAATAAGCATCCTGGGGAATGACTACCACCTGTTCGCTGGGGAACTTCTCCATAACCTTTTTCACAACGGTCGTTTTTCCCGATCCGGTTCCTCCTGCTATACCCACTATCAGCATTTATTACTATTTTTGTCAATAATAAGATGTCTCAAAAATAACAAATTGCACTGATGTCGGAATTATATCCTCTGAAATTTGAACCTATCCTGAAAGAAAAGATCTGGGGAGGAAAGTCGCTTGCTGAAAACTACGGGAAAAAACAGGGAAATCTTAAAAATATAGGCGAAAGCTGGGAAATCTCGGCTGTTTCAGGAAATCTTTCTGTCGTCAGCAACGGATTTCTTGCCGGAAACAACATTGAGGAGATTATTGAGGTATACATGGGCGACATTACAGGTGAATCGGTGTATGAAAAGTTCGGTTATGAATTCCCGCTGCTCATAAAGCTTATTGAAGCCAGGGATGACCTGTCTGTTCAGGTGCATCCGGGCGATGATCTGGCCAGGGAACGTCATAATGCCTATGGAAAGACCGAATTGTGGCACATCCTTCAAAGCGAAAACGGAGCCCGCATATATACCGGTTTCTCCTTACGGGTATCACGCGAATCCTATATTGATGCGGTAAACACAGGCAGAATAGGCGAACTTCTGAATTCAGAACCTGCAATACCGGGAGATACTTTTTTCACCCCTGCCGGAAGAATACATGCTATCGGAGCCGGCATTGTCCTTGCTGAAATCCAGCAAACATCGGATATCACCTACAGGATTTATGACTGGGGGAGAAAAGATAATGAAGGAAGACCGAGGGAGCTCCACACCGACCTGGCCCTCGATGCAATTGACTTTGCACAGACAGGAACGGGAAAAATCACAAATGAAGCAGTGTACAACAAACCTTCGAATCTTGTCAGATGCGAATATTTTGATACCAGTATAATAAGCTTCAGCACACGCATTAAAAGGGATTACAACCTGATTGATTCATTCGTTGTCTATATGTGCACCGGCGGCAGGTTTAAAATCAGCTGGGATTCCGGATCCGAAACGGTAACAAGGGGAGAGACAATTCTTATTCCGGCTTCAATCACCGACGTTGAGCTTATCCCCGAACCCGATGCCAGTCTGCTGGAAATATATATAAACCAGAACGACCATAACAAACCTTAATGAAAAGAATCATGGTAAAAGCTTCGAGTCACCTTCTAATAATGCTTTTTCTGCTGTTAGCGGCAGGATGCGGCAACAGGGGATCTTCAAAAAACGCCCCGGATGCTGCCAATGATAACACTTCTATTCCCGATACCGGTTTCACCGGAATCAAGCAATATTTCAGCCGCGATGTACTGGTTAAGGAATCTACATTTGAGAATGGTATCCTCAACGGGGAAACAAAGACCTACTACAAGGGAGGGCAGCTGAATCAAACCTTCTGGTATGAGAACGGAATCCGTGAGGATTCGGCAAGGAAGTATTACCTCGAAGGTCAGGTTTTCCGTTCAACACCTTACAGGCATGACACCATTCACGGAACCCAGGTCCAGTACTATCGTTCCGGAGAGGTCAGGGCAAAACTGAGCTTCAACAAGGGACTGAGAACCCCCGGGCTTGAGGAATACGACAGAAACGGAAGATTGCAGAAGAATTATCCCGGGATAGTTTATACAATCGACGATAATTACGCGGCTTCAGGAAAGGTAAGGATCAACCTGGGCATTACCGATGAGAAAAGGAATGTGAAATTCTACCGTGGTGAGTTCGCTAACGGAGTCTTTGATACCGCAGTGTGCAAGCTGATACCGGCCGTGAACGGCAAGACCTGGCTCGATCTGAAGAAGTCGGGCACTCCCCAGCCGGCTTATGTTGGAGTTATTGCTGCCATACTTACCGATTACGGCAACAATTACCTGACATACGAAAAGATTCCTCTTCCGTACAACGATCTGAAATAATACAGGCAGAAATATGATTATTCATTCAGCTTCATTTATCGGGAGCAGTACTACGATTGAACAGTGCCCGGAACCGGTGAAGCCTGAATTCGCATTCATTGGCCGCTCCAATGTAGGCAAATCAACACTGATCAACATGCTGACCGGGTTTACCAGGCTGGCCAAGATATCAGGCAATCCGGGAAAAACAAGGACTATCAACCATTTTCTCATAAATGAGGCATGGTTCCTGGTGGATCTGCCAGGTTACGGCTATGCAAAAGTATCCTCCGGCATGAGAGAAAAATGGGTGAAATCAGCTGAACATTACATCCTTAAGAGAGAAAATCTTGCCTGCCTGTTCGTGCTTCTGGATTCGAGACATGAACCTCAGAAATCCGATCTTGCCTTCATGGAGTTCCTGGGAATCAATCAGGTTCCTTTTGCCAGGGTATTCACAAAAACCGACAAGATTTCCGTGAATGCCATTGAAAAGACAATTAACAACCATAACAATGAAATGCTAAAGGTCTGGGATTCCCTTCCTCCCGCCTTCATCTCTTCGTCGGTGAAAAGAACAGGGAGGGAAGAGATTCTTTCATTCATTGAGGAAACTATAAAGAATTTCTCAAACGGGTAGGGTTCTCGCAGGGAATTTATAATTTTGTAGTCTCAAAAACACAGTAGTAAACGTTCAAAAATACAGTAGATGTACGGTAAGGCACCCATGAAGATTTTTTCCTGCAGAGCTTCGAGGCACCTGGCAGGAAAGATTGCGGCCGAACTGGGAATTGAGCTCGGAAAGAGTTCGGTCACAGAGTTCAGCGACGGAGAATTTCAACCATGTTTCGATGAATCCGTCAGGGGCGACATGGTATTTATCGTTCAGTCGACCAATCCGCCTGCAGACAACCTTTTTGAACTTTTGCTGATGATCGATGCTGCCAAAAGAGCTTCTGCATACAAGGTAATCGCGGTTATACCATATTATGGTTTCGCAAGGCAGGACAGAAAAGACAGGCCGAGGGTATCGATCGGAGCCAAATTATCATCCGACCTGCTCGGGACAGCCGGCGTCGACAGGATAATCACAATGGATCTTCACGCCGACCAGATACAGGGTTTCTTCAATGTACCGGTTGACCACCTCTACGGATCGGCAATTTTTGCTCCCTATATTGAAAATCTGAAACTCAGCAATCTGACCGTATCGGCTCCCGATATGGGAGGTTCGAAAAGGGCCAATGCGTATTCCAGGCATCTTCAGGCCGAGATGGTCCTTTGCTACAAACTGAGAAAGAGGCCTAACGTTATCGAGGAGATGTCGGTTCTCGGAGATGTGGAAGGCAGGAATGTTGTTATAATCGACGATATGGTCGACACAGCCGGAACACTGGCGCTTGCCTCACAGAAGATCCATGAGAAGGGAGCCAAAAGCATCCGTGCTTTTGCCACTCATCCCATCCTTTCCGGAAATGCCGTCAGGAGAATCGAAGACTCCCCGCTCACCGAACTGGTGGTAACGGATTCGGTGCCCTTTGAGAACAAATCCTCAAAAATAAAAGTACTGTCAATAGCTGAAATCCTGGCAAATACGATTCAGGCTGTCAATCTGAATCAGTCCATAAGTACGAATTTTGTATTCTGAATCCTTTGTAATATATTTGCAGGCCAATTTTTTAAGTCTAACGTGTAATGGGGAGATGTTGTAAAGGCAGCTCTGAGTAGCACACAATTTATTTCCAATGAAGACAATTGAAATCAAAGGTTCCATCAGGACCGAACTCGGGAAAAAAAGCTCAAGGAACACAAGGAAAGAGGGAAACGTACCGTGCGTGATCTACGGCAAGGAGCATAACGTACATTTTCATACTCACGAAAACAATTTCAAGAATCTCGTTTACACCCCCGACGCCCACCTGGTCAATCTGGACCTTGACGGCAAGGAATACAAGGTGGTGTTGAAGGATATACAGTTCCACCCGGTTACAGACAAGATTACTCATGTTGATTTTGTTGAGATCTTTGATAAAAAGCCAATTGTAGTAAGCCTGCCCATCAGTATATCAGGCGATTCAGTCGGTGTGAAGGCCGGCGGTAAACTCAGGATCAAGAAAAGACATCTTAAGGTAAGGGGTCTGGCCAACGAAATCCCCGAATCGCTCCCGATTGATATCACCAATGTCAAAATCAACCATTCAGTTAAGGTTGGTGATCTAAAATATGATAACATTGAACTGATTGATCCCAAAATCACTACTATTCTTTCAGTAGCCACATCGCGCGTTGTTGCCAAGGAAGGTACTGAGGGTGAAACGGCTGCCGGAAAAACTGAAGGCGCAGCTGCAGAAGGAGCCGCACCGGCACCAGCCGCTGATTCCAGGGAAGGAAAATCGAAGTAATAAAAAACTTCTCCTAACAGGCAGGCAACATGAAATATCTGATAGTTGGCCTGGGTAATATTGGCGATGAGTACAGCGATACCCGTCATAATATAGGCTTTACAATACTTGATGCATTTGCTGCTGATTTGGGGGTTACCTTCTCCGACAGGAGATACGGATCAACTGCCGAAACCACATACAGGGGAAAGACCTTCATTCTTCTCAAGCCTTCCACCTATATGAATCTCAGTGGAAATGCTGTAAGATACTGGCTTAATAAAGAGAAAATCCCTGTTGAGAACCTGCTAGTAATAGTTGACGATCTCGCCCTCCCCCTTGGCAGTATCAGAATGAGACCCAAGGGAAGCGATGGAGGCCACAACGGACTTGCCCATATAAACTCGGTTCTTGGAACATCTGAATATACACGCATCAGGATAGGCATAGGCAATGGTTTCAGAAAAGGCAGCCAGGTCAACTACGTTCTTGGCCAATGGAACAAGGAGGAAAAAGAATTCCTGAGCGGAAGAATCAGTATTGTGATCGACATGATCAGGTCGTTCGGCACAATAGGAACAGAACTTACCATGACTGCTTTTAACCGTACATCAAAACTTCCTGTCCAAAAGGAAACAAAGGAAGAAGGGAAAAAAGATCAGGAACCAAATGAACCCTGAACCTGAAATATCAAGTGTTCGCATTGACAAATTCCTCTGGTCCGTCAGGCTGTACAAAACCCGAAGCATGGCATCGGATGAATGCAGAAAGGGAAGGATTATAATAAACAATATCCAGGTAAAACCATCCAGGATCGTTGAAGGCAATGAGATAATTACAGTCCGAAAACCTCCTGTCACATACACCTACCGCGTAATCAAACCAATTGAGAACAGGGTTTCAGCAAAACTGGTCAGCAATTTCATAGAGGACCTTACCCCGGATCAGGAAAAGATAAAACTTGAAATCAGTCATTCCGCTTTCCCGGGATTCAGACTAAAAGGACTCGGAAGGCCTACCAAAAAGGAAAGGAGAAATCTCGACAGATTTACTGATGATCGTGATTCCTGCTGACATGGTGGTATAAATACGTATTATTGCCGGTTGACATTATTAAATTACTCACCGTTTGAACTTTATACTGTTCATTTTTTCTAAATTGCGCTAATCTTAAAGGAAAAACAAGGTATCATCCTCCCGGGATTTTGCAATTACCTGATTGTATGGGAAAAGAGAATATTGAAGAATACTCAGCCGGATACACTCTGTTTAAAAAAACAGTCGGCTTCTGGCATGATAATATATATTACAGGAAGGTCATTACAATCGGCACCGAAAATATAGATCCTGACCATCATCTTATTTTCGCTCCCATCCATCAGAATGCGCTGATGGATGCACTGGCCGTGGTTTTTACCCATTCCGGCCAGCCCATTTTCCTTGCCCGTTCCGATATTTTCAGGAAAAAGATAATTGCCTCTTTTCTGTATTTCATCAAAATGCTTCCTGTTTACAGGATTCGTGACGGATTCAGCGCACTCAAATCAAATGATGAAATATTCCACAAGACAATTGATGTCATCAGGAACAAAAACGGGCTTGTAATACTCCCGGAAGGCGACCATGCCGGTTTCAGGAGACTTCGCCAGCTTAAAAAGGGAATATGCCGGGTTGCCTTCCAGGCCGAGGAAGCTCAAAACTTCGGTCTGAACATTAAAATAATCCCTGTCGGTATCGAGTACACAAATTACCGGAGAGCGAGGCAGGTACTTACCGTGGTCTACGGAAAGCCCATTGAGGTATCCGAATACCATCAGCTTTACAGGGAAGCTCCCGAAAGAGCGATTAACAAACTCAAGGAAAGGCTTTCAGAGGAGATCAAAAAACTGATGGTGCATATAGAATCAGTTGATGATTATGAGGCTATCGACGAACTGAGAAGCATTATCAACGGGAAATACAGTGACGACATAAAATTCCCGAAACTGTACCGCGACCGGAATCTTATAAGCAAACTCAACTCGCTTAAGACAACCGAACCTGAGAAATTGAATCGTATATGCTCACTCAGCCTGAGCGTAAAAGAACAGGCTGAAAAACTGAAGGTTACCTACAAGCTTCTTGAGAAGAAAAAACATCCGCTGGGCTGGCTTCTGACAGGAATGGCAGGGCTCCTGGCAACATTCCCGCTCTGGTTGTTCGGCAACATTTTTACTCTGACATTCTTTGCCCCTCCGGAACTTCAGATCAAAAAAACCAAAGATCCCCAATTTCACAGTACGATGAGGTTCGGAATATCATTTGCCCTGGCATTCATATTCCTGCCCGTATATCTTATCCTGTGCCTTCTCATATTTTCACCATGGTGGCTCGCGATAATGATTTTTATTGCAATTCCTCTTTCAGGCCTTTTCGCATGGAGTTATAATCTGCTGCTGAGAAGAATCATCGGAGGATTCAGAGTCAGGAAATATTTAAGGGACAAAAACAAGGACTTTTCGGCCCTCAGGCTTAACTATGATGAGCTCATCTCGCTCGTGTCAGAATTGAAAGATGAATAAGAAGTCAATTTTCAATGATAAGGTGGTGTGGATCACGGGGGCATCTTCAGGCATTGGAGAAGCGCTTGTCCATGAATTTGCCGGTCTTGGCGCCAGGGTGATTGCTTCATCAAATGATCCGGAAGGATTGGAACGAGTGAAGCTTGCTTGCGGCAGACCGGATGCCGTCAGTTGCGAATCCTTTGACCTTGCCGATACTTCAGAGATAGATAAAATAGTTGAAAATCAGATCTCCGCATTCGGACAGATCGATTACCTGCTTAACATTGGCGGAATAAGCCAGCGATCGAGAATTGAGGAAACACCTCTCTGGCTCGACAGGAAGATATTTGAAATCAACTACTTCGGCACAGTGGCCCTTACCAAGGCTGTATTGCCGTACATGTTAAGCAGGAAATCGGGTCACATAGTGGCAACAAGCAGTATAACCGGCCGGTTCGGCTTCCCTCTCAGATCAGCTTACTCAGCCTCAAAACAGGCTCTTCACGGTTTCTTTGAGACACTATTTCTTGAAAACAAGGCAAACAGGATCAGGACATCCGTCATAATACCCGGAAGGGTGAGAACAGGCATCTCTTTGCACGCGCTCAACAAAGAAGGAGAGGAATACGGGAAAATGGATGCCGGTCAGGCAAACGGAATACTTCCTGAACAGGCAGCAAGGACAATAATCAGGGGTATAATCAGAAATAAAAGAGAAATACTGGTTGGAAGAGGTGAACTTATCATGCTTTACATCAGGAGGATATGTCCATGGCTCTTTTTCAGGATCGCAGACAAGGTAAAAAACTAACAGGATAGAAAGGTATTGAAGGAGATGAAAGAAGGTTACAAATTGGGGGGCATACAGCAGATAGGGATAGGGGTTAAGAATCTGAAAGAGGCCTGGAGATGGTACAGCAAGATGTTTGGAATGGATTGCCGGATTTTCGATGATAAAACAGAAGCCAATCTGATGCTTCCCTATACCGGCAACGTTCCCCAGAGCAGGCATGCCATCCTTGCCCTCAACCTCCAGAGCGGGGGTGGATTCGAGGTATGGCAGTACCAGGAAAGAAAGCCTGTGCAGATAGAAGAAGAGATCAGCCTTGGAGACCTCGGAATCCTTGTTTGCAAGATCAAGGTGAAGGATATAAGTGAGGCACATTCTTTTTATAAAAGCAACGATTGCGTTCTCAGCGGAGAGCCGGCCGATGATCCGTCAGGAAACCCTTCTTTCTTCGTTAAGGATCCTTTTGGTAACCTGTTTCAGATAGTGGAAGGGAATAACTGGTTCATGAACGAGAAAAAAATCAGCGGCGGTTCCTACGGGGCAATCCTCGGAGTGACTGACATCGATAAATCGCTTTCGATATATTCGGATATACTCGGTTACGACCATGTTGTTTATGACAAAACAGGATATTTCCCCGATCTCGGATTGCTTCCGGGCGGGAAAAAAGAATTACGAAGGGTCCTTCTGAAAAGAACTAAACCATTTTCGGGTTATTTCAGCAGAATCTTCGGACAGAGCGTCATAGAACTGATAAGTGCCCCGGGAAATCCAGGTAAAAGGATTTACCAAAACCGGTTCTGGGGCGATCCGGGATTCATACATTTGTGTTTCGACATTTTTGAAATGGATGTACTCAGAGAACATTGCACAAGCCTGGGGTATCCTTTTGTAGTCGACAGCATGGATTCAAGAAATGGAAACAGTTTTGAGATGGGTGATGCCGCGGGCCATTTTGCCTATATCGAGGATCCCGACGGAATTCTGCTGGAATTTGTCGAGTCGCATAAAATGAGGATATCAAAACGGCTTGGATGGTATGTTAACCTGAAAAACAGAATGGGGTATAAACCCCTTCCCGGATGGTTACTTAAATTGCTGAGATTCTCAAGAGTGAAAAATATCTGATACCGGAAGAAAAAAGCTGTGTTGTCTGGAACAAACGATCGTTAAAGGGCAGCTTCCCTAAGTGACTCTGCCTCCTTCATTACTCTCATAATATTGCCTCCCCATATTCTGGCAATATCTGACTTGCTGTACCCTCTCTGCAGCAGTTCAATAGTGATATTCTTCATATCAGCCACACTCATGCATCCTTCCACTCCCCCTCCGCCGTCAAAGTCGGTGCCGATACCGACGTGGTCAATCCCGATAACCTGAACAACATGATCAATATGATCCGCCACATCCTTTACAGTGGCAAGCTTTTCATATCTTTCCTTGATTGCCCTGTATTCTTCCCTGGCAATCTTCTTTTCTTCCTCCCCGAGTAAGGCGAAATCACCATATTTATCAGCGAACTCCCTGAGCCTGGCATCAAGCTGCGGGTTTGGATCGGGTATCTTAAGATAAGCGCTCAGAATGCAAATCTGTATAACGCCTCCGTTATCCCTCAGCGCAAGCAGCATGTCATCATCAAGGTTCCTGGGCGATTCGCACAATGCCCTGCAGGATGAATGGGATGCAATAACCGGGGCTTCCGAAACTTCAAGTACGTCATAGAATGCGTTGTCGGAGATGTGAGACACATCGACCATCATGCCGAGCCGGTTCATCTCTGCCACAACCTTCTTTCCGAATTCAGAAAGGCCGTCATGTTCAGGCCCCCTGGGGTCGGTCGAGGAATCACAGATATCATTGTTCCTGGTGTGTGAAAGCGTTATGTATCTTGCTCCCCTGTTGTAGAAAGCTTTTACCCTGCTGAGATCCAATCCAATAGGATAGCCGTTTTCTATACCTATGAAAGCTGAAATCTTACCCTCTTTCTTAAGCCGTAAAGCATCCCCTGGGGAAGTTGCAATACCTGCCATATCGGGGTATTGCTCCACATTTGACCGTACTTTGTCCAGAACCTCGAGCGCATATTCGTAGATGGCGTTATACGCTGAGTCATTCCTTGGACCCTGGCTTGTGAATACGGCAAAGAATTCGGCATCAAGTCCTCCTTCCTTCATTCTGGGAAAATCAATGCATCCCTCAGCATGCTTCATCCCAAGATCAAAGTCTGATCTCGCGATATTTATCGGGGTATCACAATGGGTGTCCACTGTAAGTGTCTTCTCATGAATCTTTTCAGCCTGGCTGACCAGCCGGCTTGCATTGTCAGTGCATGCCGGAAACAGGATTAATATTAATGTGAAACAGATGACTCTGTTCATATGTCGGCAATTACCATTTCTAAATGCAAGATAACTTAAAATGATACATTAAACTTTCTGATAACCTGCATTTAACACTATTTAACAAGAAAAACCCTGTCCGCGTTCGGGCGGACAGGGCAGCCATGAAAAGAATGGAAAAATTGCTTTTTGGACAGTAAAAGCTTCTTTCTAAAGTAACCTACTTTAAGTATCCTGAATGTTTTTTTGTTTACGCTTATACCTTTACAATAAATTTGATCAGGTAATCAAAGTGTAAAATTAATTTATTCTTTAAAATAAAGCAACAAAATTCCGATTCAATTGCAATTTTAGGGAATCCTCTTTTAAATTAATAGGTTAACTTTCTACCCTGCCTGTAACATTTGTGGCTTTTATTCGTCTTTATTCTGACCTTTAAGAACGTCTTTTATTCGTTTCTTTACCTTTTTTAATCCTGCAAACTACAATGAAATCAGTTTACACAATTGCTGCCTGCCTCCTTTATTTCGTGATTCCGCTTGGCGCTCAGGACGAATCAGCGAATAAGAGCTTTTCAAAATCCATCACCGTCGGGCGTGAAACAAAGCTTGAGGTAATAAACAGGTACGGTGACATTAACATCTCGACCTGGGACAAGGACTCTGCATATATCACTGCTGAAATCGAGGCTTATGCCCCCGACAGAACCAGGCTCGACAAATTAATCGCCGGCATAAATGTTAGTATAACCGGAACCGGATCACTGGTAAGGGCCGAGACCGTTTTCGAACGTGAGACAACCGTTCTCCTCGAAAGCTTCAAGGAATTTACCGGGAAGTTAATCGATTATGAGTCCAGGGTACGGATCAATTATTTCATCAATATACCTGATTATGTCGACATCGACATAAAAAACCAGTTTGGAGACATATCCGCTGAAGACAACACCGGAACAGTATCCATTGATCTTTCAAACGGTGATTTCAGGGCAAATACCCTTAACCGTGTTTCAGCGCTTAATCTGGATTTCGGCGACGCCGTGATTGGCTCGGTAAGGTCAGCAAAAATCATTACATCATTCTCTAAAATAAAGATTGACCGGAGCGATGAACTTGACCTTAGCAGTACATCATCGAGATTTGATCTGGGTAAGGCAGGCATTGTTGAGTTCGAATCGCGGAAAGACAAATTCTTCATAGGTGAAGTTTCAACCATAACAGGAGTCTCCTGGTTCACCGACTACAGCATTGAATACCTGGTGACTGCGGCTGACATTGACCTGAAATTCGGAAGCTTCGATATTGAGAGGATAAATGGGAGGTTTGACAACATGGTTATTAAATCAGCCAACGCCGACATAAAGGCAAATTTCGAACCCTCTGCCTCCTATGATTATGAAATAAGGCAGGTCAACGCATTTGTGGTCCTTCCTGACAATAAAACCAGGGCCGAAAAAGAAACCGTAAACGAAAACAGGAAAGAATACCTCCTTACCGGTAAGATTGGCACGAGCACAGGCAGAAGCCGGCTGAAGATCGATGCCACCAGAGGGAATGTCTATGTCAGATAATCCGGACAGCCGGTAATCCTACTTCGCCTTAAACCTGGCCAGACCATCATCCAGCCACTTTTTATATTCCTCAACATTGAGATTTGTGGGCATGGGCTGATTAAGCGGATTCCCCTCGTGATCGACGATCACATAAAGCGGAAGGGCATTTGTCTTGAATCTGGATATCTCCAGATCCTCATTGATCTTCCCTATTGTCTTTTTCACCTTTCCGTCAACGGTTGAAGTTATCCATTTACTTTCCGGAAGCTCTGTCCTGTCATCGGCATAAAGTGCAATTATCACGAAATTATTCCTGAGCCTTTCCAGCACTTCAGGATCTGACCAGACTCTTGCTTCCATAACCTTACAGTTGGCGCAGGCATGGCCTTTGAAATCGATCAGGGCGGGTTTCCCCTGTTCACGGGCACACTGCAACCCCTGTTCAAAGTCGAAATAGCCGGTCAGTCCGAGCGGCATCTCAAAGATATCATCGTAGAGAGGTTCTGAACAAAGCTCACTGGAGCTTATAAACATGGATTGAGGGGTGGCAGGCATATTGCTTCCAGCCTGTATCGCCGACAGGTTGAGTCCTGATGTTTGCGGAGAAGGCAGAAGCGATGAAAGGCCTTTAAGCGGTGCCCCGAAAAGTCCCGGAATCATATAAACCACAAACGAAAAAACCGCGATTATGAGAAAGATCCGGAAGGTTCCGATATAAGGTATCTCACTGTCGTGCCTGAATTTGAGTTTCCCCATCAGATACAGCCCCATCAGGCTGAATAGGACTATCCAGATTGCAAGGTATATATCCCTCGAAAGAAGCCTGAATGAATAAACCGTGTCGATGGTCATCAGGAATTTAAGACTGAAGGCGAGCATAATGAAACCCAGCACTACCTTTACCGAGTTCAGCCATCCTCCCGACTTCGGCATCTTGCTCATTACAGAGGGGAACAAGGCAAAGATTGTAAAAGGAAGAGCAAATGCAAGACCATATCCCAGCATTCCGATTGTAGGCCTCAGCACATCACCAGAGGCGGCCTCAACAAGAAGGGCACCGACTATCGGACCGGTACATGAAAATGACACTATAACCGTTGTCAATCCCATAAAGAAGGAAGCTATAAGACCTCCCCTGTCAACCCGTGAATCGGCTCCTGAAACCCATTTGTTGGGCAGCACAATCTCGAAAGCTCCGAAGAATGATACAGCAAAAACCACAAAGAGGGCAAAAAACAGGAGGTTTGGTATCCAGTGGGTGCTGAGAGTGTTGGCAAATCCCGCACCGGCACTTGTGAGCGACACAATCACTCCAAGGAGAGAATATATCAGTACAATTGAAAACCCGAAAATCAGCGCCTTGATTACCGATTTGGCCCTGTTCTCCGAACCCTGGGAAAAGAAAGCCACAGTCATCGGGATCATGGGGAAAACGCATGGAGTAAGAACTCCGGCAAATCCGGCCAGCAGCGAGATAAGAAAGAACTTGAGCAGACCTCCTCCCTGCTTTATACCCTCAGTACCTTCAGTTATCGTTCCTGTATCATTCGTTGAAGCTGATACTCTGGTTTCTCCAATGCTCACCGAGAACTCAACATCTTTCGGAGGTGAGCAGGTGGTATTGTTGCACGACATGAAATTAACCGTGCCCGAAACGGTAAAGGAAGGCTTCGCCGAACTGACAAGCTGCCGGAACTCTGCCGCATCGCTGAATGATTTTATCCTGAAGCCGAAAGCTTCATCCATAAGCTCCTCGGGTTGTGTAACTTCAAAAGTCTTCCCGTCGAGGGTGAAATCCGCCGGCTCATTGAATGAAAACGATGTAGGTATCGGCCCTCCCTCCGGAATATCCATTGCATAAATATGGGAGCCTTTTTCAATTTCAGCCGTGAACACAATGGCATAGGCGTTATCCCCCGTCTTTTCATAGCCGAAAGTCCATGTCACCGGGTCATAGATCTGGGATATGGCTCCGTTAATTATGAAGAAGGAAAAAAGCAGTGTGGTTACGTATCTTTTAAACATAGTTATATCTGTCAATACTTTGTAAAAGTAATAAATCAGCACGATTAACAGAAAAGAGCAGGGTGTTGTTCGAAGTTTTACTTACTATGCCAGGTCAATTTCATTGCCTTCCCTGTCAAAGAAGTGGTATTCAAGCATATGATATGAAGGAACCGCCTGGACTTTTATCATGATCCGGTATTTAATATCCCATTTCAGATAAAGCGGGATTGGCCCTTTCTTAAGGTATGAAGCCACAAAGGGATGGACATTAAGTACAATGCTTCGGGTCTTTATTTTGTCAACCAGGAATGAAAGATCCTTCTCCAGGGTGTCGGAGAACAAAATTGTGGGACGGATCTGTCCTGTTCCCTGGCATGCAGGGCACTTTTCATCAGTCACGATGTTCATTTCGGGTCTGACCCTTTGCCTTGTTATCTGCATAAGGCCGAATTTTGAAAGGGGCAGTATGTTATGCTTGGTCCGGTCGCCGGCCATGATCTCCTTCATCTTGTCGAACAGAGCCTGTTTGTTTTCATTGGTCTGCAAATCAATGAAATCGATAACTATAATGCCTCCCATATCCCTTAACCTGAGCTGCCTGGCAATTTCCTTCGCAGCTTCCATATTGACTTCCAGTGCGTTGGTTTCCTGGTTGTTTCCGGATCTCGACCTGTTTCCGCTGTTAACATCAATAACATGGAGAGCTTCGGTATGCTCTATTATGAGGTAGGCGCCGTGCTTGAACGAGACAGTCTTTCCGAACAGCGCCTTGATTTGCTTGTTGACTCCAAAATGATCAAAAATGGGAATCGAACCGGTATAAAGCTTTACGATCTTCTCCTTTTCAGGTGCGATCTCCCTTATGTAATTTTTTACCTCTTCAGCCAGTACACTATCATTGATGTGAATGCCGTTGAACGTCACATTCAACATATCCCTTATGATTGTTGATGTGCGGTTCATCTCCCCGATAAAGAGCCGTGGTGTCCTGGTTTCCTTTTTGACTGAGCCGAAAGCCGATTCCCACCTGTTAACCAGTTCCCTGAGTTCAGCATCGAGCACCGCCACCTTTTTTCCTTCTGCTACAGTTCTCACAATTACACCATAGTTCTTTGGCTTGATGCTCTGCACCAATGTCTTGAGGCGGTTCTTCTCCTCGTTGCTCTCAATCTTCGATGAAATGGAAACCTTGTCGGTGAAGGGGATCAGCACCAGATTCCGGCCCGCGAGGGATATCTCCGACGCCAGCCTCGGGCCTTTTGTGGATATGGGCTCCTTGGTAATCTGAACCAGAACGGTTTGTCCGGTGGTTAGAACATCGGTAATCTTACCGTCCTTGTCAATATCCGGCTCGCATTTGATTTTGTTGATGGGGGTTATACGCCCCTGACGCTGTATGGCTGAAATATAATATTTGTGCTGGGTCCTGAACTGAGCTCCGAGATCGAGGTAATGAAGAAATGCGTCTCTCTCGTAGCCTACATTTACAAATGCAGCATTAAGCCCCGGCATGATCTTCTTTACTTTTCCCAGGTAAATATCCCCCACAGAGAACTTTATGCTTCTCTTCTCCTTATTTAACTCTGTCAGCTGCTTATCTTCCAGCAACGCCAGCGAGACTTCGGATACACCAACATCAATGATCAACTCCTTGTTTACCACGTCTCTTACTAAACTCAGTCAATAATCCACAACAATACCCAACATACTGATACAATAAACCTAAAGATCGTCTGACCTTTAGGTTTAGTTATCTTTAAAAAGACTACCCGATCCGTCTATTTCTTCTTATGTCTGTTCTTCCGCAAGCGTTTTTTGCGCTTGTGGGTAGCCATCTTATGTCTTTTTCTCTTTTTTCCGCTTGGCATGGGAGATTATTTCTTAACGTGTGACTTAACTTTGGTGATAAACGATTTTGCCGGCTTGAAGGAAGGAATATTGTGAGCTGGGATTATGATAGTGGTATTCTTGGAGATATTCCTTGCTGTTTTCTTAGCTCTTTTCTTTACAATAAAGCTGCCAAATCCTCTCAGGTACACATTGTTACCGCTTACCATGGAATGCTTTATCGTATCCATAAAGGCCTCAACAGTTTTCTGAACTGTTACCTTCTCAATACCAGTGTTCTTGGCAATTTCATTAACGATGTCTGCTTTAGTCATTTTCGTGAAGTTTAAAATTCAACAAATTATTTTGAGTATACTTTTTTTTCAACCCTGCAAATATAAAAATATTATTTATTTATATTGAATTAGTTAAAGAATAATTTTTTTCCTGAAATAATAAAATTGCCTAAAATACAATGAAATAGAAAAACCAGCCGTTCAGGTTTCCCTCTTTCGCGGTTGCCTGAAGGCTGATTGGCGGTCAAATTCCGGCCTGAGGTAAGGTGTTGAAAACATGTATATTCTGCATAAACCTTCACACTGGTTCCGATAAGCTATTTTTTATTAACTTTACGTTTTGGATATTTCTGAAATCAAAACCATAACTATATGTCAATCAACAAGGTTATTTTAGTGGGAAATGTTGGCAAAGACCCTGTTGTCCGGTATTTCGACAAGGGTGCAGCCAAAGCAACATTCCCTCTGGCCACAAGTGAATCCTACACCAATCAGCAGGGAGAAACTATTACCACCACAGAATGGCACAATATAGTCCTCTGGCGTGCAATGGCCGAAGTAGCGGAAAAAACAGTCAAAAAGGGATCTCAGCTCTATATCGTTGGAAAAATCAAGACGCGTTCATACGTCGACAAGGAAGGGAACAACAAATACATCACCGAGATTCTCGCCGACACTTTCCTGGTTCTGGATAAGAAACCGACTGCACCAGGCAGCACCGGGACAAGCAATGAACCAGTCAGGAGCGAAACACCAGACAAGGATAACGATATTCCTGAAGTGAACGATCCGGCTGCAGGCTACCAGGCATCCGGCGATGATGATCTCCCTTTCTAGCAGTCTGTTTTAAAGAATCTGGAATTGGAAGCGGATATTTCTTTTTCATCTGTCGCATACATAACAGGCATGGCCGCCGGTCATCTTGATATTAAGCTGATCGTTGGTTTTTTGATCCTGGCTCTTCTCCTTTTCATATCGGCGCTGATGTCGGGATCTGAAGTGGCTTTCTTCTCTCTTCGTCCGGAAGACATCGAACAACTCAGGTCAGACAAGTCCAGAAAGGCTGCAATGGTCCTGAAACTTCACGACTCACCCGACACTCTCCTCAGTACAATACTCGTTGCCAACAACACGGTGAACATTGCAATTGTACTTCTGGCAGCCTTCCTGAGTTCAATGCTCTTTGACTTCAGCGCTTACCCAGTTCTGGGTTTCATTATAGAAGTAGTAGTAATTACCTTCATCCTCCTTCTTTTCGGTGAGGTGATCCCCAAGGTGTTTGCTACAAGGAAACAACTGCCGATGTCGCTTTTCATGGCATTCCCCCTGTCCTTTCTTTTAAAACTGTTCAGGCCCTTAACCGCTCTCCTTATCTTTTCAACTTCATTTGTGAAGAAAAGGGCAGGACACAGGCATGCAAATATTAGTATGGACGACCTGTCGGAGGCTCTTACGCTTGCCTCGGACGATATAAATGAGGATGAAAAAATTCTCAAGGGGATAGTCAATTTCGGGAATATAAATGTAAGCGAGATTATGTGCCCGAGAATCGATGTGACTGCCATTAATATAAAGGCAGGCTTCAACAAGGTAAAATCCACCATCATCGAATCAGGCTTTTCAAGGATCCCGGTATATGCAGGATCGTTCGATTCAGTAAAAGGGATACTCTACGCAAAGGATATTCTTCCCTATATCAATAACCCCGACAGTTTCAAGTGGCAGTCGCTGATGAGGCCCGTGCATTTCGTTCCCGAAACGAAGAAAATAAATGAACTCCTCAAGGAATTCCAGATAAGAAAGATACATATGGCGGTTGTTATCGACGAGTACGGCGGTACTTCCGGGATCATTACTCTCGAGGACGTACTGGAGGAGATTGTAGGTGAAATCACCGATGAAAGCGACGAGGATGAAACAATGTACCGGAAAATAGACGATCGCACCTATGTTTTCGAAGGGAAAATACTTCTTAATGACTTTTTCAAGATAATCGACGTCGCAGGCGATCCTTTTGAGGATGTCAGGGGCGAATCGGAGACTCTTGCCGGACTTCTGCTTGAGCTTACAGGTGAGATCCCTCAGAAGGGGCAGGTTATTACATACAAAAATTTTAATTTCAGGATCGAGTCTGCTGACAAGAGAAGGATAAAGGAGATTCGCGTGGAAATAACTGACGATTATGGTAAAACAAATAAAGAGTAGTACTGCTTTACTCTTGATTCTGACATTGCTGGCCGGCATTTCAGGCTGCAGTAAGGCTCCTGTCCCGAAACCGCGGGGCTATTTCAGAATCGATCTCCCCGCTAAGGAATATGTCACTTTCAATAATCCGGCAGAATCCGCAAACCTGCCGTTAACATTCGAATACCCCCGGTACGGAGTTATTTCGGATAAGATTGAAAACGCTCCTGAGCCGGGCTGGTTCAACATAGAATTTCCAGGCTACAAGGCCAGCCTCCACCTTACATACAAGGATATTCACGGTGATCTTGAAGAACTCGTAGAACAAACCTATACCATGAATGTCAAAAACCACATAACAAAAGCCGATGCCATTAATGAACAGGTAATAACTGATCCGGAAAAGCGGATTTTCGGGATCTTTTATGACCTCAAGGGCAATACGGCTACCGCCGTTCAGTTTTACGTAACTGACAGCGCTGATCATTATCTCAGGGGATCACTCTATTTTGAAGCAGAACCAAATGCCGATTCCCTGACCCCTGTGATCGATTTCTTCAGGGAAGATGTTTTCCATCTGATTGAAACCCTGGAGTGGAAAAAGAAGTAAACTCTCTGACGACTGATGGGATGTATTTCTAAGCATTACCTGAATGAGTACACAATACTGGGTGTATGGAAAATTGAGGAGGACATCGAAACTCTGCTCGGTATGGTCGATCTTGATATTATTGACAAAAAGAAATACAAGGGTTTTGCAAGCACATCAAGAAAACTTGAATTTCTCAGTGTCAGGGCACTGCTGGCCGAATTGCTGGGCAAGGATGCAAGAATTGTCTACAACAAGAATAATAAGCCCTTTCTCAGGGACGGTTCCCGGTTCATAAGCATCTCCCATTCAAACAAACTCACCGCCATACTGCTTAGTTCCAATGAGAAGGTAGGTATTGATCTTGAATACATGAGCACCAACATCAGCCGTATAGCTTTCAAATTCATAAACAGGAAAGAGAAAATTACAAGGGATCCTGACAAGCGCGTTTATCATCTTTACCTTCACTGGTGCGCGAAGGAAGCTCTTTACAAGATCTGCGACAAGGAGGGAATAAGCATTAAGAAGAACATTACCATCGAACCTTTCGATGTAAAGGAATCGGGTGAGATACAAGGCAGTGTGAAGACAAAAAAGATAAATGACTCATTCGACCTCTTCTATACGAGATATGACAATTACACAATAGTCTGGACCAAAAAGAATTATGATAAAAGATAATTTCCCTGGTAAAAAAAGCTTAGCCCTTCTTCTCGATCCTGACAAGACTTCGGGAAAGGACCTTAAGAGGATACTGAAGATAGCATCCGGATCGCGGACAGACTATATTCTGGTTGGAGGAAGCCTTACTTTCAACAGTATAGATGATCTCATAGAATCTGTCAGAAGCCAGTGCAGCATTCCGATTGTCCTTTTCCCGGGAAACCTCCTCCAGCTGAGCCTTAAAGCTGATGCCATCCTGCTGCTTTCCCTCATCTCCGGGAGAAATCCCGAACTTCTTATAGGGAATCACGTCATTGCAGCTCCTTTCCTGAGAAGCGTGAAGGAGAAGCTGATTTCAGTAGGTTATATCCTGGTGGGATGCGGAAAGAAAACCTCGGTTGAGTATATAAGCCAGACCGAAGCCATTCCGGCCGATAAAACCGATCTTGTTGTAGCCACTGCAATGGCCGGGGAGATGCTTGGCTTAAAAATGATTTACCTCGAAGCAGGCAGCGGCGCCACGAATCCCATCCCTGCGGAAATAATCAGTGCTGTAAGGGAAAATGTAGCTGTACCGATCGCCGTCGGAGGCGGAATAAAAACCCGGGGTGAAATAGCTGAAGCCTTCAGCGCCGGAGCCAACCTTATAATCCTGGGTAACGGTTGTGAGAAGAATCCCAGTCTGCTTGAGGAAGCGTGTGCCGAAAGAGATGCCGCAAGGCAATCTATCTGAACAGTTCAGGCATAGGCTCGCCGGTGCATGCGTTGGGATATGGTATCCTGCATAATGATGAGAGCGTTGCTGCAACATCGGTCAGATTCACCTTCCGCATAACAGTCGACCTGTTAACCGTCCAGCCATACCATATTAAAGGAACATGACAATCATATTCATAGGGTGAATTGTGACTGGTAAGATGATCGTCATCCACCTCGACCCAGCCCGGATGAAGGGTGACAATGACATCGCCCGAACGCTGGGGACTGAAGTTGTTTATTATTCTTTTCAGATGACCATTACCGAAATCATTTGCTTCAAACGCATAATAGGGATAAGCTGATGCCACGCCCGTGAACTGTGTCAGGAACCGCGCTGTCTTCTTCTGGATATCCTCTATCGGCATCCGTGCATCCTCGATAAGAGTTCTGTTCAGGAAGATCTGCCGCTCCGAAAAACCCCTTACCCAGTCGCCCTCACCGTAAACTGCATTAAGATAACTCCTGAGAAGCTGAAGAGCCTGGTTCTGTTTGAAGTAGCCCGAAGGGATCCTGTTATCGGTCATGACAGGGGGTACCTCTGCCACTCCATGTGCAGCTGTAAAATAGATAAGAACGTTCCGTTTACCCAGATTGTCATTTAAATAATTCATCAGAGTCTCGATGTTCCTGTCGAGCCTCAGAATCGCGTCAGCTGTCTCCACCGACGAAGGACCAAACCTGTGCCCAATATAGTCGGTCGACGAATAGCAGATCGAAAGAAAATCCGGAACATCATCCTTCCCCATCCCCTCCTGTTCAATCAGCTTAATCGCAAAATCAGTTGTCAGGGCATCGGCAAACGGAGTTTCCCTCAGGAAGGCATAGTTACGGACTGCATTTCTCCCCGACGATGGTTTGCTGAGCTTGTTTAAGTCATATGGAAAATAGTTCAGTCCGTTAAACCCTTTCTCAAACTTATTAGAATCGGGAAGGCAGGTCGAATAAGCATCTGCTTCCTTTGAAAGCATCCACGAAGAGTTAAGATAAGTTTCCTGATGCTTCATTGCATTGAAATCGTTGACCCATGAAGGAAGTGAATTCAGGTAATAAGTCGACGACATCCAGCCTCCCGTGGTATTGTCGTACCAGAAGGCCCCGTCGGCTGAATGGCCCGCCGTAAGAATAGCTGCCTGCTCCTTTATCCCTACCGAAAAAACCTTCGACCGCTTACCTGTGGCTATCTTGAGCTCATCGGCAAATGTCGATGCATTAAGATTTAAGGGTGAATGAAGACCCGACTCATAGCTTCCTCCGACAGGGTTGACACTGACATCCTTTGTACAGTAAACAAAATCATTCTTCAGCGGAACATACCAGTTATCCGACGTAATTCCATGATAGGCTGGTTCAGTGCCGGTTGCAACCGTCGAAAAACCTGGTGCCGACTGTGTCAGCATGTAATCATAAGCGGCATTTCTGAAAAAAGTGCCCTCGTTGATCATTCTCTTTATTCCGTTTTCCGAAAACCTGTCCCTCAGGCGTTCAATCTGATCAAACCTGAGTTGTTCAACAACAATCCCGATAATCAATGCCGGCTTATCAGGCGGAAGATAAGCCCCCTGCCCCGAAAGCCCAAGAAAACCGCACAATAAGACAAATACCGATATTACCTTCTTTCCTGTCATTTCTCTCCTCTTCATTTTGAAAACTCCAAAAATAATCTTTTCATGATACGAAAGCAAAACAAGAGCCAAAACCAGTGTTATAACAATGTTATAACATACTTTCCGGTGCCCGAAAGCCTCTTCGTCCTGCTTGTAAATACAATAATATATTCACCCGGCCCCAGATTGCTTAAATCCAGCCTCAGGGGTTCTCCCTCCAAAGCATCAATCTCATAATCTGAGAGCAGCTTTCCGGTTGTCCCAAAAACCTTTACATTCAATGAACCCGTCAGACCCTCAGGCAAAAGGACATTCACCTCACCATGGCCCGGATTCGGATATAAGAATGGAGCAAGTCTCTTTGTCGTGTCAGGCGGTTTCACCAGGGGTATCAGGGCGATATCGATATCCGTCCGTTCACCGGGTATAACGTTTACATTTCTTATAATGGTATCCCTGAATCCTCCGGCCGTTATTTTCAGGTCATAAATTCCGGGTGAGATGAGCCGGGTGAAAACACCCGATGCAGTGTCGCTGATTACATGTGAATTATCCCTGTCGTGGCCTTCTGTAACGATCGCGGCGGGCACAGGTTTGCCGTCGTAAAAGCCGGTAATCCTGCCCCAGATCCCGAACAATGCATTTTCGAGATAACCAAGCATCGACCGGTAGTTATATTCCCAGAGATCATCAAGTTCAGAAACGGGGGTAATGTAATCCTCATCGAGTTCGACAGTGAGTTCCCGGCCATACAGACTGTAAGTGACATAATCCTGCCTTCCTCCGAGGATGGAGTACCATTCCCAGCCTCTGGTGACGCCATTGTCGAGATAATCCATATAACCCTGAGGGGCATGAAGATGAACGGTATCTGCCCATTCCCTGCTCACAGTGTAAAACCAGTCATCGTCGGCATGCTCATACGGCCACCTGTCCCACGGGTAGTTGATCACCTCCTCTCCTGAATGGAAATTTGCCGACAGAACAAAGCGGTGTTGCGACATAAATCTTATCATATCAATGGTCTCCTTCTGGAGTGTAACCTGCGGCGCTTCCGGATCGGGGAAATTACGGTTGAGATCGTACCCGGCAGCATTGAATCGCACCGGAGAACTTATTACATCACCGTTCCTGTAGGTCCCGTCGGGATTTGCCAGAGGATTTATCCAGATCTCAAGATTGTCAACAAGGTTCTTCACCCGGCTGTCGGTGGTATAATTCCGGAGAAGAAAATCTGAAAGCCTGAGCATCATTATAATACCTCCTGTTTCGTCACCATGGATTGACGAAGAATAGAATACTTCAGGTTCTGACTCATCGGTCCGGCAGTTATCCGATATCTTAAGTGCGAGAATAGTCTTTCCGCTGATTGATGTACCAATCGTGTCGAGCCGGCATAATGAAGGATACAGTGAGGCAAATGAGCGCATAACTGAATCAAACTGCGACAAAGTGGGATAAACATCCCATTCCATTGCCCGGGCCATGCTGACTGCATGCATCTCGCCCTTAACAGCCGGTTCCTCATTTAACCGGTAACTTCGTCCTTCAGAAATGAAGTTGCGGACTGTAAGGGGAGACAGTAGCAGATTAACCTCTTTGTCGTTTACTGACCGTATAGAATAACTGCGCGATAAATTGCGGATGTCGCTAATACCGGCTGTTGCTGTAACAACTTCAGCCTGCCCTCTTTCAGCGACAGCTTTCAGAAGCTTTACATTATCCGGTATGATTTGTGAATGGCTCCAGCCCGTCAGGAGTGAAAGCAGGATTATCGGTATCAGTGATTTCTTTGACATTCACAAGTTTAAACATTGAACCTGATATGAAGTATATCCCCGTCCCCGACAATATAGTTTTTCCCCTCAACATAAAACTTCCCGGCTTCCTTGCAGGCATGTTCCGAACCCAGGGTAACAAAATCGTGGTACTTCATCACCTCAGCCCTGATAAAACCACGTTCGAGGTCGCTGTGGATAACTCCGGACGCCTGTGGTGCCGTCATTCCCTTCTTTATGGTCCATGCCCGTATCTCCTTGGGTCCGACCGTGAAAAAGGTCTGGAGATTGAGCATCATGTATGCGGCCCTTACCATCTTGTCGACACCCGGCTCATCGAGCCCTGCATCATTCAGAAATTCAAGCCTGTCGGCCTCATTTTCAAGTTCGGCTATTTCCGCCTCAACCGCACCCGCGATCACAATCACTTCTGCACCGGTTCCCTTAAGGGCTTCCCTTACCATCTCAACATATTTATTACCTGAGACAACCGATTTTGCATCCACGTTGCAGACATACATAACGGGTTTCATGGTGAGCAGAAAGATGTCGTCGACATATTTCCTGTCTTCATCCTTTACTTCAAGAGTGCGTGCATTCTGAAAATTCCCGATGTGCTCCCTGTACCTTTCAAGCGCCTCCACCCCCTGCCGGGCATCCTTATCGCCGGTCTTTACAAGCCTTTCCAGACGCTGAAGCTTCTTTTCGACCGATTCCAGGTCCTTAACCTGCAGTTCAAAATCGATAGTCTCCATATCCCTTACGGGATCAACAGAGCCATCTATATGAGGAAGCGCTTCATCGTCAAAACATCTCAGGACATGGATCAGGGCGTCTGTATTGCGGATGTCGCCGAGAAACTTATTACCCACACCCTCCCCCTTGTTTGAACCGCGGGTAAGTCCGGGAATGTCAACGATCTCGACAGTTGTATGAACTATCTTCTCCGTGACCTGATGCTTTTCCAGTTCATACAGCCTCGGGTCGGGCACCTGTATCACTCCCATGTTCGATTTTGTGGCGCTGAAGGCAAACGCGTTGGTCTCGCCTTTTGTATTTGAGATACAGTTGAAGATCGTTGTCTTGCCGGTATTGGTGATGCCTATTATGCCGCATTGGAGAGCCATCGGTTATTATTTTATGTTACAATTTCAGATTTAAGAATACTATTTACTTGTCACCAGAATCTCCAGCACTTCATCCACGCTCATTTTTTTCTGTTCTCCGGTCGACATTGTCTTCAGGGTTACCTGGTTGTTTTTAATTTCCTCCTCACCAGCCAGTATTATGAACGGTATCTTCCTTGAATCGGCATACGCCATTTGCTTTTTCAGTTTGGCAGTATCGGGATAGACTTCGGCGCTTATCCCGTTCTCAATCAGCCTGCTTCTTACCTTCAGGGCATATCCGGTTTCATACTCGCCGAAATTGACTATCATCACTTTTGTCTGCACAACATCCCTGGTAATGAACAGGTTCAGCTGGGTCATTACATCATATATCCTGTCGGCTCCGAACGATACGCCCACTCCCGAGACTCCCTCCATGCCGAAAACTCCCGTAAGGTTATCATAGCGCCCTCCGCCGCATATGCTTCCTATGCTTGCATCCCGGGACTTGACTTCAATGATGGCCCCGGTGTAATAGTTCAGTCCCCTTGCCAGTGTCAGGTCAAGTTCAGTTTCTGCAGTAAGGGTTGTACTCCCTATGTACGAAAACAGCTTTCTCATCTCCTCAATTCCCTTAATCCCTGCCTCTGAGGCAGAGAGGACCGTTTCGAGCTCCGACAGCTTTTCCTCAGTGTTTCCCTTAAGCTTCAGAATGGGCTGCAGCCTGTCAATGGCAGCAGGAGATACACCCTTACCCTTTAGCTCTTCATTTACAGCGTCTATCCCGATCTTTTCAAGTTTATCTATTGCAACCGTTATATCGGTGATCCTTCCCGATTCGCCGATTATCTCTGCAATGCCTGACAGTATCTTCCTGTTGTTTATTTTTATTACGATGGCTATCCCAAGATCCCTGAAAATATCATCTATGATCCTTATCAACTCATATTCATTCAGCAGGGAATCGCTTCCGATAACATCAGCGTCGCACTGGGTGAATTCACGGTATCTTCCCTTCTGGGGCCTGTCGGCTCTCCAGACCGGTTGTATCTGGTACCTCTTGAACGGAAAGAAGATTTCATCACGATGCTGAACCACATAACGTGCGAATGGCACAGTGAGGTCGTACCTAAGTCCCCGTTCGCATATGTTTAATGATAGTTTATTTACCTCTCTTCCAAGAAGTTCCTCGTCGCTGACGCCTGAAAGGAAGTCGCCTGAATTAAGGATCCTGAACAGGAGCTTGTCACCCTCCTCCCCGTATTTTCCAAGAAGGGTCGACAGGTTTTCCATTGCAGGAGTCTCTATCGGCTGGTAACCGTAGTACCTGAAAACCTTTTTGATCGTCTCAAAAATGCTTTCCCGTTTCATCATCTCTTCCGGTGAAAAGTCGCGGGTTCCTTTTGGTATAGAGGGCTTCATGATTTTAAGATAAAAGGCAAAATTAGGAAAAAAAAGGGGAAAGTCATGCAGGTCGTGCAGGTCGTGCAAGTCGTGCAAGTCGTGCAAGTCTTTTCCTGTTCCGAGCGGTTTCACTGGGATGAAAAAGATAAATAACAGATTTTTAAGCTATAATAGAGATTTTTACTGCGAATATTGGTGTCCCGTCCTATGTTTTTTGGGATGGTTACACGTCGGAGGGTTGGCAGGAGCCGTAGTTCTTCAGGCTTGAGGGTAGACTTCCATTCCGATTGCGATCAGTAGATATCGGGACGATCCCACCCGGTTTAGTAGCATTATTATCAATCCAGCCTTGAAGGCTGGCCTTCCAGTAGCCCCGGTCCCATCCGGGGCGGGGGTATTTTTGCCAATCCCACCCCGGAGGGGTGGCCTTCATGCTTCATGGTTATGTTATGAAAATGTAATGTAACCTGGCTGTGGAATAAATTGTTGGAAGTCAACCCTTCCAGGGTTGTTCGTATTGTGTGGTGCATTTTTCCCGGGGTGGAACCCGGGCTACTGGAAGTCGACACCCCAGGTGTCGTTAAAAGATATCCTGAATGTTTGATACGTCAGAAAATTCTGGAAATATTAACCTCATCTTGGCTTTGGGTGTCTTTCGCACAAAGCAGGAAAAAACAAAAGGCAAAAGTAGGAAAAAAAAGGGGAAAGTCATGAAAGTCATGCAGGTCGTGCAAGTCGTGCAAGTCTTTTCAATTTGAGGACCTGCAAGACCGCAAGACCTGCATGACCTGCAAGACAGTTCTTAATACTTCTCCGGCACGAAATTCTGCTCGGTGATCGGAGGCCTGACGTAAGCTACATCATGGTTAAGGGGGGGCAGCCTGATTGATTTCTGAGTAAGATCCTTGTAGGGAATCATCGAAAGAAGGTGGTCGATGCAATTCAGCCTGGCTCTCCGCTTGTCATCGGCCGGTACCACATACCAGGGCGACTGCCGTGTATCGGTATAAGAGAACATCTTGTCCTTGGCCATGGAATACTCGACCCATTTTTCGCGCGACTCCACGTCCATCTGGCTTATCTTCCAGCGTTTTGCAGGATCCTTAATCCGGTCCTGAAAACGATTTTCCTGCTCCTTATCGCTTATGGAAAACCAGTATTTTATCAGAATTACGCCTGATCTTATCAGCATTCTTTCAAATTCGGGGCACGACCTCAGGAATTCCTCATATTCCTCATCGGTGCAGAAGCCCATGACCTTCTCAACACCTGCCCTGTTGTACCAGCTCCTGTCGAACAGCACTATCTCACCTCCTGAAGGAAGCTCAGATACATAACGCTGGAAATACCATTGTGTTTTTTCCTTTTCGGTGGGGACGCCCAGTGCAACTATTCTGCATATTCTTGGATTCAGACAGCCTGCAATTGTCTTTATCACACCTCCCTTGCCTGCAGCATCGCGTCCCTCGAAAATAACCACCACCTTAAGTCTGTTGGCCTTCACCCATTCCTGGAGCTTCACCAGTTCGATCTCCAGATCGCGGAGCTTCTTCAGGTACCCGGCACTCCCCAGTTTATCACGCTTTTCAGCCTTGATGTCGTGATATAGATCTTTTTTCTCAAAAACCTCAATCCTGGGTTTCTTGTCTTTTTTGTCTTTTGTCATGTCGGAACGGG
The DNA here is from genome assembly GCA_002428385.1 of Bacteroidales bacterium UBA6117. Classification (GTDB taxonomy): domain Bacteria; phylum Bacteroidota; class Bacteroidia; order Bacteroidales; family VadinHA17; genus LD21. The sequence goes on from DIWB01000066.1 coordinate 81,840, forward strand.
TAAATCAGATTAGAAATATACAAATTTCTTATCTGACAGACCTCTTCCGGCACAAAAATATTACTGAATGAAAGGGATGCTTATCGGGTACCTGAATTCTTCACCCTTTGAAGCTTTAACGCTTGCTATCACAGCACATATCACTTCAAGGAAACCGAGAAATACGAGTATCGGTATACCCACAATTATAAAAACCAGGGGAATTGCAAGGACCATGTATAATAAAATGGAGAGCTGGAAATTCAAGGCCTGCTTTCCGTTAAAGTCGACCCATTGGGATTCATCCTTCCTCGAAAGCCAGCAGATCAGGGGGCCAAGGATTCCGCCGAAGGGGAAAAAATACCCTGCAAACGTGGAAAGATGGCACAACATGGCCCAGTTCCTTTCGCTTTCCGACAATTCTCTTATCTCTTTCATAACAATTCTTTTACAAAAAGACGCTGTTATTACGGTATTGCTGCATTTCAGGGCCTGACAAAACGCTTAAGGTCGGAAGGTAAAAGCCCGTTGGGATTATTCTTGTCGATCTTGTGCTGATCGTAGTAATACAAACCCGAATCGTCGGTTCCGAAAAGCATCTTGTAGCAGAATCCTGAGGTGGCATCCTCCCCGGGACCCACTTTGTGAAGGATCAGGGTATTGGGCGTCTTTTCGCGTATGGCTTTAACAATCTCATCTTCCGGAACAATCTCAAAATCGTAGGGATAGACTGATTTAATTTTATCGATTGTGCCGAGGCCGTCGGATAGATCGGCTTCGGTTGCAAGTATCTTCCTGCTTCGGACATCGGGAGTGAACCTGTTGTAATAACTAAGGAATCTTCTGCCTATCATTGCCGGATTTTCAGCTATCAGACGGGCATGATTCTGCATGAACAGCAAAATTGCCCCCAGCTTATAACCGTATTCCAGGTCATCCTCACCGCCGGCCGAAAGGGGAATGGCGGAAATCTCAGGCATCCTGCCAAGTTCCGTGACAGCTTTCCCCTGGAGAAGGTTGATAAAATTATATGACGATCCTAATTTATCGTTGGAAGGCCGGGTTTCAGTAAGAATCAGGAAGGAAAAGGAAGGATCGGTCCGTTTCGGGTCAAAATCGCTCAGACTGATGAACTCGTAAGGAGTAACGGTCCAGTATTCCTTAACCGCCTGCCGGATGTAGGCATTGTATATAGTGTTGCCACCCTCGAGAACAACGCATGTCGTGGATGACATGAACTGCTTTATTTCATTGCCTGAAGGAAAAGGGGCCTGTCCTGGCAGCAATCCGCAGAAGGCTGTCAGCAGAACGAACAAAAAAAGTTTCTTCATTTACAGTTCCTGGTTTGATGGAATATACAGAGGATTCCTTTCATTAAACTTGCGTATGTAAACAAACATAAGGTCCTTTCTCTTTTTTCTCGGCAGATTCATGTACTCCTCATACAATCCCGTATCCTTCATAAGGAGAAGCTCTGTATTCTCAACATCATATTCAAGAACATTGCCCGTCTCAAAATCAATAAGATACTGTCTCAGTTCATTGCGTCCCACATTGTTCCTGCCATAGGGTGAATAATAAGAACCGTATGGAGAATAATAATTCCCGTAGGAATAAGGGCTGTACAGGCCGTACGGATACCTGCTGTATGGAGAATAGCCGTAAGGATCATAATATCCGTAGGGAGAATTATAATACCTGTTGTCATATGAGGTAACATCGGCAACAAAATGACAGATGCTCCCTATGAAGGTGATCCTGTTGAAATTTCCCTGTACCTGAACATACAGTATGCCATTTCTGGCGAAAGCCCAAATTTCCGACTTGTCAATTTCCTGCCTTACACCCATGCCGTCATAGAAATAGATCTTTTCTGACTCCAGCAGATTCTTGAAAAAGTCCTTGTCGTTGTAGTCAGTGGAAGTCAGAATCTTTGCCTTGGGTATGGGACTGTTTGTCTTTACCTGGTCGAAATTCAGATAAACGCCATCGTTGAAGCGGAAGTCGGTGGTATATTCCACCATCCCTTCATTTTTCTGCCCGGCAGCCTGGTAAAAAGCGCCGCCGGCAGCAATCACTGCAAGCATCAGCAAAACCCGGATTATCGTCTTCATATTGGCAGATGATTTTATATCCGAAGGATCAAAAATTATACCATAAAAACAAAAATAAGATTTTCCCCTAAAGGAACGTTATATCAAGGTATGTATATTTATCATCAATTATTTTTATATTTGGACTTCTGCAATGAATCTATCACTTTGTTATGGAAATAAACAGTAACGGAACGGCTGATTCCGGGCCTCATTGTTCTGAGGAAGAGTATGCAAAACGAAAAAACCTGATCGAGACTTATTCAATAATCTCGCTCGTCTGTCTCATTCTTGCAGTAATTCTCATTTCCTTCGGTGTTCGTCTGCCTGCCGGAATACTTATTATCGCAGGCGCCACAATGGTGATTATGATAACCCGCAAATCAGGAACTCTCCTGAGAACAGCGAGGGCATCGATTGAAGAAGCCTCCTCGTCAAGTGAGAAAAAGGAAGATGTCATAGCAGGATTTTCTCACAGGATAAGAGAGCCTCTCAATAATCTTGTCGTTATCTCCGACCTGCTGTTAAACACCGATCTGCAGAAAAAACAAAAAGAACTTGTCGAGACCTTCGTCGCCTCCACAAACAACATGGTGACCATTGTTAATGAATTAACAATGGAATCGGCAGGGAACATCAGCTACGGATCAAGAAAACCCATAAGATACAATATGCTTTCCACGATCCAGAACACTATTGACCTCTTCAAACAGAAGGATAAGGCAAACCTCGACTTTATTTTCAGCAGAAAGGATTACAGTGAATATGAATGCAGCGGCGATCCGATAATAATCAAACAGATCCTTCTCGATATTTTCAATACTATTGAAGCCCAGGGATCAGGAATGCCAACCAAAGTCACTATAAACCTGAGGAAAGAAAGGCAATCGGAACATGTGAATAATATTGATATCAGGATACAGACTGACAGAAAAATAAGCTTCATTGAAAATGAAGGCACTTATGGTCAGCTTGCCTCGCGGCTGATTGCCCGTAAAAAAGGGAGATACAGCCAGGAACAGGGCGAAAATTTCTCGGTGCTGACGGTAAGCATTCCATTTGCCAGTCCTGCTGCCGGACAAATTCTCCCAGGGCAACCGGAACCAGTTGACAGTCAGGCAAAGGAAAGGATACGAAAAGACATGAAAGATGCAAGGATCCTCCTGGTTGAAGATAATCTTATTAACCAGAAGATCACTATTCTGACGCTAAAGCCGCTTGTCGGCTTCATCGACACGGCGTCGAACGGCCGGGAGGCTATAGAGAAACTCGGGGAGGCAAATTACGATCTTATCCTGATGGATATCGTCATGCCTGTTATGGACGGAATAATGGCGGCTGAAAAAATCCGTGAAATGGAAGATGGTTCAGGAATTCATATTCCGATTATTGCAATAACGGCAAATGCCATGATAGGCGACAGGGAAAAATGTCTCTCGGCAGGAATCGACGATTATATCTCAAAACCTTTTCAGCCTTCGGCCCTTGTGGAAAAGATAAGTCAGCTGCTTTGACATTTGAATTAGATTGCCGGCAGGATGCCATACTGAACCAGAACTGATAAGTGCACATTTGATTTCTGCCAATTCAGGGGATCCCGCATCCCCTGGTTTTTGAACATTATATTATCCCTGACAATTTTTTTGAATTGATTGCTTTGTAATTACCTTTCAGCCGGGATGCGGGATGACATGGTGCATGGTTGTCATGGGGGGGTGAGGCCGCGGCGAGAGCAGCAATCCTGCCCTTTTGGGAATGACTCACTCGCCGCGGCCTCACCCCACCTCCCAAAGTGGCCTGTCATCCCTCGCCGGACGATATCGGAAAATGTGGAGAATCCCCACATTGGAAGACAATCAAAGCGAAAAACAAGTAATCAGTGACCTGGGAGGCGAGGGATCTCATTCAAC
>DIWB01000020.1 GCA_002428385.1 Bacteroidales bacterium UBA6117
AAAATGTGCGCGACTGGCTTTATGTTGAGGATCATGCCGCGGCCATCGACCTTATCTTCCACAAGGGCAAGACCGGAGAAACCTATAATATTGGCGGAAATAATGAATGGAAGAATATTGACCTGATAATGCTTCTATGCAGGATCCTCGACAGGAAGCTTGGAAGGACTGAGGGAGCTTCGGAAAAGCTTATCACCTATGTCAAGGACCGGCCCGGTCATGATCTGAGATATGCAATTGATTCCTCAAAGATCCGTTCGGAGCTTGGATGGGCGCCAATACCGGAATTTTCGACAGGGATTGAAAAAACGGTCGACTGGTATCTGTCAAACGATAAGTGGCTCTCGGGAATCCTGTCGGGAGACTATGAGAAATATTACGAGAAGATGTACTCGGGAAGATAGGTCAGCTTTTAATCCTCGACATCCTTTCGATCAGTTCGTTACCAAGGGCATCTTTCTGCCCGATGTGATCCTGAATGGCAGAGACAACCCCGTTTGATTCAAAAGCGCCTCTTACCTGTTCAAAATCGAGTTTCTTGATCTCCTCGCCTCCGTCAATCCCGAAACCTGTCATGGACGACAGAGTGAATTCCTTCCTCGCATCTTCATAAAGCATTTTGTCAAGGTCGATCACACTCTTCTTCCATCTTTCGGTGATCCTTATTATGTCGGCCGCGGTAAATTCCTTCACGGGCTTTCCCTCCTCCTGTTCAATCCTTTCACATGCCCATGTCCATTCCCACTTATAGTATGAGTCATGCATTCTGATGAAAGCCTCTGCCACTCCGCCTACTGTGCTTATCACCCCGTTTTCTATGTCGTCGAGCAGCTTGTTTACAGCCTTCACCGGAGCTATGAGGCCGGCCAGGTCAACCCACTCGCCTTTACCCATTGTGTGATCGGGCTTAAGCCGTTTCTGAAGTTCACTGTTCGATGTGAATTCAGTCTTCTCTAGCCGTTTTATCAGCGAATTTCCCAGGAATTTGTTAATACCTGTCTGGTACATCTGGATTCCCCTTTCAAGGGAGTTGCCCCTGATCACCATATTGTTGTAGGAATAAGAACCCGAAACGGGTCCCGATACCGACTTGAGTTTCCGGAGGAGTTCCCTACCCTCGAACATCTTTCTTATTGTATAAGGACTCAGAAGGTTGAAGTTCACCTGATCGAGTTTCTCAGGGTCCTTGCGGCGGTCGCGGAGCGGCCATTTCTGGGCATCCCTGATGGTTCCGACGCTTCTCAGGTTGATACCCGGAACGAGAATGCTTTCATCATTGCTCTCAATAAGGTAGGAGAAGGGAAGTGATGAAGTATCCATGTTCTTGTAATGACGGCCCATGACGAGGGTGTATGGACCTATACGGGCAGGCCAGAGCACGTATGAATCGCTTGTTGTCTTTGAACCTCTTTCCATGATGCCCTGATGTATCGGTCCGAGCTTGTACATATGGTTGCTCTGGTTCGAACCGCTGCCGGCGTTCATGAATGAGAATATCCCTGCTATCAGGAGTGTCGATTTATGGTGGGTGACGGTGTAGGGCCCGGCGAAAATGGAACAGGCTTCACCGTGATATCCGCCGCAGTTTGCAAAGAACAATGAATTTTCAGCGGAATAATGTTTCCCGAGAACACAACCCTGACCTATGAAGCACTTGTCGATAAGGGTTGATTCGGTGACGATCGACCCTGAGCAGACAATAAAATGCTCCATTATCACACCGGGGCCGATAAAGACAGGATCTTCAATGCAGCTGTTAATGGAGCCCTCATCCAGGCTGATGGCTCCGTCGATCCTGCTGTGGGGGCCTATCCTCACATTCCTGATATTACGGCAGCTGACGATAGTTGATCCGTCGCCTATTACACCCCTGTCGGACCGGACCGATTCGGAATAGTCGGAAACCAAAGTTTCCATATTCAGTATCGCCTTGTACCTGTGGCGGTAGAGAGCGATAATATATGCCTCATGGGCTGACAGCTTGTCCCATATTCTTACTGTTCTCCCTCCGGTTTCATTCAGCACAGCCACTTTGGTGCCGTTGCCGAAAGTTGAGGTCCCCTCAGTGTGTATCTTGCTGCAATTCTTTATAATTACATTATCCCCTATCCGGTAATTTGCGATGTAATCGCCTATATTGCAGATCACAACGTTCGATCCTATGTCGCAGTTGTGTATATGGGCATTGGTAATCCCCGATCTGATAATGACACCCGATTCGTCTGTATGGGTGCCGTTCAGCCGGCCCAGCCTTATATTACCCGAAAAGGTGACATTGAAATATCTCGAAGGATCGAATCCCTCAGCGACCTGAATCCCGGACCAGTCGTCGCAGCTGCATCCTTTGTGTGTCAGGCTGACGGTTTCATCTTTTGTCAGTTTCCTGTATTTGATTGTGGGTTTCATATGAAGGTTAGTCTTCTGTTATTCAACTGTTACCGATTTTGCAAGGTTCCGGGGCTGGTCGACATTGCAGCCTCTGAGCACTGCGATATGGTACGACAGCAACTGAAGCGGGATCACCGCAAGGATTCCGGTGAATGGAGGCAGGGTATCAGGGACTTCAAGCACATAGTCGGCCATCTTCCTTATAAGTTCATCCCCCTCGGTCACTATTGCCAGTACGCTTCCCTTTCTTGCTTTTATCTCCTGGATGTTGCTCACTATCTTGTCATAGGTATCATCCTTTGTAGCAACAACAACAACAGGCATGTCTTCGTCAATCAGGGCAATCGGGCCGTGTTTCATCTCGGCGGCAGGATATCCTTCCGCATGGATGTATGAAATTTCCTTTAGTTTGAGGGCGCCTTCGAGAGCCACCGGGAATAGGTAGCCCCTGCCAAGGTAAAGGGCGTTACGCTTATTCTGGTAGATCTTTGCGAGCTCAAGAGCCTGGTCGTTAGACTGAAGAGCCTTTTCTATCTTTTCCGGTACCGATACCAGTTCATCTATAAGTTGCTTATAGCTTTCGCTGCTTATGGTGCCTCTCAGGAATCCTATTTCAAAAGCCATCATTGCAAGAACTGTCACCTGGGTAGTGAATGCCTTTGTTGATGCCACTCCGATTTCGGGGCCTGCATGTGTATAAACACCTGCATCGGTTTCGCGGGGAATGCTTGAACCCACGACATTGCATATTCCGATCACTTTTGCCCCCTTTTCCCTGGCGATTTTAATGGCCGCCAGGGTATCGGCGGTTTCACCGCTCTGGCTTATTGCAATCACTATGTCGCCGCTTTTTATTATCGGGTCCCTGTAACGGAACTCCGATGCATATTCAACCTCAACCGGTATACGGGTATATTCCTCGAAAATGTACTCCCCGAGCAATCCGGCATGGTATGAGGTACCGCATGCCACAATTATAATTTTTTCAGCCTTTGAGATCGACTCAAGCTCATTGTGAAGCCCTCCCAGCATTATTCCGCTGTGATCGGGAAGAACCCTTCCCCTGAAGGTATCGTGAATGGCTCTGGGCTGTTCAAATATCTCCTTGAGCATAA
>DIWB01000007.1:0-5536 GCA_002428385.1 Bacteroidales bacterium UBA6117
TTATAAACAAGTGAGAAACTTAAGTCAATTATTAATAGATTTGTAAAAACATTCCACATGGACCAATCAGAAATCAAAAATATAATCCCGAATCACTTAAAAGCATATCATCCGGTTAAGGTTGGTATTTTTGGATCTTTTGGCAGAGGAGATTATAAAAAGGGTAGCGATATCGATATACTGGTTGAGTTCAAAGAGGCTCTTTCTTTGTTGACACTTATTAGATTAGAAAATGAGCTTTCAGAAATTCTTGGTATCAGAGCCGACCTGGTAACAACCGGGGCATTGAAAAACAAGAGGATTAAAAAAAGTATTCAGAAAGACCTTATTAAAATAATGTAATGATTAAGGATGATCTCGCTTATATAGAGAATATTCTTGATTGTATCAGGAAAATTAATGAATTTAGTAATGGACTGTCTTTGAAATAATTCAAGACAAATGAGATGGTTAAGGATGCAATCATCAGAAATATTGAGATTATTGGTGAGGCTTCAAAAAAAATCTCCAAAGAAACAAAACAAATGCATTTTAGGATCCCCTGGAAAGAGATTGCGGGCATGCGTAACAAACTCATTCATGACTATTTAGGTGTAGATGTTACAGTGGTTATCTTGCGTCACGCCGCTCTTTACATGCAAAAATAGTTGCAAGACTAATATTTAAGTCATAAATTGGCAGGAATTTTACCTGACCAACCTTTCAGACAATGAAATACATGTTTTTAATGATTGCGGCTTTGCTTCTGTGCACATGCAAAAGCAGGCAGGATTCTCCGGTTACCACAATAGACGTTCTGTCACCGGCCGGGACAGAGATAAAAAACCTGTCTGAAATTGCTGCTAATATCAGGTACATCCCGCTCGAAACACATCCGGATGCCTTTATGAAAGGTGTTGGGTCTCTTAAGGAGGGCAATGATAAATTTTATATCAATACAGTGCTCGAACTTCTCTGCTTCGACAAAACGGGTAAATTTCTGTACAAGCTTGAGCAGCAGGGCAGAGGCCCGGGGCAATATACTTATCTGTCAGATTATGACATCAGGCCCGAAAAGAGCCGGGTAATCGTTCTGACAAGGGGCAAACTAAATTTTTACAATGAATCCGATACCGGCTTTTATCTGCAAAAGAAGCTTGATTTGCAAAAGCAGCCCAACTGTGTCGATTTCTTTCCGGATCAGGACAATATTCTGCTTTCATTCTCAGCATCAACGGGTGAGAACAAATATCAGTGCGTAGGGATTGATCCTGACGGGGATACTCTTTTTATAAGGCCTAATTTCTATAAATTCACAAGGAATTCAAGAGTGGTGATGAGTTTCAGTTCTGACAATATAATCAACAGTTATGATGGTACAATCAGTATAAAGGGATTCCTGAATGATACCATCTATAACATTGACAGTGAGTATAAATTTGTTCCTTCCATGATACTGAATACCGGAGGCAAAACCATTACGACCGATTTCCTGGCCAATGTGCCTGATCCCACAAGAGAATCGGAAGCCGGTCCGATGGCCGCTTTTCTTGCAATATCCGAAATCCTTGAAAATGAGAAATACCTTATGTTCAGGTACCTTTACCAGGGAAGCGCCAGATGGATAATGTTTGATAAGAAAAAAAATGAGACCTTTTTCTTTGACGCGAAGGAACTGCTCAAGGATGATATTTCGGGAGGCATCAATATTGAACCGAAATTCATTTGCAACGGGGTCATCTATGCATGGACCGATGCCATGAAGTTAAAAAATCATCTGTCCGGCGACGACTTCCGCAGGGCTGAAGTCCTGAATCCTGCCCGCAAGGCTGAACTGGAAAAGCTTGCAGATACTCTGGAGGAAGATGATAACCATCTGCTGATTGCAATAACTCCACGGAAATAAAAAAGGAGTGAGGAGTGAAGAGTGAGGAATGAGGTTTTGAAGCGTGAGGCTTGAGGAAGTGCCCATCGCCTGTCGGATGTAATACATAATACATTACCGTGTCTCTTCATTTATCTATCTTTGCCGTATGGCAACGATCCTGAACAGCATTGCAGTAAAACTGCTTTCGATCCCCATCCATTTTTACCGGTATGCCATATCGCCGTTTCTGAGGCCGTCGTGCCGTCATGTGCCCTCATGTTCGCAGTATGCACTTGATGCTTTACGCTTACACGGACCAGTTACCGGTTTGCTGATGGCAACCGGCAGGATCCTGAGATGCAGGCCCGGGGGAACTCACGGATACGATCCCGTACCCGGGTTCAGGTTTAAGAAATACGGGCTCTTCACCCATCATAAAAAATGCAACCGTCTTAAACACTGATTTTTCAGACTGACCGCGTACCGTGTACCGCACGCCGCGTACCTCCCGCCTCTAAAAGTTCAGATCTTCCCTCAATTGCTGATATCCCGTCCTGCTGACCGGCAGCTTGTCGCCCGACTGAAGTATGGCAATATGATTGTCTTTTCCGTAAGGCTCGATCCGCTTAATTTCCTCGACTCTTACTATATATGACCGGTGGATCCTTACGAAATCCGATTTTGGGAGGTTGTCCTCATAGAATTTCATGGTCTGCTGCTTGAGCGCCTTCCCGTTTGAATGGTGGATCATCACATAATCATCCTGAGCTTCGACGAATCTGATCTGATCAACAGGTATCAGGTTGATGGCATTGCCTTTTCGTACGACCACTCTGTTAACCGGAGGTGAATTCTCGGGTTTTTGCTGAAGGAGTTCGCTGGCCGGCTTAAGATTTCCTGTTCCGCTCTGTATCTTGTCGGTGGCTTTTTTGACTGCCTCAAGGAACCTTCTTTTCTGAAAGGGTTTAAGGAGATAGTCGACGGCGTTGAATTCAAAGGCCCTTATTGCAAATTGGTCATAGGCAGTAGTGAAAATAATCTCGGGTTTTTCGGTCATCACCTCCACCATTTCAATTCCGCTGAGCCTTGGCATCTGGATGTCGAGGAAGACAAGGTCGGGCTTCAGTGTCGAAATTGTTTTGAGGCCGCTGAAGCCGTCGGCGCATTCGGCAATTACATCTATATAATCAAGTTCTTTGAGATAATGCTTAATAATTTCCCTGGCCGGGGCTTCATCTTCGACAATGACGGTACGGATCTTTTCCATATGCGATTCCATATAAGGCAACAAATTTATTCTATTTCCCCGGAATCACATACCTGCAGGTATAAAAAGAGTTACTGTGTAAATACCGTTTTCCTTTGATGTTTTCAGCGAAGCTTGTTTTGAATATACCAGGTCGAGTCTTCTCGACACGTTTATCAGTCCGGTTCCTGTGCCTTTTGACGGAGTGGTGGCCGGGTCGTAATTATTGCTTATCACTATTTCAAGGAAGCTGTTCCTGCATTTCACGCTTGTTCTTATGTTAACGCGTTCGGTGCTTTCATACACACCGTGCTTGATTGCATTTTCATAAAGCGGCTGGAGGATCATCACAGGCATCAGTATATCGAGGCAGTGTTCTTCGATGTTTTCCTCGGTTGAAAGCCTGTCGCCGAATCTGACCTTCTCGATTTCAAGGTACAGTCTCAGGTTTTCGAGTTCGCTCCTGAGAGAGACAGGTTGTTCGTCTTTTTTTGACAGAGCGTACCTCATGAAGTCGGAGAGCTTAATAACCATATCCCTTGCCTTGTCGGGATTGGTTATTGTGAGTGAACTGACAGAGTTCAGGCTGTTAAAGAGGAAATGCGGGTTAATCTGCGATCTCAGCATTTTCAGTTCTGTCTCTTTAACAAGGCTTTCAAGCTTTGCTTCACGGGCATTTTTTTCAGAAAGGTTCTGAAGGCTTTCGAAAAGGTAATAAACGAGGATTATAATACCGAAGATGAATACTCCTGTTCCTATCCTGTAAGGGAAAGTGGCATCCCAGTAAGCCTGGTAATCGTTCCCCGTGGGCAGGAGGGCGGCAATGAGGTATTTGTTGATAAGGATCCAGAGTGTTACCGACATCACGCCGCTCAGTATGAAATTGCCGATCACCTGCATGTTTTTGCTGCCGCTGGCATTGAAGAATTTGAAGGGGTACCAGAGCGAAAGGCCTATTCCGGCGTAGATTATAAGGGATACGATGCCGTCGGGGATGGCGACCCTGGTGAAGCTTCCATAGGCAAAGTAATAAAGCAGCAGCTGGCCGGCTGTTATAAACAGCCAGGCCAGCCACCATATTAAAAATCTTGTCCGGTTATTTAAAATAGGATGCTTCATTCAGTTCCTGTGTTTCAATAGCTTTTTACCTCGCCTCCGCCGAATACCACTGCGCCTCTGACGACCAGGCGTTTGGCCGGGTCGACTGTCCTGCCCGGTCTCAGTTTTCGCGAATCGCTGAAACCGCCAAGAACGGGGGTTACTTCGATTGTGACATGCCAGTCGTCGGGTACTATCAACGTGGCCCCGCCGAATACGCAGGCGATTTCGAGTTCTGAAACACCCGGTGCGAGATCGGCTCTTGTAAGGTCGAGTTCAAGTCCGCCGAACACGGCGGTTATTTTTCCTCCCCTGAAATTCTGTGAGACGATCTGTCTTTCGCCGCCGCTGAAAATCGAAACATAGTCGACGTAATCATCTCCCGATGCGCCTTTCTGGCCTGATATGGAGTGGCTCCAGCTTCCGCGGCGGGATACAATGAAGATTATTCCGACTATTATGAATATTGAAGGCCAGAACATGTTATACATGTGAAATGTTTCCCTGAATATCAGGGGGATCATGAAAAAGCCTCCCACGGCCATCACAATAATTCCGGCTGTTTTCTCAGTGGCACCAAGTGTCATCACCAGCCCGATTGTCACCAGGAGCATCGGCCAGCTGAATATTACATTATCGATGAAATCGGGGAAAAATCCCGTATTCCTGATCACCAGGAAAAGTCCGGCAAGGACCATAATGACACCGATAAGTACTCTGTTGTTGACGTTATGACGGTTTGGCTGCATCTGGGTGCCGCCTTCGTCAAGCTTGCCGCCGTCGTTCCTGAAGTCATCCATTGTTTCCATTTTGTTGCAGATTATAAAGTTATAATTGTTTTCGATTTCCTTTGATAAAAGATGAAACTATAAAGACAATCCCTATGAGTATTATCAGGGATGGCCAGTAAATGGTCCTGACGAGTTCAGGGATCTGGTAATCCCTGTTTTCAATAAAGAACCATGAGCCGATTGCTATCAGTACCAGACCGCCCGTGAACTGGAGGTTCAGAAGAAGCAGGACGCCGATAAAAACCAGTACGGTTTCCCAGGTGAAGTAATCTTTTACACTTCCCAGGTTAAGCAGGTCGTTGGTGGCGACCAGCATGGCGAGGCCGAAAGTTATCAGAAACAGGCCGAAGCCTATTTGCGGATGAAGTTCCTTGTCCCTTTTTGGAAAATGATCCTTGTGTGTCATGGCGTTTAATTGTTACTGAGTCAAAAATACATTTACAATAATACCGGTGCTAAAACAAATCGGTAAACTGCGGGAAATTACCGGCAGATGGTCATAAAAGATGCCTGGTGTTACTTTTTTGTTCATAATTTTTTTAATTGGATAAGGAT
>DIWB01000007.1:5546-18990 GCA_002428385.1 Bacteroidales bacterium UBA6117
ACAAAGCGTTTTTTGACCTGTTTGAGGAATCTGAGATTAAGGAAGGAGAACTTATAGCAGTAGTTGATGTTGACAGGGACTCGATGCATGCTGATATTGTTTTCACGATCACAGGTAAAGTAAGGATAAGTTGTGACAGGTGTCTGGGTATTTTCGATCACCCGGTCATCTGCACTAACCGGCTGCTTGTCAGGTACGGCAGTGAGAGAGATGACAGTGATACTGATATGATTACCCTTCCCCATGACGAAAACGAGCTGGATCTGAAGCAGTATATCTATGAATTTATTCATCTTGCGCTTCCGATCCGGAGAACGCATCCCGACGATGCGGACGGAAACAGCACGTGTGATCCCGTGATGCTTGGCAAGCTCAGGGAACATCTTATTGATGACGAGGCAGGAGAAAATCCCGGATGGGAAGAATTAAGGAAATTAATGAATGACAATTAAAAAAGAGTAAAATGGCACATCCCAAACACAAACATTCGAAGACCAGGAGAGATAAGCGCAGGACTCATTACAAAGCAACTGCCCCCACNNATCACAGGGTATGTCCTGAATGCGGTTTCTACAGAGGCAAGCTGGCTATTGAGAAAAAGGCAACTGCCTGATTTTCATAACCAAACCTGATTAGCTATGAATATCGGCGTAGATATCATGGGCGGGGATTACGCACCTTACGCTGTGGTGGAGGGTGTGGCGGATTCTCTTGAGTATCTCTCGGGCGATGACACCCTTGTACTTGTGGGTGACGAAAAAGCCATCGTTGAAAAGCTTGACGAAATGAATGTGTCATCGCCGCGGATGAAGATCATTCATTCCTCTGAGGTCATTGAAATGGGCGATCATCCTGCACGTTCATTTTCCCAGAAGAAGGACTCAAGCATAGCTATCGGTTTCAGGATGCTGAAGAACGGGGAGCTTGATGGTTTCTGCAGTGCAGGGAATACCGGTGCCATGCTGGTTGGTGCAAGTTACACGGTGAATGTGATACCGGGTGTTTTCAGGCCTGCCCTTGCAACAATGCTGCCATGTGTCGACGGGCGAAATTCAGTTATGCTCGATGTGGGACTCAATCCCGACAGCAAACCCGATGTCCTTCTGCAGTACGGTATCCTGGGCAGCCTTTATGCCAAATTCGTTCTGTCCATCCCTGAGCCCAATGTAGGGCTCCTGAACATTGGGCATGAAGAAACAAAGGGGACCGCAAACGTGAAAGCTGCCTATGAGCTGATGAAGGAACATCCCGGACTTAATTTTGCAGGCAACATCGAAGGACACTCGCTTTTCCATGAGGATATAACCGATGTGGTTGTCTGCGATGGTTTTGTTGGCAATATTGTCCTGAAGCAGGCAGAAGCAATTTATATGTTATCAAAAAAAATAAATGTTGCCCACCCGTTTTTCGAACGGATGAATTTTGAGAATATAGGGGGAACTCCGATAGTGGGGATAAACGCCAATGTTGTTATTGGTCACGGCATTTCGAAGCGAAAGGCCATTATGAACATGATCCTTCAGACGCGGGATGTTGTAAAGGCAAATCTTGCTAAGAAGATTATAGAAGCAATTTGAACTTATTATGGGGAAAATCAGAGCTGTCATAACCGGCATCCATGCATGGGTTCCGGAATACAGGCTGACGAATCTTGAACTCTCGAAGATGGTCGACACTTCGGATGAATGGATCATGCAGAGAGTCGGGATTAAGGAAAGACGAATCCTTAAGGGGGAGGGTCTTGGCACTTCGGATCTTGCCGAGCATGCTGTCAGGGGCCTGCTCGAAAAGACAGGCACTTCGCCCGATGAGGTTGATCTGCTTATTTGCGCTACGATTACTCCTGACATGGCTTTCCCGGCAACCGCCAACATCATTTCCGACAAGGTTGGAATAAAGAATGCCTTCAGTTTTGATATCGGCGCCGCCTGTTCCGGATTTCTCTTTGCACTGCAGACAGCAGCAGCATATGTTTCCACCGGCAAGTTCAAGAAGGTCGTGGTTGTGGGAGCAGATAAGATGTCATCCATCACCGATTACACCGATCGTACCACCTGTCCTCTCTTCGGCGATGCTGCAGGAGCTGTGTTGCTTGAACCCACAAGGGAGGATTATGGAATAATGGACTACATATTTCATGTTGACGGATCAGGCCGGAAATATCTTCATATGAAGGCGGGGGGATCGGCAAAACCTGCTTCGCATGAAACCGTTGATGCCCGTGAACATTTTGTTTATCAGGAAGGACAGAGTGTGTTCAAGTTTGCTGTTGTTAACATGGCCGATGTTGCCGTCGAAATAATGGTGAGGAACAAGCTCAAATCAGAGGATATCGCCTGGCTGGTTCCTCACCAGGCCAACCTTAGGATAATCGATGCCACCGGCAGGAGGATGGGACTTTCGCCGGAAAAGATAATGATTAACATCGAGAATTACGGAAATACAACCGCTGCCACAATTCCTCTTTGCCTCTGGGAATATGAGAAGAAACTCAAAAAGGGCGATAAGATTATTCTTGCGGCCTTCGGCGGAGGCTTCACATGGGGATCGATCTATGTAAAATGGGGCTATGATCCTGCCGTTTAAATTATTTTTGCCTGCAATAGTTTTTATATTTGTGAGTTATTATGTTTGTAAGTGTAATCCTGATAAAAAATGGCAAAATTAAACGAACCGGAGAATAACGCGGTAAATCTGATTAGTAACGGCACCGAAATTACAGGTGACATTAAATCGAACGGAGACATAAGGATAGACGGGTTTCTGTCCGGCAACCTCACGACCAAGGGTAAAGTTGTTATAGGCCCTACAGGTAAGGTGAAGGGAGAAGTCTATTGCAAAAACTCGGAAGTATCCGGTTCAGTTGACGGTAAGATATGCGTGAGCCAGTTGTTAACGCTTAAGACTGATTCAAAAATAACCGGAGAAATACTTACTTTTAAGCTTTCAATTGAACCGGGAGCAAAATTCACCGGGAACTGCAAAATGAGTGAAAGCGAGAATAATGAACCAGCAAGCTTCGCTAAAGAAAAAGAATCAGAAAGAGCCGGAGAAAAAACCGGTAAGTGACGGGCTTCATAACTTTGCAAAGTACTCCGGGATGGCCTTTCAGATGATGGCAATCATCCTGGTCACCACATGGGGCGGAGTCAAGCTGGACAAGGTGCTTAACCTTGAAACCCCCGTTTTTACAGTTGTTCTGTCGCTTCTGGGCGTATTTGCCGCTATTTACACCTCACTAAGGGATTTCATTAAAAAATAAACCTCTAATCTTGAAGGATTTCAGAAAGTGGTTATTCTGGCTGCTGCTCCTGGATGCAGTGGTTTTTATTGCAGGATATGCCGTCAGGGCCCTGTCAGGGATTTCTTTCCCATTCGGCGAGCTGGCTGTTCCGGCTCTCTCTTTCACTTTCATCTCAGTTGTGATCATGGCAGTGTTCTTCGCTGGCCTGAAAAAGGATCAGGCAGCCAGGACAATGCATATCCTTGTGGCAATCAGTCTTAAACTGCTGCTCGAACTGGTGCTTGCGCTGGTTTGGTTCTTTATTGCCAAAAAAACCTCTCATACCGCTTTGTTTTTGTTTTTTGTATTATATTTACCGTTCACGGTGTTTACGACGTTTACGATGTTTAACACCCTAAAAACCAAATCTTTATAAAATCAAAATCGATTTGAAAAGGATACATTTTACGGGACTTCTTTTTATCTTTCTGACCGTTTTTAGTTTTCCTGCACAGAGCCAGGAAACACATTCCGGCGGAGAAGCAGAAGAAGAATTCGACGCGAGTTCATTCATTCTTGAGCATATTGCGGATTCTCACGAATGGCATATCATGACGAAGAAAAACGAGGAACATGTCTCTCTTCAACTTCCTGTTATTCTTTATTCAAAAGGCAGCGGATTGCATGTGTTTTCATCAAAAAAGCTTGCCCACGGTCATGAGTACAACGGATTTCGTCTTGAGCAAGAAGGCGACCTTGAAGGAAGGATAGTAAAGGTAAAGTCTGACGGTACAGTTGACATGGACAACATGCCCCTCGACTTTTCGATCACAAAAACGGTTCTGGGGATGATGGCTGCTGCTTTGATAGGCCTGTGGCTCTTCCTGGCGCTTGCACGTTCATATAAAAAAACCGGAATAAGCCCTCCCAAAGGTATTCAGGGTTTTCTGGAACCAATTGTTCTTTTTGTCAGGGATGATATTGCCATTCCGAATATCGGGGAGAAGAAGGCCGGGAAATTCATGCCCTACCTGCTTTCGGTTTTCATCTTCATTCTGATCAACAACCTGATGGGGCTGGTACCTTTTCCGCCGCCTTTCGGTGCGAATGTCACCGGCAACATTGCAATTACATTGGTGCTGGCGCTTTTCACATTTTTTATGATTCAGCTGAACGGCAATAAAACATACTGGAAACATATTTTTGCGGCTCCCGGGGTTCCGGTCTGGCTTCTTCCGATAATGATCCCGGTTGAGCTTATAGGCATGATCTCAAAGCCGTTTGCCCTTATGGTCCGATTGTTTGCAAACATTACAGCCGGTCACATAATAGTCCTCAGCCTGGTTTCCCTGATCTTTATTTTCAAGTCGCTGGCCGTGGCTCCGGTTTCAATCTTATTCGTGATATTCATGGATTGCCTCGAACTTCTGGTGGCATTCCTTCAGGCATATGTTTTTACTCTGCTGTCGGCTCTTTTTATAGGAATGGCAGTGGTGGAGGAACATCATTGATAGTAATTGTTTAATTAAAAGTAAAAGTTATGACAGGTACATTGGCATCAATCGGAGCAGGGCTGGCGGTTATCGGAGCAGGTCTCGGTATCGGAAGGATAGGCGGATCAGCTATGGAAGCGATAGCCCGGCAGCCTGAAGCTGCAACAAAAATTCAGTTGGCAATGATTATTTCGGCAGCTCTTATTGAAGGAGTTGCTCTCTTTGCCGTAGTTGTTGCTCTTATTGCCTAAAAGAATTGAAATCCTTCAACGGTTGGTTGAAGGATTTCTTTATTTAAATCATTAAAAACACCTTATATGATCTTAGCAAGTAATAGTCTGACAACTCCCGCCATAGGGACACTCTTCTGGACTGTTGTGATATTCACGATATTCTTTCTTGTTCTCACCAAATTTGCGTGGAAACCGATTCTGAATATGGTAAAGCAGAGGGAAGAGATGATCAAAGGATCGCTTGCCTCGGCAGAGAAGGCAAGGAAAGAGATGGTAAAGCTTCAGAGCGACAATGAGGCTATTTTGAAGAAAGCCCGCGAGGAACGCGAGTCAATCCTCAAGGAAGCCAGGGAAGTACGCGACAAGATGATAGCCGAAGCCAAGGGAAAAGCCTCGGAGGAGGCTGATAAAATAGTCGAAAAGGCCAGGACGGGAATCGAAAGGGAAAAAGCCCTGGCGCTGGCCGATATCAGGGAACAGGTTGCAAACCTGTCTGTCGATATCGCCTCAAAGCTTCTCGGCGAAAGACTGAGTCAGACAGGAGAGCAGGGAAAGCTTATCGACCATTACCTTAAAGATATTGATCTTAAAAAGAACTAAAAGGTTAAGCGGGCAATGAACGAAAGCAGA
The DNA here is from genome assembly GCA_002428385.1 of Bacteroidales bacterium UBA6117. Classification (GTDB taxonomy): domain Bacteria; phylum Bacteroidota; class Bacteroidia; order Bacteroidales; family VadinHA17; genus LD21. Next base: position 11,126 of record DIWB01000007.1, read on the forward strand.
ATTTCGGTAAGATATTCCAAAGCACTTTTCCAGTCAGCTCTCGAAAAGAATATTCTCGACACCATTAATCAGGATATGATTCTGATCCATGATATTTGCACCATCCCCGAAGTAAGGGAACTGTTGAAAAATCCGGTGATAAGGCCATCAAGAAAGGGGGAAGCGCTTAAGGGCATTTTCGGGAAGGAGATACATCCTCTCACCCTGTCGCTGGTCGATCTGGTTGTCGGAAACGGCAGGGAAAGTTATCTTCCTTCCATTGCAAGGGTTTTTGTCCATGAGACGAAAAAACACCGGGGTGTCACGGAATCGGTGCTTACCACGGCGGTTAAAATTGATCCTGAACTCAGGAAGCAGGTATCGGGCATGATTGAAAAACTGCTGGATACGAAAGTCGATCTTAAGGAAAACATCGATGAGTCGATAATAGGCGGATTTATTCTTAAGGTGGAGGACAATTATGTTGATGCCAGTATCAGGAACAAATTAAGGAAGATACGGTCGGAGTTGGTGACCGGATCCTTTGAGAAACGTATTTAACCATAAAGGAATTATAAGCAATAAAATATGGCAAGTATTAAACCAGCAGAAGTTTCAAAAATCCTCAGACAGCAGCTTGAAGGCATACAGACCGGCGTTGAGCTTGAAGAGGTCGGCACTGTCCTGGAGGTTGGCGACGGTATCGCCCGCATTTACGGATTGTCAAATGCAGAGTCGAATGAGCTGATAGAGTTCGAGAATGGCATTCAGGCTATTGTGTTGAACCTTGAAGAGGACAATATTGGTGCGGTTCTTCTCGGACCGACTGAGGAGATCAACGAAGGCGACATTGTCAAACGCACCGGGAGGATCGCCTCTATAAATGTTGGAGAAGGCTTACTGGGAAGAGTCATCACACCGACCGGCCAGCCGCTCGACGGCAAGGGGCCCATTGAAGGTGATGTGTATGAGCTGCCCTTCGAAAGGAAGGCTCCGGGTGTAATTTTCCGTCAGCCAGTAAAGCAGCCTCTTCAGACTGGTATCAAGGCAATCGACGCGATGATCCCTATCGGAAGAGGTCAGCGTGAGCTCATCATCGGTGACCGTCAGACGGGAAAAACGGCTATAGCCATCGATACGATTATTAACCAGCGAAGTAATTTTGAAAAGGGGAAACCTGTCTATTGTATATACGTGGGGATCGGACAGAAAGGCTCCACAGTGGCAAATATTGCCAAGACGCTAGAGGAACACGGAGCTCTCGACTATACAGTGATAGTCCTGGCTACTGCTTCCGACCCTGCCGCTTCACAGTTCTATGCGCCTTTTGCAGGAGCTGCCATCGGTGAGTTCTTCCGCGACACCGGCCGTGATGCCCTGATTATTTACGACGACCTTTCGAAGCAGGCCGTCTCTTACCGTGAAGTTTCCCTTCTGCTCCGCCGTCCGCCAGGTCGTGAAGCATATCCCGGTGACGTTTTCTACCTGCACTCCAGGCTCCTTGAAAGAGCTGCCAAGATAATCGAATCAGACGAAGTAGCCAGAAAAATGAACGATCTGCCAGAGTCGATCCGCCACATGGTAAAAGGAGGAGGATCGCTGACGGCTCTCCCTATCATTGAAACACAGGCAGGCGACGTGGCCGCATATATTCCGACAAACGTGATCTCGATCACCGACGGACAGATATTCCTTGAATCAAGCCTCTTCAACTCAGGTGTCCGCCCGGCAATCAACGTCGGAATCTCAGTGTCGAGGGTAGGGGGTAACGCTCAGATCAAGGCGATGAAGAAAATTGCAGGGACCCTCAAGGTTGACCAGGCACAGTACCGTGAACTGGAAGCTTTCTCGAAATTCGGTTCCGACCTCGACGCTTCAACACTTGCGATCCTTAACAAGGGAGCCAGGAACGTTGAGATACTGAAACAGGGTCAGTATGCACCTATGCCAATTGAAAAGCAGGTTGCAATTATTTTCTGCGGAACCATGGGATTGCTGAAGGATGTTCCTGTTAACAAGGTAAGGGAATTTGAAAACGAATACCTCGAATACCTCGAGCTGAAGCACAGGGATGTACTGGATCAGCTGGCTGCAGGTGTATTGAATGACAACATTACGGATATTCTCGGGAAAACCGCACAGGAGCTTGTAGCAAAATTCAAACCCTGAGACAGCCGGGAAAACTGAAAAATTTAATCTTGAATGCCTAATTTAAAAGCAATACGGGTAAGGATAGCGTCTGTCAAATCGACACGACAGATCACATCTGCCATGAAAATGGTATCCGCGGCAAAACTCAGGAAAGCACAGGATAAGATTGTCAGACTGAGGCCTTATGCAAACAAGCTTCACGATATACTTGTGAACCTGTCACAAAGTTTAGCCGAATCGCAGGTTGAAAACATCTATGCCAGGGAGGGCTCGCCGGAGAAAGTGCTGATTGTAATGATTACATCGAACCGGGGACTCTGTGGCGCTTTCAACGCAAACGTGGTTAAGGAAGCCAGGAATCTTGTTGCAGAAGTATACTATGACCAGTATAAGAAAGGCAATGTAGGGTTCCTGACAATAGGGAAGAACGGTTATGACAACATGAGGAAGCATAAGTTCACAATTGCTGCAGAATACAACGATCTGTTGAACGATCTGACCTTTGAAAGGACTGTTACGATTGCCGAAAAGGTGATGCAGGCTTTCACAACGGGCGAATATGACAGGGTGGAGTTAATCTACAATCACTTTAAAAATGCAGCTCTACAACAGCTTACAAGGGAAGTATTCCTTCCTGTTCAATCGGTTCAGGGAGATGTGAAGGCATCGGTAAATGCCGACTATATCTATGAACCCGGCAAGGAAGAGATAATAAGGGAGTTGATCCCGAAATCGCTCAAAATACAATTCTACAAGGCAATACTCGACTCCTTTGTGGCCGAGAACGGAGCCAGGATGACTGCAATGCACAAGGCTACGGATAATGCCACAACCATGATCAGCGAGCTTACACTGCAGTACAACAAGGCAAGACAGGCATCCATCACGAACCAGATACTTGAAGTTGTCAGCGGGGCTGAGGCTTTGAAAGGATAAGCAATGAAATTCTGATAGCAGAAAGGGATATGTACACTCAACCGGAACTGAAAAAGATAATCGACAAATCGCTTGTCAACCTTTCCTACAATCAGGAGTCGGAAAGACTGACCGATCCGGTTAAGTATGTCCTTTCAATCGGAGGGAAACGGTTCAGACCGGTTCTTGCACTGCTGGTCTGCGACATGTACGGCGATAAAATAGATGAGGCCGTCATACCTGTTACAGGCCTGGAGGTCTTTCACAATTTTACTCTTGTCCACGATGACATAATGGATAAGGCTCCGGTGAGAAGAGGATTCTCCACGGTTCACACCAAATGGAATGTCAATCAGGCAATACTCTCGGGCGACATAATGGCCTTCATGACCAATGAATGCCTGCTACAGAGCCCGCTTAACCTTCTGCAGAAAGTGTTCAGGATCTTCAACAAAACTGCCATAGAGGTATGTGTGGGCCAGCAGCTTGACATGGATTTTGAAAAAGCCAACATCGTGTCGCGTGACGAATACCTGCGTATGATTGAGCTCAAAACTGCCGTTCTGATAGCCGCCTCCGCAAGAATCGGAGCACTTTTCGGCGGAGCAGACGACAGGGAAGCAGATATTATGTATGAGTTCGGGAGGAATCTTGGAATTGCATTCCAGATCCGGGATGACATCCTCGATACATACGGCGACAAGAAGGTTTTCGGCAAGACAACGGGAGGGGATATCCTGGCCCGGAAAAAAACCTTCCTGTATGTCAGAGCCATGGAAATTGCATCAACGAGGCAGAAGAAGAAGCTTCAGGAGTTATACACTGCAGATAATGATCCGGTGTTGAAAGTCAGGGAAGTGACTGAATTCTATGATCAGCTCAGGATCAGGGCTTTTTCGGAGAGTCTCATGGAAGACTATCACAGGAGCGCCATGGGATTTCTTGAAAAAGCCGGAGCTGCCGCCGACCGTAAGAAAGAGCTGTCTCATCTGGCAGGATCGCTTTTTGGACGCGATAACTAAAGAAATGATTGATTTGAGAGAAATATAATTTTAACACAATAATAATTCGGATTTATGGCAAAGAATACTGGGAAAATAAGCCAGATCATCGGACCGGTGGTTGACGTGGTGTTTGACAGGCAGGGTATGGAAATGCCCGATATTTATGACGCCCTCGAGATCAAAAGGAATGATGGTACATCTCTTATCGTTGAGTGTCAGCAGCATATCGGCGAAAATACGGTAAGAACCATTGCAATGGACTCAACCGACGGATTGCGCAGGGGGATGGAGGTCATAGCAACGGGGGCACCGATCACGATGCCTATCGGTGACCAGATAAAAGGACGTCTCATGAATGTGACCGGAGAAGCTATCGACGGGATCGGAGCACTCGACAGGAAAGGAGGTTATCCTATTCACAGAAAACCCCCGAAATATGAGGATCTATCAACTGAGAAGGAGGTTCTCTACACCGGTATCAAGGTGATCGACCTTATCGAGCCTTACTCAAAGGGCGGTAAAATCGGTCTGTTTGGCGGTGCGGGTGTCGGGAAAACGGTTGTTATTCTTGAGCTTATCAACAACATTGCCAAGGCCTATTCCGGATTATCAGTTTTTGCCGGGGTTGGAGAAAGGACCAGGGAAGGGAACGATCTCCTGCGCGAGATGCTTGAAGCAGGCGTAATAAATTACGGGAAAGACTTTCTCAAGAATATGGAATCAGGAGGATGGGATCTTTCGACGGTTGATCCGGCTGCTCTTAAGGAATCCAAGCTCGCGCTTGTTTTCGGGCAGATGAACGAACCCCCCGGAGCAAGGGCAAGGGTTGCGCTTTCGGGACTTTCGGTAGCCGAACATTTCAGGGACGGCGACGGGAAAAGCGGCGGAAGGGATATCCTTTTTTTTATGGATAACGTTTTCCGTTTCACCCAGGCCGGATCTGAGGTATCCGCGCTTCTCGGACGTATGCCTTCGGCCGTTGGTTATCAGCCGACGCTGGCCACCGANNTGCCGGCCGACGACCTGACCGACCCTGCACCTGCAACGACATTCGCCCACCTCGATGCAACAACGGTGCTCAGCCGCAAGATTTCTGAGCTGGGTATTTATCCGGCCGTCGATCCGCTCGATTCGACATCGAGGATACTTTCGGCAGACATTGTCGGAGATGCACATTACAACTGTGCACAGCGGGTCAAGGAAATTCTGCAGAGATACAATGAGCTTCAGGACATCATCGCCATCCTTGGGATGGATGAACTGTCGGAAGAAGACAAGCTGGTCGTTCACAGGGCAAGAAGGGTTCAGAGGTTCCTTTCCCAGCCTTTCCATGTGGCCGAACAGTTCACGGGCATCAAGGGAGCACTCGTTTCAATCGAGGATACAATTAAGGGATTCAATATGATTCTCGAAGGTAAAGTTGACCAGTATCCGGAATCGGCATTTATGCTGGTCGGTACCATCGAAGATGCAATAGAAAAAGGAGAGAAAATTCTCGCCCAGTCAAAGTAACCAGTAAGCCGGTATTCGGTAATCTGTAATCGGTATTCGGTATTCTCACGCCGCATACCGCATACCCCACGCCGCACACCGCCTCACCAGCAACCCGCAACTTCTTTAAAATGAAGATAGAAATCATTACTCCTGACAAAAAAGTATTTGATGGGGAGATCAAATCAGTAAGGGTTCCCGGCAAAAAGGGTTCCTTCCAGGTGCTGAAAGACCATGCTCCCATTATTTCTACTCTTGAAAACGGACCGGTGATCATTGTCGACATGGCCAACAATGAATCAATATTCGAGATCAACGGCGGTGTGATTGAGGTTAAAGCCAACAAGATCATTCTGCTGGCCGAATCGGTTAAATAATTCCATCTCTGATGACTTCCGATGAATTCAGGAAACACGCCCATGAACTGGTCGACTGGATGGCCCGTTACATGGATGAGGTTGAAAAATATCCCGTAAAATCGACAGTAAAACCCGGGGAGATATTCAGCAAGCTGCCCGACGAACCTCCCGTTAAACCTGAATCCTTTGAATCGTTCATGAAGGATATGGACGAGATTATTATGCCGGGCATTACCCACTGGCAGAGCCCGAACTTCTATGCATATTTCCCGGCCAATACCAGCGCACCTTCCATTTTGGCCGAAATGATCATGGCAACACTGGGAGCGCAGTGCATGATCTGGGAAACATCCCCTTCGGCTGCTGAACTCGAGGAGAAGATGATGATCTGGCTGAGAGAACTGATAGGGCTGCCGAAGACTTTCGAGGGTGTGATCCAGGATTCGGCCTCAACCTCCACTCTTGCCGCCATTCTTACCGCAAGGGAGAAAGCTACTGATTTCAAGGCAAATGATGAAGGGGCCGCCGCATTATCCGGATTAAGGGTCTATTGCTCGGAGCAGACTCATTCCTCGATTGAGAAGGCAGTCAAAATAAGCGGTATAGGAAGAAAGAATCTGGTGAGGATACCTGTCCGGAAAGACTTCACCATGGATGTGCAGAAACTCAGGGAAGCCATTGAAAACGATAAAAAGGCCGGTTTAAAGCCTTGCTGCGTTATTGCCACTATCGGAACTACAGGAACCACTGCAATCGATCCGCTCAAGCCAATTGGCAGGATATGTGCCGAAAATGGCATCTGGCTGCATGTAGATGCCGCGATGGGGGGAACAGCCCTTATCCTTCCTGAATACCAGTGGATGCTGGATGGCCGTGAATTCATAGATTCAATAGTGTTTAATCCTCATAAATGGATGTTCACCGGGTTCGATTGCTCGGCATATTTTGTAAAGAATCCGGCTTATCTTATCAAGACATTCGAGATCCTTCCGGAATATCTCAGGACAAGAACCCGGGGAGCGGTGAATGACTACCGCGACTGGGGCGTTCCTCTCGGGCGAAGGTTCAGGGCTCTCAAGCTATGGAGCGTCATCAGGATGTACGGTGCAGAGGGGCTTCGCGACAAGGTCCGCGGGCATATCAGGATAGCAAAGCGGCTGGCTGAAACGATAATGCATGAGAACGACTTTCAGATACTGGCCCCGGTTACGCTGAATGTTGTATGTTTCAGGTATAAGCCATCCGGGAAAAGTGAGGAAGAGCTCAACAGGCTGAATGAGACACTAAACCACCGGCTTAATGACGAAGGGAAGATTTATCTGACTCATACCACCGTCAACGGGGTTTATACCCTGAGAATGGTAACCGGCCAGACCAACGTCACCCCGGAGCATGTTGACTTAGCCTGGAAGCTGATTGTGAAAACCGCAAGGGAACTTTAGAGCTTGTTTCCGCTCAACCCTTTCCCTTTTCCGATATTCATACCGAAAATATCGACCCCGAACAGCATCTTAAGGTAAGGGGTTTCCCCTATGGCCCGCCAGGAAGCTTCGACTCCCGATGATATCATAAAGGGTATCCTCCTGACTTGTGACGTCTCGTGAAATTAGTGCGGTTTTATTTTATAACACACTGAATATGAGTAGTGAAGAAATCTTAAAATTGGGTTTTACCGCACTAACGTATATTTTTGTATTTCGCTGTATCCTTAACAGGCTGATCTATAATCTCGTAACTTTCCCCTCCTTTCGAAGGAGGGGTGGCCCGGGCAGTAGCTTTGTACGGACCGGAATTCGGTCCCGGGCCGGGGTGGTTGAGGTGAACCTCATGGTGATCATATCCAGATTGAAAAGGACAAAATAAGGGACAAGTTTCTTGAGGGTCTCGGCCTTACTGTACTTCGATTTGAAAACAGGTTGGTATTTCAGGATCCTGAATACATACTTAAGGAAATAAGAAATGCATT
>DIWB01000034.1:0-81722 GCA_002428385.1 Bacteroidales bacterium UBA6117
ACTGCGCGAGGTAAGGAGTTCTGAACTTAGTGAAGGTGGTAGCGTAGGTGAGGTTTCAGAGTTTCAGAGTTTCAGAGTTTCAAGGCGGGAAGGCGGGAAGGCGTCAAGGCAGGAAAGAGGATGAAGGGGAGAAACGGAGAAGGGGAGAATGGGAGACGAAGAATGGGTTAACTCCTTGTTTATCCCGAAAGCTCTCGGGACCATACGACTCCGTGGTTATCCCGAATGCTTTTGGAATAAGGTTACTCGTGGATAATTTTTTTTCACCACAGAGGGCACGGAGGGCCACAGAGATTAAATCAATTTGATGTTATTCTTTTATCCCTTTCCTCTCCGTGCTTCTCTGTGTTCTCAGTGGTTAACTCCGCCGTGGTTAAAAAGAAATTCTATCTTTGTCAGATTGAATTAACTCCATGAAAAGGCTTATATTCCTGTTCCATATAATCTTCCTCTCAGTATCATTAAACTCTCAGGAGCTGCCCCACCCCGTAGCCAATACCGGCGTCTACGAATTCCTCGATGAGCTGGCATCAATGCAGGTAATTGATATCAACTCAGCGGTGAAGCCGTACTCGAGACTTTATATAGCAAACAGGCTGGAAGAGGCAGATCAGATGCGGGAGGTTCTTAACCCAAGACAGGAGAGGGAACTGGAGTTTTATTTGATGGACTTTGGGAAAGAGAGGGGGAGCCACCTTCGCCAAGGCTACGGTGGCCAAAGGAATGGGAGAATGGGAGATGGAGCGAGGGAGCGAGGGAGCGAGGGAACGATGGAGCGAGGGAGCGAGGGAGCGAGGGAGCGAGGGAGCGAGGGAGCGAGGGTAATATGGTTCGGAGGGAATAGAAAGGCCGATTTGACAAGGACTAAAATACGAAGAGATTTATTTTACTATAAAGATTCACTGTTTTCGCTTACAATTAATCCGATACTGGGCGGGGAGATATTCTTTAACTCTGACGGAAGGGCAACCTACGCCCGGAACTTCGGGGAGGCAAGGGCGTATATGGGAAAATGGGGTTTCTGGGCTTCGCTCAGGGATAATCATGAGAAGCCGCTGCTTGGTCGTCCGCAGTACCTTACAAACAGAGAAGGAGGTCATGTCAAGGGTGCTACCGACTGGAGCGAGATGCAGGGCGGGATCACAAGATCGTGGAGCTGGGGCTATGCAGGGTTTGTGAAAGACCGCCAGCAATGGGGGAGCAACTACAACGGTGCGAATATTTTCGGAGGAAATAATCCGACATTTTTCGCATTCAAACTTAACCTTAAACCTGTAAGGTGGTTTGAATTCAACTATTTCCACGGATGGCTGAATTCGATGGCAGTCGACAGCTCGCGGTCGTACTGGGTAAGCAACAGCTACGGACTTGATTACCGGGAGGTCTACCATAAGAAATATATTGCAGCCAACATGTTCACCTTCACCCCGGTGAGGAACCTTAACATCTCGGCAGGCAACAGCATAGTGTACACCGACAAGCATTTCAGTCCGGTTTACATGTTCCCCCTGTTCTTCTACAAGTCGGTCGACCATTCCTACACATCCGGAGTCGACAACATGAACTCCCAGACCTTCATCGACATCAGCTCGCGAAACATCCGGAACCTTCATCTTTATGCAACGCTGTTCATTGACGAGCTGTCGGTAGCAAGGTTCACCCGCGATGATGAATGGAATTTCTTCAGCTGGAAAGCCGGGTTCAGGCTGAGCAACCTGCCGTTTCAGAACCTGTCGTTCACCACTGAATTCACATATTCCTATCCTCTCTCATATCAGCATTATGTTCCGACGCTCACCTATGATACCCAGGACTTCAACCTGGGGCATTATTTAAGGGATAATTCAAGGGAGTGGTATTTCGCAGTCGGCTACAAGCCGATCCGTACTCTTAATATAAGTGCCTGGTTCACCGATGCGGTCCGCGGTCCGGATTACACCGAGCTGGGAACCCCGAGGGTGGGTAATCCGCCGCTGGCCTCTGTGGAATGGCAAAGCAGGATATTCGGGCTACGGGCGTCGTACCAGGTTATCAATGATCTGTACACGTGGTGTAGTTTCAGTGTTTCAGAAGTTTCAGGGGATGAGAGGTGGAGTCCGGAGTATTTTTACGGTCAGAAGAATACGGTTAATATCGGGGCGACGTTTGGGTTTTGATTTCGGTTATGCCGGTTGTGCCGGTTGTGCCAGTTCTGCCGGTTATGCCGGTTGTGCCGCTCCGATCCGTTTTCAAGATCCTACTCTGCGAACCTCTGCGTCTTCCATCTGCGGAACTCTGCGAGACCTTATCGTTTATCGTTGTGGTGCTGGTTCTGATTTCAAATTTCTAGCTTCTATGTTCTAATTTCTGGATTTCAGTTCCATTTTGCTGGTTAGTCATCCGACTTTCTTCTCGGCTCATCCTTTTCGATGATCTTTATCTGGCCTGAAGCCTGAATAGCTTTAAGAGTAATTTCCTTTGAATTGCTCTCCGCGTTTTCAGCTTTCGCGAAAGCCTGTTTTATCTGCATTTCAAGGTCTTTTATTTTTGCCTGAAGCGATTCAACCTGCTGTACCTTCAATTTCATCTCTCCCTCGTGATCCTTCAGCAATAATTGTTTTTCGTACTTATGTTCCTTTTCGAGCAGGTTGGTTGTCTCCTTTACTGAAGTCTGGACTGCTTTCTCAAGTTCGGCGGGGAAAGCCTGGGCTAAGTTCCGCAGCTCAGCCAGCTCTCTCTCGGCTGCTGCAACCGACTGCTCCCTGGCATTGATCTCGGCCTCGAAAGCTTCCCTTCTCTGAGTAAGCTCCTTGTCAAGAAGGGATTTTTTCTGCTCGTACTGATCCTTGTCTTTCTTTCGTGCCAGCTGCAGATTATACTGGTATTCTTCCTCTTCCCTTGTCCGTTGCTTCTTCAGAGATTCTTCCGCTTCCTTCCTTTTATCTTCCCAGAGTTTTGTCTCCTTGTCGCGGTTAAGTGTCTGGATTTTCATCTGTTCTTCAAACTCCGCTTTTTCAGCCTCTATTTCCTTCTCAAACTCCTGTTTCTTCTCCTTCTGGGCGCTAAGGATGGCAGCCAGGGAGTCTGCTCCGGCGTTGATCTGATACAGGTCTTTCAGCCTCTGATCTTCAATTGCAATAGCTTCCCTGATCTTAAGGAGCTTCTGATATTCACCTGTGAGATCATCCTCTATCCTGTCGAGTGTATTGTTGATATTGAGTTTCAGGGAACTGATCTGTGTGATTATCTTTTCCTCCGTCAGGTTGGATGCTTCCGTAACAACAGCCTTTTTGGTCTTTTCCTCCTGCTCGGCTTTAGGGCTTTCCTGTTTGCTTTCCTGAATCTTCCCCAGCAGATCGTTATATGCTTTCAGAATTTCATTTTTTGTACTGGTCGGGCTTACTTTCTTTTCCATATTGTCCAATTTTAATCACATCAGTAAATGTAGAATATTTTTCTTTGGGTTGAAAATTTAAATCAGGAAAAGGGGGATATGGACACTGTTTTACTCCTCTTTTCGTTTCACCCCCCCTACCCCTCCTCCGCCTTCGTCCAGAGACTGCGGCGGACGAAGCAGGGAGGGGATCCTTGATGGCGCAATTCTGCCATTTTCTTCTCTGCGCCAATCTGCGTTTTTCCTCTGCGAAACTCAGCGAGAAATTCTTCCTTTGTTTCTTTCCTATCTCACAAAAAAAACCTTATTTTGATATTCGGTATTGAAAAGTCAGATGAAGATCCTGAAATTTAGGGCAGCTACACTTTCGATTGATATTCTTATACTTGCAATATCATTCGTGATAGCTATGTCGTTCAAGCCCTCAGGATTGAAAGGCTATCTCCCGTCGCATTCAATATTTTTCGCCGGACTCACACTTATCTGGATCTTCGTTTCCTTTCTGAACGGGAAAATAGGCCGCGGCAGGATTGTAAATTATTCCTCCCTTTTCGACAGGGTGTTGTCGAGCAATATCATTTCACTTGCCATCATAGCCCTGCTGATGTACACAATCAGGGAGTACGCCTATTCCAGAATTGTGGTTCTCGGCACCGTGGCAAATGCCACTATCATCGAGCTTATCACCGGCGCTGCTTACATTGCTTACAAGAAAGCACACATCCAGGATTACGAGAATTACGCCGACTACAGGATTACAACCAGGAAATCGGAGCATGAACTTGTTAAAAAGGCAAAGTCAAACGGCAAACTTAAGCATGAACCCGAGGTTATAAATCCCAGGGTGCTGCTTGCAATTGAAAAGGAAAGCGGTCCGGATGCTGCCCGGGAAATAATCCGTATGTGCGGTGGTAAACTCAACGGCAACACTGCAGTTCTTTCAACAACAACCATCTTCAATATCTCAAGTCTGCCTGAGGAAAACTATGATTATATCATTAACCTCAAAAGGATCAATGATATAATCAAGCTCAACGACTTTCTCGACGAGGTTAACCTGAAACTCAGGGATAAAGGAAATTTCCTCTGCTGCGTCGAGACCAAGGATCAGAGGAAAGCAAGGATACTCAGGAAGTTTCCCCCGGTGCTGAATTATATTTACTATTCCTTCGATTTCGTATTAAAGAGGATAATGCCGAAGCTGAAGTTCACCAGGGGACTTTACAAGCTGATCACCCACGACCTTAACAAGGTTTACTCTAGGGCGGAAGCTCTGGGAAGGCTTTCGAGGGCAGGATTCATGATTGACCAGGAATCGTTCATCGGCGACATGCTTTATGTCGAAGCGACCAGGATAACCCCTCCCGTCCCGATGAACGGCATCAATTACGGTCCGCTGATAGCTCTTCCCAGGGTAGGCAGGAACGGCGAAACCATTAAGGTTTACAAGCTGCGCACAATGCATCCCTATTCAGAGTACATCCAGGATTATGTTTACAAACAATATGATCTTCAGGAAAGCGGCAAGTTCCAGGATGATTTCAGGATAACATCATGGGGGGCTTTATGCAGGAAGATATGGTTCGATGAATTGCCGATGCTGATCAATTTCTTCAAGGGCAACATGAAGCTTGTTGGAGTCAGACCATTGAGCAGACACTATTACGAGTTGTACAGTCAGGAACTCAGGGACCGCAGGATCAGACACAAACCCGGACTTATTCCGCCGTTCTACGCCGACATGCCGAAGAACCTCGATGAGATACAGGCGTCGGAGAACCGCTACCTCGATTCGTACGAGAAGAGCCCGGTGTGGACGGACACGAGGTATTTTTTCAAATCTTTCGGTAATATACTGTTCAAGCACGCGAGAAGCGGGTAGGAAGTTCAAAAATTCTCTCCACCACCTCCCACTTCTCCGGCGTTGCCTCCTTCTCTCCCGCCTGCTGAAATTTTGAAACATATGCCTCCCACTCGGCTTGTCTGGGTAAACCAGCCAGTTTCATCATGGCCTTGTCGTGGTCGAAGTCGGGCACGGTGTCCATTATCATGAAAAGGCTGGTGCCGTGGATATAGATCTCCATGTCGAGGATGCCGACTTCACGTATTCCACGGGGTATCTCCGGCCAGGTGTTTTCCGGTTTGTGAACCTCCTTGTATTTTTCAATCAGCTCACTGTCGTCGCGAAGGGTGAGAACCTTGCAGTAACGTTTGAAGCTGGGGTAGTCCTTTGATTTTGTGTAGCCGTTCATTTTCCTTTGTTTTTGAAATTAAAGGTAAGATTTATTTGTTTTGCCAGGTCTGCCAGCCATGCTAGTTCTGCCGGTTCATCCTCTGCGAAACCTCTGCGTCTTTCATCTGCGTAAATCTGCGAGAACTTCTTCTTCCGCGTACCGCGCGCCGCGTACCGCGTGCCGAATAATTTCCGTCTATTTCCGTTATATTTGTTAAAACCAATCATACTATCATAATCAAATGAGCAATAATAAGAAAGTCTTCGTGTCGGGTTGTTTCGACATGGTTCATTCCGGACATATTGCATTTTTGCAGGAAGCATCACAGTATGGGGATTTGTATATCGGTCTGGGATCGGATAAGACCATATGGGAATTAAAGGGCCGCGAAACCATAAACTCCGAAGAAGAGAGGATGTACGTTCTGAGCGCTCTCAAATGCGTTCACAAGGTATTGGTCAACAAAGGAAGCGGACTGCTCGATTTTATTGAAGACATGAAGAAGCTGGCACCGGACATTTTCATTGTAAATGAGGACGGTCACACCCCGGAAAAGGAACAACTTTGCAAAGAACTTGGGGTGGAGTACAAGGTCCTGAAAAGGATCCCTCATGCAAACCTCCCGGTAAGGTCCACCACTGCTCTCCGTGCTGTCAAGCCGATGCCCTACAGAATCGACCTTGCCGGCACCTGGATCGATCAGCCATATGTTTCAAAATATCACCCGGGAGCGGCAATAACCGCCTCGCTCGAACCCACTATTGAATTCCTCGAACGCTCGGGAATGGCCACCTCAACCAGGAAAAAGGCAATTGAACTGTGGAATGACCATCTCCCGCTCGAGAAACCCGAGAAACTCGCCAAGACACTGTTCAGATACGACAACGATCCGGGCACAATGGAAGTAAGCGGATCGCAGGATTCGATTGGCATCACCATGCCGGGCATCAACAGGTTCTGGTTCGACAAGGGCAATTACTGGCCGTCGGTGTTTGAAACAATCTCCGACCTTGAAACAATAAAATGGCTCGAGGACAGGTTGTATATGCTGACGCTCTGGCCCCGGCCGGAAGGATACAATGTTCTCAGCGACACTCATATCAGCGCTGAGAACGTCAGGAGCCTCGCGGACGCGGCCGATCTGGCCTGGGAAGGACTGCTTTCGAAGGATCACTCAAAATTCACTAAGGGATTCCTCGGGTCGTTCCGTTCCCAGATCAGGATGTTCCCGAAGATGGTAAACAATGACATTGAAAAGATCATTGACCAGTACAGCGGAATTGCAGATGCATGGAAACTCACGGGAGCAGGCGGCGGAGGGTATCTTCTTATGGTAAGTGAAAGGGAGATACCGAATACGTTCAGGGTGAAGGTGAGGGTGAGGGAGCTGGGACTGTAAGAGGCGAAGGGCAGGGAGCAGGGGGCAGGGGGCGAAGGGCAAAGGGCGAAGGGCAAACCGCATACCGCGTACCGTTTTAAAATAATGAAAATCCTCCATTGAGGTAAAACAAACTTAGATAACAAATCATACAACATAAAATATGTCTAAGACAGCACTAATAACCGGAGTAACAGGACAGGACGGCGCGTATCTTGCCGAATATCTTCTGAAAAAGGGATATACGGTTCATGGGATAAAAAGGCGCAGTTCGATGTTCAACACTGAGAGGATCGATCATCTGTACCAGGATCCGCATGTGGACAGGAGGGAATTCATACTTCATTACGGCGACCTGACCGATTCGATGAACGTGACAAAAGTGATCCAGGAATGCAAGCCCGATGAGATATATAACCTTGCGGCCATGAGTCATGTGAAGGTCAGCTTCGACACTCCCGAATACACTGCAAATGCCGACGGTATCGGAACACTCAGGATACTCGAGGCGGTTAGGCTGCTGGGAATGGCAAAGCACTCACGCATCTACCAGGCATCAACAAGCGAGCTTTACGGACTGGTTCAGGAAGTGCCACAGACCGAAAAGACACCTTTTTACCCGAGGAGTCCGTACGGGGTTGCCAAGCTGTACGCCTACTGGATCACGGTCAACTACCGCNNTCCTGTTCAACCATGAGTCGCCCATCAGGGGAGAGACCTTCGTGACAAGGAAGATCTCCCGGGCAATGGCAAGGATAGCCCTCGGGCTTCAGGACTGCCTGTACATGGGGAACCTGTCGTCGCGCCGCGACTGGGGTCATGCCAAGGATTACATCAGGGCAATGTACCTTATACTGCAGCAGGACCAGCCCGATGATTATGTGATCGCGACCGGGGTGACAACCTCCATCCGCGAATTCATACTGAAGACCTTTGCAGCGGCAGGACTCGATCTGGAGTTCTCGGGAGAGAAGGAAGACGAGACCGGAAAACTGGTTAACATAAATGAAACCATTTTCAACGAAAGGATAGGGAAGGAATATATGGATGCGATAAAGCTGAGGATGAAGAATGATCCGGTGATGGTAAGGATCGACAGAAACTATTACAGGCCGACCGAGGTGGATCTGCTGATTGGCGACTCGACCAAGGCCCGGACAAAGCTCGGGTGGCAGCCGGGATACGATCTCGAGGGACTGATAGAGGATATGATCACATCGGATATACAGCTGATGAAGAAGGAAACGCATATTAAGAACGGGGGGTATAAGACGTTTAATTATTTCGAATGAAACAAGATTCAAGAATTTATGTAGCAGGTCATACCGGTTTGGTTGGATCGGCGCTGACAAAGACCTTACAGGAGAAGGGTTATACAAATCTTATCCTCAGGACCATGGAGGAACTCGACCTGACTGACCAGAAGGCTGTCGATGCCTTCTTCGCTGAGCAGAAACCTGAATATGTTCTCATTGCAGCTGCGAAGGTCGGCGGGATAGTGGCAAACAACACCTTACGGGCTGATTTCATCTATGTTAACCTGATGATCCAGAACAACATGATCCATGCAGCCTGGAAGCATGGCGTAAAGAAGCTTCTTTTCCTCGGATCCACCTGCATATACCCGAAAAACGCCCCCCAGCCGCTGAAGGAAGATTACCTTCTTACCAGTACCCTGGAATTCACCAACGAGCCCTATGCTATAGCCAAGATTGCAGGGCTCAAGATGTGCGAGTCGTTCAATCTTCAGTATAAAACCAACTTCATTGCCGTGATGCCCACCAACCTCTACGGTCATGGCGACAACTACAACCTTGAGGCATCGCATGTATTGCCGGCGCTGTTAAGGAAGTTTCACCTGGGGAAATGTCTTGAGGACGGTAATTTCGAGGCAATAAGGAAGGACCTCGACAGGTACCCGGTTGAAAAGGTTAACGGAAGTTCTGACCAGGAGAGCATTGTCGCGATACTCGACAAATACGGTGTAAGGCGTACCCCGTCAGGAAAAGTTGAAGTGGGCATCTGGGGCACCGGAACTCCGCTGAGGGAATTCATGAACTCGAAGGACATGGCTGAAGCCTGTGTCTTCATCATGGAGAACATCGACGTTAAGGATATAGCGGCTATACACACTGCCGGCGTTACCGATCCTGAATATCATCCGCCTCATTTCCTGAATATAGGAACAGGCGAGGAAATAACAATAAAGGATCTTGCATACAAGATAAAGGCTCTTACCGGATTCACCGGGGTGGTGGTTTTCGACACTACTAAACCAGACGGCACAATGAGGAAGGCCACCGACACCACTGCGCTCAAAGGTCTCGGATACAAACACAAAATTAGTCTGGAACAGGGGATCAGTCAGACATACCGGCAGTATTTGAAATACCTGTAATTACAATTTTCTCAGAAACGTCATCGGTATATTGACTATCAGATTCTGGTCGAGCCTGTCAATGCGGACAACCACCCTGCTGTGCGAGCCGGTGTGAATCAGTTCGCCCGTCAGTCCTACAAGAGAGCCGCGTATAACCTCAACAACATCACCCGGATCGAACCGTTCGGAGGTCACCTCGATCTCAGCATCGCTGTTTATCAGAAGACGGAGGTTATCGATCTGATTTTCGGGTATGGCAGCCGGTTGTCCTTCGAATGTTACGAAGCGCACAACACCGGGGACCTGGTAGACCTTTACAAATTCGAGCGGAACCACCTTAACGAAAATGTATGATGAAAGAAGGGGCACCTCAACCAGTTTTTTCCTGTCGCTCCATATCCTGTAGGTTTTCTGAAGAGGAAGAAAAACATTCACCCCGGCTTCAAGGAGCCTGTCCCTTACCAGCTTCTCAGCCCTCGGGTTGGTATAAGCGGCAAACCAACGCGGTTCAACCTGTTTTTTGATGTGGCTTACGTTAACCGTATTTCCGTTCTTCTTTGGGTCCATTTCGACTGCAAACAATAAAGCGCCGGCAAATATAAGGTATTTTTTTATTCAAGTAAAAACAATACCTTTGCGCCATAAACAAAACTACTTAGTACCATGGCTGAGAAGACGAGATATACGGATGATGAGCTGGATGAATTCAGACAGATCATCCTGGCGAAGCTTGATAAAGCCAAGAGAGATTACGAGATTCTTAAATCAAGTATTACCCACGAAGAGAGCAATGATACAATGGATACTTCCCCCACCTTCAAGGTGCTGGAGGAAGGTGCTACCACCCTCAGTAAGGAAGAGGCCGGAAGGCTTGCCCAGCGTCAGCTGAAATTTATCCAGCATCTGCAGGCTGCTCTGGTAAGGATCGAGAACAAGACCTATGGAATCTGCCGCGAAACAGGCAAGCTTATCTCAAAGGAAAGGCTGAGGGCTGTACCTCATGCAACTTTGAGCATGGAAGCGAAGATGAAGCAGAAGTAAGAAGCGGTATGCGGTATGCGGTGCGCGGTGCG
The DNA here is from genome assembly GCA_002428385.1 of Bacteroidales bacterium UBA6117. Lineage (GTDB taxonomy): Bacteria > Bacteroidota > Bacteroidia > Bacteroidales > VadinHA17 > LD21. The sequence continues at coordinate 10,439 of DIWB01000034.1, forward strand.
CGGTATGCGGAAGAAATAAGGAATATTACTAAAAAATTGAGAGCCGTCCTGAAAAGGGCGGCTTTTTTATTACCGCGCACCGCGTACCGCGTACCTTTTTCTATACCTTGAAAACCGACACCTTAACGTTAACGTCATCTATATCAACTTCCCTGACGTTATTGTCGGGAAATTCGCTTACAACGGCAACCCTGGTGGCCAGTGTCTGCGAGCCGATATAGCCTGCATGACGGTTCACTGCCTCGCGGATCAGATCATGATCTTCAATAAGCACCGTGATCTTGTCGGTTACATCAAAGCCGCTTTCCTTGCGGATATTCTGAATTCGGTTAACGAACTCACGGGCAATGCCTTCGTTGCGAAGATCGTCGGTGACTGTAACGTCGAGGGCCACGGTGAGCCTGCCCTCATTGGCAACCTGCCATCCGGGGATATCTTCGGATATGATTTCCACATCATCTTTGGTAAGGACGATCTCCTGTCCTTCGACAACCAGCCTGTGACTGCCGGTCGATTCCAGCGAGGCAATATCCTGCCTTGTCATTGCAGCAACAGCCTTTCCCAGTTCCTTCATCATCTTACCATACCGCGGACCGAGTGTTCTGAAATCGGGTTTCACCTTTTTTACAAGGATGGCGGAGGTATCGTCGATATACTCGACATCCCTCACGTTCACTTCGGTAAGGATGAGATCCCTCACAGCCTCAAACTTCTCCCTGAATCCTTTTTCCGTAACCGGGACCATAATTCTTGCAAGCGGCTGACGGACCTTTATGCTGACCTTTCGTCTCAGTCCGAGGATCATAGAGGAGACATTCTGCGCGATTGCCATTCTTTCCTCAAGGCCGCTGTTTATAAGTGACTCATCAAAGCCCGGGAAAGGAGCCAGATGGACTGAATCTTCTCCGGATTTACCGGTGGTCATGTTCAGATCGCGGAACAGCTGGTCCATATAGAACGGAGCGATCGGCGCAGCCAGTCTGCTCACTGTTTCCAGACACTGGTAAAGAGTCTGGTAGGCAGCGATCTTGTCGATGTCATATTCACCGCCCCAGAAACGCTTTCTGTTAAGGCGGACATACCAGTTGCTGAGGTTTTCGGTGACAAAATCCTGAATTGCGCGTCCTGCACGCGTAAGATCATAATTTTCGTAACAACTCCCGACCTCCCTTACGAGTGAGTTCAGGAGTGATATTATCCAGCGGTCGATCTCCGGACGGGTGTCAACCGGTATCTCCTTTTCAGCATTCCTGAAATTGTCGATGTTGGCATAGAGTGCAAAGAAGGAGTAAGTATTATAAAGAGTACCGAAGAATTTCCTTTTCACCTCGTCAATCCCGGAAGCGTCGAATTTAAGGTTATCCCACGGCTGGGCGTTCGTGATAAGGTACCAGCGAAGCGGATCGGATCCGTATTCGTCGATTATACCGAAAGGATCGGCGGCATTTCCGAGACGTTTCGACATCTTGTTGCCGTTTTTGTCGAGCACAAGACCGTTCGATATGATGTTTTTGAATGCAACGGAATCGGAAATCATGGTCGCGATGGCATGAAGGGTAAAGAACCATCCTCTTGTCTGGTCGACTCCCTCGGCTATATAATCAGCGGGGAACATCCCGCTGAAATTCTCCCTGTTCTCGAAAGGATAATGAGCCTGGGCATAGGGCATGGCTCCCGAATCGAACCAGACGTCTATCAGGTCGGGCTCACGGAACATCCTATTCCCGGACAGACTTACAAGTACTATGTCGTCTACGAAAGGTCTGTGAAGATCGAATTTCAGGTAGTTTTCAGCTGAATTGTCGCCTTCGTTGAAATCCTTCAGCGGATTTTTATCCATGAATCCCGCGGCTATTGAAAGGTCGATTTCAGCCTTCAATTCTGCCGCGGAGCCTATGCACTTTTCTTCCTTCCTGTCTTCGGTTATCCAGATAGGCAGGGGAGTTCCCCAGAACCTCGATCTGGACAGGTTCCAGTCGACCAGGTTCTCGAGCCATTTCCCGAAGCGTCCGGTGCCGGTCGACTGCGGGTTCCAGTTTATTGTGTTATTCAGTTCGATCAGCCGTTCGCGGAATTGGGTGGTCCTGATGAACCATGCATTAAGCGGATAGTAGAGCACCGGCTTGTCGGTTCTCCAGCAGTGGGGATAGCTGTGAAGCTGCTTTTCGATCCTGAACACCTTGCCCTGCTGTTTCAGGTTTACGGCAATATCGACATCGAGAGTGTCGGCATTCTGCGGGATGGTGTCGTCATATTCATTCTTCACCGGCCGGCCCTCAAATCCGGTGTAGGAGGACGTGTTGACCCTCTCACGTACAAACCGGATATCGAGATCCATTATCGGCACCATGTAGCCTTTCTTGTCGACCATCGGTCCCATGGTACCGTCTTTCCTCTTTAGAAGCATGCCGGGGATACCGTTTTCCTTACCGGCGCGGTAGTCGTCGGCTCCGAAAGTAGGGGCGATGTGTACAATACCTGTACCATCCTCAGTGGTGACGAAATCGCCGGTGATTACCCTGAAGGCACCCGGATCAGGTTTCACCCAGTCGATCAGCTGTTCATAGCTGATACCCTCGAGGGAACTTCCCGGAAATTCATCAAGAACCTTAAACGGGATCTTTTTGTCACCCTGTTTGTATTCCGAAAAATCAAGATTGCTGTTCTCGGCGGGGAACATTGAATTCAGAAGGTCTTTGGCCAGTATGACTGTTATCGGAGTGCCGGAATAGGGATTGAAACTGCGTACCCTGATATAGGTGATATCCTTCCCCACTGCCAGCGCTGTGTTTGACGGAAGGGTCCAGGGAGTGGTTGTCCAGGCCATAATATGGACATCGGCAGTGTCGGTGTTGCTGAAAAGGAACTCGGATTTATCATTTCTTATCACTCTGAACTGGGCGATGCAGGTAGTGTCCCTGACATCCTTGTAGCATCCCGGGAGGTTCAGCTCATGGGAGCTCAGGCCTGTACCGGCGGCCGGCGAGTATGGTTGGATTGTGTATCCCTGGTAAAGAACACCCTTGACATAGAGCTGCTTGAGGAGCCACCAGAGAGTTTCGATATAGCGGTTGTCGTAGGTCACATAGGGATTGTCCATATTGACCCAGTAGCCCATTTTGCGGGTGAGTTCCTCCCACATGTCGGTGTATTTCATTACATCGATCTTGCAGGCTTTGTTGAAATCCCCGATTGAGATTTTGGTTCCGATATCTTCCTTCGTAATGCCCAGGGCTTTTTCCACACCCAGCTCGACAGGAAGACCGTGGGTATCCCATCCGGCCTTGCGCTTCACCTCGTATCCGCATTGGGCTTTGAATCTGCATATTGCATCCTTGATTGTGCGGGAAAGCACATGATGGATGCCGGGCATGCCGTTAGCCGAAGGAGGTCCCTCGTAAAACACGAATTCACCCTTGCCGTTCACCTGACGCACACTCCTGCGGAATGTATCGTTGTCATCCCACACCTTCAGAATATCCCTGTTTACCTTAGAGAGATCGAGACTCTTGTATTCCGGAAACCTTTTCCCCATCTGATCAGTAAGTTATTGTTCAAAAATCGTTTCGAAAAAATCGCACAAAGATATGAAAAAGGCATAAAGGTTCCAAGGCACAAAGGCGGAAAGGCGTGAGGCGGAAAGAAGACTAGGAGACAGAGAGACTTAGATAAGAAATGACTTAGAGACGTTTGACAGGGAACTTCTGGCAACTCCTTGTTACTCCTTTCTTTACTCCGTGTAAATCCGCGGTTAATTTTTCCCACCACAGAGTTCACAGAGGGCCACAGAGATTAAATGAATTTCATTCTATTCTTTTTTTCTTTTTCTCTCAGTGTTTCTCTGTGCTCTCTGTGGTTAAACTCCTCCGTGGTTAAATTCCTGCTCCGTGGTTAAAAATAATTCGTTTTCTTTGCATAAAATGGATTAAATGAGGATCCGTACGGCTGTCATATTATTGTTGTTAAACCTCTTCCCCGCTGAGGGGCAGGTAGCCGATACTGCCAAATACATATCTCTCGATCCGTATTATTTTCATCTTCAATACCTTAAGGAGGATCCTGCCATCCTGGTCGATGTTAGGCTGCCTTTCGAATACAGGGGGAAGATAATCAGGGATGCAATCAACATACCGTCGTCGAGAGAGATGAAAAATCTGACTGACACCATCACCAAAGATCATTCATTGTTTCTTTACTGTACCGATGACTTCAGGAGCAGACGGGCAGCGGAGTTATTGTACGACCAGGGATTCCGTAAGCTTTACAATCTCGAGGGCGGAATAGTTGCATGGAAGAAGGAGAAGATGCCGGTGATAAAAGGCAGGAAGGGGAGAAGGCGTTAAGGCGTAAAGGCATCAAGGCATTAAGGCGTGAGGTGTGAGGCGTGAAGTTTTTCAATACCTTTGCACTTTACCTAATTTGACAATGTTATGTTTTCAGGAATAGTGGAAGAAGCGGCAACAGTCGTCAGTCTCGAAAAGGAGAAGGACAATCTGCATATTACGATGCTTTGCACATTCGCGGATGAGCTGAAGATAGACCAGAGCATATCCCACAACGGCGTCTGCCTTACCGTGGTGAAGAAGGACAAGGATACCTATACCGTTACGGCGATAAAGGAAACTCTTGAGAAATCGAATCTCGGGCTTCTGAAACCGGGCGACAAGGTAAACCTCGAGCGCAGCGCCAGACTCGATGGCCGGCTCGACGGACATATGGTCCAGGGGCATGTCGACCAGACTGCTGTCTGCACCGATGTCACTGAAAGCGGCGGCAGCTGGTATTACACCTTCGGATACGAACCGGCACAGGATGATTACATCACGGTTGAAAAAGGATCAATCTCGGTTAACGGAGTAAGTCTCACTGTTGTCAACTCACAGCCAAAATCGTTCCAGGTGGCGATCATCCCGTTCACGTATGAGATGACGAATTTTCACCAGATAAAGAAGGGAACGGTTGTTAATCTGGAGTTTGATATACTGGGAAAATATATTGCGAAGATAGTGAGGCAGGTGTTGGGAAAGGAGTAAGAAAGCGGTACGCGGTACGCGGTAAGCGGTACGCGGTAAGCGGTACGCGGTAAGCGGTATTCGGTAATCGGTAACCTATTTTTCCCACATCAGTTTTTTCCCAAACCCCAATCGATTATCCGTCATCTTTATATAAATTAGCTGCACTACCCAAAGGTGCGTGTCCATCAGCATGGCGACGGGGAATCGCCTGAGGTAGGCGTTGCGTGCTGTTGCGGCAAGGTCGCCTTCGGGTTCGGTAACTATTCCACGGAACTGGATTCCGCGGATCATTCCGATTATCCTGGTCTCGAGAACAACCGATCCGGCAACAATATTATTAACCAGGAACTCCTTCCCGTGACGGGTTTCAGTACCGGTTGTGAAGACCAGCGAATTCTCTTCCTCAAGCCAGACGTAAAAGCAGTTCGCACACCAGGCTCCGTCATCGGTGGAGGTGGCGATTGTAAGGACGTGATGCTTCCTGAAGAACTTCTTTATCCTTTCATCAATCATCTTCCATCCAGTGATATGAATCGCCTTCGAAGCCGGCAAGCGTTATTACACGGTCAACAACGGTCATTACCAGGTCGTCAATCGCTTTGGGTTTACTGTAAAAAGACGGTGTTGCAGGACAGATTACCGCCCCGGCAAGGGTGAGGGTCTCCATATTCCTGATGTGGATAAGGTTATAGGGAGTTTCCCGGGGAACAATTATCAGCCGGCGGCGTTCCTTGAGCATCACGTCAGCCGCCCTGCAGATCAGATCGTCGGAGACGCCGTTGGCGATGCGTCCGAGAGTTCCCATCGATGACGGGCATATAATCATAGTATCGAAGGTCGATGATCCTGATGCGAACGGGGCCAGAAAATTTTCATTCTCATAAATCTTCGCAGGAGGAACCGGCTCAAACCGGCCGCCGATCTCAGCTTCCCAGATCTCCCGGGCAGTCTCCGAAAACACCACGGCGATCTCAGCCGGTGCAGGTTTCAGGGCGCTCAGTGAGGCTATAAGCTTCTGAGCATAAACCGACCCGCTGGCACCGGCAACCGCTACTATTATCTTGCGTTTTGAATCAGTCATATATTATATAACAATCCCGGATCAAAATTAGCATTATACTGACAGATGAAGCTGCCGGCTGCCGGCTTTTCGATGGCAGGCTGGAGATTTTTCACTAATTTTAGGTGTTCCAATATAATATCAATGAAGAAACTTGTAATACTCACCGGAGCCGGGATGAGCGCTGAGAGCGGGATTAAAACCTTCCGTGACTCCGGAGGTCTGTGGGAAGAGCACCGGGTTGAAGATGTGGCTTCACCGATGGGTTGGGCACTGAACAGGAAACTGGTGCTGAAATTCTACAATGACCGGCGGAGACAGCTGGCCGTGTGTGAGCCGAATGCAGGGCATATGGGTCTGGCCGCACTCGAAAAGTATTTCGATGTGCATATTATTACCCAGAACATCGATAATCTTCATGAAAGGGCAGGAAGCTCAAGGGTGATCCATCTGCATGGTGAACTGACGAAAGCCAGAAGCTCGAAAGATCCCGGACTGATCTACGATATCGGGTATAATGACATCAAAGAGGGAGACAAATGTGACCTGGGCAGTCAGCTCCGACCTCATATCGTGTGGTTTGGCGAGGCAGTGCCGATGATTGAGGAAGCTGTCAGGATCACTTCCGAAGCAGATATTTTTGCGGTTATCGGGACCTCGCTGAATGTTTATCCGGCAGCCGGACTGATAGAATACGTTCCCGACGGAGCCTTAATCTGGCTGATCGACCCAAATGATGTTCCGGTACCGGGAGACCGCAAGGTTGATGTGATCAAGGAGCCGGCCGGAAGAGGAGTTGAAGTTTTTGCCGGTAAATTGATGTACCTGAAATGAAAAAGGGGGCAGTCTACATTATGACCAGTCAGAAAAACACGGTACTGTATACCGGTGTGACGAGCGACTTGAAGGACAGGGTCAGGAAACATAAGGACAAAACGTACAAGACCAGCTTTTCTGCAAGGTATAACGTGTGCAAGCTTGTTTATTATGAATGGTATGACACGATTGGGGAGGCGATTAAAAAGGAGAAACTGATTAAGGGGGGTAACCGGAAGAAAAAGATTGAGCTGGTCAATGGGATGAATCCGGGGTGGAGGGATTTGGGGGACGATTTGTAATGGTTCACCGGATTGCTTCGGCGTCAGGCTTCGGCGTAAGGCCGAAGCCTGACGCCTCGCAATGACACTGCACCCCATCCACCTTTACCTCGTCATTGCGAGCCCGGCTCCGCCGGGCGAAGCAACCAACCTGTCCACCGTCATTGCGAGACCGCCGCAGGCGGGCGAAGCAACCAACCTGACCACCGTCATTGCGAGACCGGCTCCGCCGGGCGAAGCAACCCCGTCCCCCACCACAAACACTCAACCTGTCCACCGTCATTGCGAGACCGCCGCAGGCGGGCGAAGCAATCTTTTCAATCAACACAAAACATCAAAAACAATACCATTTCCCCCATATTCATGATATCTTTGCTCCATGATCGACCGCCAGACCATAGACAAGATCCTCGACGCCGCAGATATCGTGGAAGTCATCCAGGAATTTGTGCCCCTCAGGAAACGGGGGGTCAACTATCTTGGCCTGTGCCCGTTCCATAATGAAAAAACACCCTCGTTCACCGTTTCGCCGTCGAAGGAGATCTTCAAGTGCTTCGGATGCGGGAAGGTAGGCAACGCGGTGAACTTCATCATGGAACATGAACATCTCAACTGGCCTGAAGCCCTTAAGTACCTTGCAAAAAAATACCACATCGAGGTTGTCGAGAAGGAAAGGACACAGGAGGAAGTAGAAAAGGAAAATGAACGCGAAAGCCTGCTGGTGATAACAGCCTATGCATCACGACTTTTCACTGAAAACCTGTATACTACCAATGAGGGTATATCAGTCGGCCTGGCATATTTCAAGGAAAGAGGCTTCAGGCAGGACACCCTTAAGAAATTCGAAGTCGGATACAGCTTTGAGCAGCGCGACTCCTTTTCAAAAAAGGCTATAGAGAACGGATTCAAAACCGAGCTGCTTGTAAAGACCGGGCTGACGATCCAGCATGAGGAGCGGATCTTTGACCGGTTCAGCGGACGGGTTATGTTCCCTATCCATTCACTGTCGGGACAGGTGCTCGGATTCGGGGGAAGGATACTGAAAGCTGATCCGAAGAGCGCCAAGTATCTCAACTCGCCCGAATCGGAGATTTACCACAAGAGCCGGATCGTATACGGGATCTTCCAGGCCAGGAAGGCAATATCGCGCGAAGACAAATGTTACATGGTCGAAGGCTACACCGACGTGATGTCGATGCATGAGGCCGGCATAGAAAACGTTGTGGCTTCCTCGGGAACTTCGCTTACCCAGGAACAGATAAGGCTCATTAAACGGTTCACCCCGAACATGACGATCCTGTACGACGGCGACCCGGCAGGGATCAAAGCCTCGCTCAGAGGGATAGACCTTGTGCTCGAAGAAGGGATGAATGTCAAAATCGTGCTCCTGCCCGACGGAGAAGATCCCGATTCATACTCCAAGAAACTCAGCAATGAGGAGTTCTCAAAATATCTGAAGGAAAAAGAAACCGATTTCATAAGGTTCAAGACACAGCTCCTGCTGGCCGAATCGAACAACGATCCGACACAGAAGGCCAATCTGATCAGGGATATAGTAAAGTCGATAGCCGTCATCCCCGAAGGAATCACGCGCACAGTATATATTAAGGAGTGCAGTGTGGTCATGGAGGTATCAGAAGAAATCCTTTACCACGAAGTCAACAAGCTGAGGCAGCAGAAAACGTTTCAGGAGAGAAACAGATACCCGGGGCTGGAGGACCTTCCCGTCCCGCCGGTACAGGCGGTCAAACCTGTTATTTACAAGACCGTTTCATTTTACTCCGAGAGGGAAGTCATCCGACTTCTTCTGAAATACGGGAGCAGTGAGTTCGAGCGCATTGTCAACAAGGAGGATGGCAAGGAAGATATCATTACAGTCTCAGATTACGTTGTAAAAGAGATCACTTCCGACGATCTTTCCTTCGATGACAAGACCTGTGCAAAGATCTTTGCCGACTTCAGGTTCTATTCCGGACAGGGCCTGATCCCGGGCGACAAGCATTTCGTAAAGCATGAGGATCCCGACATATCGAGGTTTTCGGCCGATGTGCTGTCGGAGTCGCATGAGCTGAGCCGGATATGGAAAGACAAGCAGACCTACGTCGAGACGGAGGACATGAAGCTCCGGGATGTGGTGCCCGATGCCGTGCTTAAGTTCAAGAGCGATAAAATCATTGCCGCCCGGAAAGAGATAATGACGCAGCTCGAGGAAGCCGTAAAGGAAGGAGATCAGGAAAAAGTGCTGAAGCTTCAGCATCGGTTTAACAACCTCAGCACCGCTCTGGGAATGATTTCCCGGCAGCTCGGAAACAGAATACTGTTATAAGCTCTTAAAAAACATTCCTTCATGGGTTGAAAATTTCGTAATTTTAATCCCATGTAAAATCTCAATACAATCCTTATGAAGTCACTTCGCCTTTTTATTCCGGTTCTGATAACCATTTTGTTCATCTCATGCGGCAGGACGGAAAAGACGCCTGTGAAGCTTTTGCTGAAAAGGCCAAAGGATATTTCCGAAGTCGCGGTTCCTATCGACAAGGGGTTCAGTGATTACATTGCCGGTTACACCTCGGGAATTGTGTCAGTCAATTCACCGGTGGAGATCCGGTTCACACCGGAATTCGCCGCACAGATAAACCGGAAAAACGCGACAGGACTGTTCATGTTTGAACCGGTCATCAGGGGAAATGCGGAATGGACCGATGAGCTGACCCTGGTGTTCAGGCCTGCTAAACCGCTCGATCCGGGAACATTATATTCAGGAAGGCTTAACCTCGAGCGTCTGGCGCCTGTAAAGGACAATCTCAAGACTTTCCCGATCTGGATCCAGACCATCAGGAAAGATTTCATTGTTACCACGGGAATCCTCGAGAGCACGGATGAAGGCGATAAATATACACTTCACGGACAGGTAACCGCTTCCGACTATATCGTTTCACAGGAGGTAGAATCGTATCTCCAGGCGAAAATCGGGAGAAAAAAGATGCCGTTAGTGTGGGATCACTCCGACATGCTGGTCCACAGGTTTACTGTAACCGGCATAATAAGGACTGAAAGCCCTCAGAAGCTGGAACTGTCGTGGGACGGATCCCAGGCGAAGGTAAGGCAGAAAGGCAATGCCTTTGTGTTAATTCCGGCAACCGGCGACTTCAGGGTTACTGACATTATTGCAGCGCAGGGAGGAAGCAGGAGCATCGACATTGTGTTCTCCGATCCGGTTGATGCATCGCAGGAAACCGAAGGCATAATCTGGCTCTCCCCTGCCACAGAAATGTCGGTGAGCATCAACTCGAATGTAGTAAGCATATTCCCGGTGTCGTTGCCTGAAGGCCCGTTTGAACTTAATGTTGAAACATCGCTCAGGAACAAAAAAGGAGCTTCCCTCTCCTCTCCTTTCCAGAAACAAATTGACCTGTCGCCCGTGATGCCGTCTATCGAACTTACTGGCAATGGCGTCATTGTGCCGGCATCGAAAGAGCTGATCTTCCCGTTCAAGGCGGCGAATCTGAAGGCAGTCGACCTGAAGATCATAAAAATATTTGACAACAATCTGCCCTGGTTCCTTCAGGAGAATGATATTAACACCGGCTATTCGGTGAAGAGATTCGGCCGGCCGGTTTATTCAGGAAAGGTCGATCTGGTGAATCCTTCGGGCAGCGGTTCCTCAGGATGGAACCTTTATACAGTTGATCTTTCTGAGTATATCGACATAGAACCAGGGATCCTTTACAGGGTGGAATTGTCGATGAGACCATCCTATTCGCTTTATCCCTGCTCCGATGCCTCGGAAACGGAGCAGTTTGAAGAGATGCTTAAGATGACGGAAGAGACGGGCCGGTCGTCATGGGACGATCCCGACAACTTCTATTCCGACAGCGACGATTACATCTGGTACTCGTTCGGGTTCAACTGGCGCGACAGGGACAATCCATGCAAGGCGGCCTATTTCAATCCCGACAGGAAGATCAAAAGAAACATACTTGCATCAAATTTCGGGATCATTGCAAAAAAAGGATCGGGCAATGACCTGAACATCATTGTAAGCGATCTGCTCACTGCCCTGCCTCTGAGCGAGGTTGATATCACAGTCTATGACATGCAGATCCGGAAGATTGCCTCGGGCATCACCGGCAAGGACGGTTCAGTGAAACTCAACTGCGAAAGGAATCCCTTCCTGGTGATTGCCGGTAAGGACCGCGACCGCAATTACCTTAAGATAACCGACGGTTCGGCGCTGTCGATGAGCTCCTTCGATGTTTCAGGGGTTACTCCCGAAAAAGGCATCAAGGCTTTCATATTTGGTGAAAGGGATGTCTGGCGGCCGGGCGATTCAATATTCCTGTCAGTATTCATGAGGGATATGAACAAGAGCCTTCCTCCCGATCATCCCGTCCGTTTCGAGCTTACCAACCCGCTTTCGCAGAAAGTGGATCATCAGGTCGTGGTGCCGGGCGGAAGGAATCTTCTTACCTTCCGGACGGCTACCTCTGCCGATGCCGTCACCGGCGATTACACGGCAAGGTTCAGCATTGGAGGCGCAAGGTTCACAAAGAGAGTAAGGGTTGAGACCATCAAGCCGAACAGGCTCCGTATCGATCTGGATTTCCCGGGTGAGATGCTGGGAGCAACAGGCAGCTCAACCAGAGGGACCCTGAAGGTCAAATGGCTCAACGGCGCCACGGCAGGCAACCTCCTTTCGTCGGTGGAATATATGCTGAAGCCGGCCAGGACCACTTTCCAGTCATTCCCTCAATACAATTTCGATGACCCCTCGATACTGTTTTATTCCGAAACTGCCAGCATGTTTGAAGGCTCGGTTGATGAGAGCGGAAACGCCTCTGTGATATTCAATCCGGGTGATGAAATACGCGCACCTGGTATGATGAATGCCGTTTTCACCGCAAAGGTTGCCGAGAAAGGCGGAGACGAAAGCATTACCCAGGCTGTTTACAAATATGCTCCTTACAAGATATTCGCAGGGATCGAACTTCCGGACCTCAGGGGAAACGACAGGATGCTTTTTACGGACAGGGAAAACAAGGTGAACATCGTAACTGTCGATCCGAAAGGCAATCCGGTGAACACCGAAACGGAGATCAATATTTACAGGATATCCTACAGCTGGTGGTGGGAATCGGACCAGGAGGACCTGGCATCATACATCTCAAACAATATTTACAAGCCAGTCATCAGCTCGAAGGTCGTCACCAGCGGGGGTAAAGGATCCTTCAATTTCAAGATCCCCCGGAATGACTGGGGAAGGTATCTTATAAGGGTTTCGATACCGGGAGGACATGCGACGGGCAGAATCGTCCTTATCGACTGGCCGTGGGAATACGGAATGAAGGGGAACGCCGAGGGAGCAACGCTTCTTTCAATAAATACCGATAAGGAAAAATACAAACCTGGTGAGGAAGTAAAACTAAGCTTTCCGGCTCCTGAAAACTCAAGGATAATAGTGACACTTGAGAACTCAACCACAGTCGTCGAAGAGATCCGTGCAATCGGACAGAAAGGCAACAGCGTCGTAACTTTCAAAGCAAGGCCCGAAATGTCTCCGAACGTCTATGCCAATGTGACTGTGATTCAGCCTCATACCCAGACACTGAACGACATGCCAATGAGGCTGTACGGGGTTGTGCCGGTGATGGTCGAAGACCCGGAAACCAGGCTTGAACCGGTGATAACCATGCCGAATCAGCTGAGATCGGGACAGCAGTTTGAGGTCAAGGTCAGCGAAGCCAGAAAGAAACCGATGAGTTACACACTGGCGATAGTTGACGAAGGGCTTCTGAATATAACCGGATTCCGTACGCCCGATCCCTGGAATTATTTCTATGCACGTGAGGCGCTCGGAGTGAGGACGTGGGATCTGTACGACATGGTGCTGGGCGCTTTCGGCGGAACCCTCGACAGGCTGCTTGCAACGGGAGGTGATGAAGCGCTTATCGACAGGGCTGCAAATAAAGCACAGCGTTTCATTCCCGTGGTGAAGTTCCTCGGACCCTTCACGCTCGGTCAGGGCAAAACGGAAACCCACAGCATCACACTTCCACAGTATACCGGATCGGTGAGGGCCATGGTAATAGCCGGAAATGACAGGGCTTACGGATTCACTGAAAAAAGCGTACCGGTGAAGGATCCGCTTATGATACTGGCAACAGCGCCGCGGGTCGTGAGTCCGGGTGAAAAAGTTGCCCTGCCAGTGACTCTGTTCATTCAGAAAGAAAATATAAACAGTGTCAACCTTACAGTTGAAGGCAATGAACTTGTAAGCTTTGATGAGACTTCGCTTACCATTGCAGTGGCCGGAGCAGGAGAAAAGGATGTAGATTTCCCGTTCACTGCCGGTGATAAGACAGGGATTGCCACCATAAAGCTGAAAGCGTCGGGAGGCGGCGAGACGGCCGTTTACGACATTGAGCTGGACGTCAGGAGCCCCAATCCTCCTGAAACAAGGGCTGAGCTGAGGATACTGAAGCCTGGCGGGAAATGGGAAACATCATTCACCCCGTTCGGGATGGAAGGCACCAATTCAGCGACACTCGAAACATCGCTGCTTCCTTCGGTTAACCTTGGGAAACGTTTGAGTTACCTGATTGAATACCCTCATGGATGCACTGAACAGATCATTTCTGCAGCCTTCCCGCAGATATGGCTGAATGAGCTTTCTGCTGCCGATACGGCGGATGCAAAGAAAGCGCAGCAGAATATTATTGAAGCAATCAGCAAGATGGTCACCCGGCAGATGAACAACGGAGGGCTGGCCCTGTGGCCGGGCAATTACCAGCCCGACAACTGGGTGACATCGTATGCCGGTCATTTCATGGCTGAAGCAGAGCGTAAGGGATACACGATACCACAGGATTTCAGGAGAAAATGGACTAGCTACCAGAAGAGCGCGGCCCAGGACTGGAGGTCTGATCCCAAATTCATGCAGACAGCAAATGACCAGGCTTACAGGCTTTTCACCCTTGCCCTTGCAGGCTCGCCCGAAAGAGGCGCCATGAACAGGCTCAGGGAATCACCAGACTTACCACAGGTTGCAAGATGGCTGCTGGCAGCAGCCTTTGCCACATCGGGACGGCCGGAAGCCTCCGGCGAACTTCTCGACATGAGAAACCTGGAGACTGAAAAAGAATACTCGGGGTATTTCTATGGAAGTCCGTTGCGCGACAAGTCCATAATACTTTACACCCTGGCGACGCTGAAGAAGGAAGAGGAAGCCCTTCCGTTGCTCAGGTCGGTCTGTGATGAGCTCAACTCCGAAACATGGTTCAGCACCCAGTCGGTATCATGGGGACTTTTTTCTTACATGAAATTTGCCGAACTTATTTCTCCAGGAGGGACAGGGGAAGCAGCGTTCAGGATCACGCAGAACGGGCAGAGCTCTGACCGGAAAGTTGGTCCGGGCAGGGTAAGCACAAGAATCCTTAAGACTACAGCCGGAACGAACAACCTCGTCGCGGAGAACCTGTCAGACAAACCATTGTATTTCAACCTTGTGAGAAAAGGGACACCGCTGGTCTCAGATCAGTCGGCTGCCGATAACGGACTGAGTCTCAGGGTCGACTATACGGATACCGGCCTGAAGCCTGTCGATCAGAAGAACCTGGTGCAGGGAACCGACTTCATGATGGTTACAAAAGTGACAAACACCTCATTCGACAGGGTTGATAACATTGCACTGACCCAGATGGCGCCGTCGGGCTGGGAGATACTGAACACCAGGATGTTCGAGGCCGATTACGGGATAAAGGAGAGCGCGTACGAATACCGCGACATCAGGGATGACAGGGTTAACACCTATTTCTCCCTGAACCGGGGTGAATCGAAGACCTTCGTGCTGATACTCAATGCAGCCTATAAAGGAGAATATTATCAGCCGGCAATACTGTGTGAGGCGATGTACACGGCAGGCTACAGCTCTAGGGTCCCGGGAACCACGGTTGTCGTCAGAGGACAGTGAGTTGAACAGGGCTCTGAAAATAACGCTGATCATAACCGTAGTGGCATTGATCCCTGTACTGGTCGCTCCCATGCCCCGGTTCACTGCACCCCTGTCGACCGTGGTGGAGGCCCGCGATGGCAGTCTTCTCGGGGCAAGGATAGCGGATGACGGCCAATGGAGATTTCCGCCCGGGGAAGAAGTTCCTGAAAAATTCAGGAAAGCTATTCTCACCTTCGAGGACAAATATTTCTTTTATCATCCTGGAATCAACCCGGTTGCAATATTCCGCGCCGTGAGGGACAACATTCGTTCGGGCGAAATAGTAAGCGGAGGAAGCACTATCACCATGCAGGTGGCAAGACTGTCGAGGGGAAACAGGCCCAGGACCTATGGAGGAAAGATAATTGAGATCTTCCAGGCTTTAAAGATGGAGGTTTTCAAATCGAAGAAACAAATACTCAGAACATACGCGGCAAATGCGCCTTTCGGAGGAAACATCGTAGGTCTCGATGCCGCAGCATGGAGATATGCCGTAAAAGCCCCTGCCGACATCACATGGGCTGAAGCCGCAGCGCTGGCGGTTCTTCCAAATTCACCTTCACTCGTATATCCCGGAAGAAATCAGGAGACACTGGCAGGAAAAAGAAATGATCTGCTGAGAAAGCTTTATGAAAGGAAGTATATCGATTCGCTGACACTTATCCTTGCGATGGATGAACCCCTTCCGGGGGAGCCCATACCGCTTCCTTCCCTGGCACCTCATCTGACGGATCTGTACTACATGACTCAGCGCGGAAAGCGGATCAGGACCACCATCGATCAGGCCATTCAGGAACAGACTGCAGCGATAGTCAACATGCATCAGAAGGAGCTGTCAGCAAACCTGATCTTCAATGCAGCCGCACTTATTGTGGATGTTCCTTCGGGAGAGGTGCTGGCCTACGCCGGAAACAGCACCAATGAAGGGCTGGCGGATCATGGTGGCAGTGTAGATATTGTCCGTTCACTCAGAAGCACGGGAAGCATCCTCAAACCGTTGCTCTATGCAGGAATGCAGGAATCGGGAGAACTTCTGCCGGGCACACTCGTACCGGACATACCGACAAGGTTCCCCGGTTTTACGCCAAAGAATTTCGATGAGACCTACAGCGGCGCAGTGCCTGCCGATGCTGCACTTTCACAGTCGCTCAACATCCCGGCGGTAAGCATGCTCCGGACCTACACCTCGGAAAGATTCCTGGAACTCCTTGCTCTTACCGGATTTACAACTTTCAATAAGCCGGCCGAACATTACGGACTATCGCTGATCCTTGGAGGCGGAGAGACCTCCCTCTGGGAACTGGCGGGCGCTTATGCTTCACTTTCGAGAGTGCTCGGGAGACACTCGAAGGAGAAAAGATATGTAACCGGCGATTATCATCCTCCCATGCTGACTCAAGAGGAAGATGATAAAAAAACAACGCATGAAGATGAAAACCTGCCACTTTCGGCCGGGTCGATCTGGCTCACCTATGAAGCGCTGAGGAAAGTGAACCGTCCGGAGACTGAGGCCGGATGGCAGTATTTTTCCTCGACACCAGGGCTGGCGTGGAAGACCGGCACCAGTTTCGGGTTCAGGGATGCATGGGCGGTAGGCACCACACCCGGATATGTGATCGCCGTCTGGGCAGGTAATGCCGACGGTGAAGGCAGGCCGGGGCTGACCGGAGTAACGGCAGCTGCTCCGGTGATGTTCGATCTTGCAGGCATAATGAAGCCGGGTGAATGGTTCTCCCCTCCCCTGGAATCGCTGACCGCAATAGAAGTATGCAGGGAGAGCGGTCACAGGGCCGGACCTGACTGTCCCGAAAAGGTTGAAGTACTTGCATGCATCAATGGTCTCAGAACGGAAGCCTGCCCCTGGCACACCATCGTCCATCTCAACCGGAGTCGCAGCAGGCAGGTGAATGCGGGGTGTGTGCCGGCGTCGGAAATGATAAATGAGCCATGGTTCATCCTTCCTCCTGCAATGGAGTATTTCTACCGGCAGAAGCACCCTGGATACAGGCCGCTTCCCCCTTTTGCTCCGGGCTGTGAACCCGACAAGAGCCGGCCGGTGATGGAGTTTATCTATCCCACTTCAGGGATCAGGATCTTTATTCCCCGCGATCATACAGGGGAACTTACCAGGGTGATAGCAGAAGCCGTTCACAGGAATCCTTCAGAAAAGCTGTTCTGGCATCTTGATGAGGAGTATATCACTTCCACAACATTCATTCACCAGACAGAGATCTTTGCATCTCCGGGAAACCACAGGCTGACAATAGTCGATGAAAGCGGCAATATGGCAACCTGTTCATTTATGATAATTGCAGGAACATAATCCGATACCGTTTTTGCAGGATATAGTTACAACATTATCTTTGTCTGCATGACATCACATGGCATAGAAGAATTATTTCCCGTGGTTGATCCGGACGGCAATGAGATCTCCCGGGCACTCCGCAGTGTATGCCACGACGGACTCAGCATGCTGCTCCACCCTGTTGTCCACCTGCATCTTTTCAACGAAAAGGGAGAGCTCTACCTTCAGCTCAGGGCGAAGACGAAGGATCTCCTGCCGGGGCACTGGGATACATCGGTGGGCGGACATATGGATCCGGGTGAAACGCCGGAGCAAGCTCTCAGGAGGGAAGCGCTGGAGGAACTTGGACTGCAGGACATCACATTCAGGCTTATTGACAAATACATCTGGAAATCGATCCGGGAAAGGGAGCTGGTCTACTCATTCACCGGCAGTTCAGAAAGGATTCCCCTTATAAACCACGACGAGATCGACGACGGCAGGTTCTGGCCTGTTCAGGAAATCTCCGCCAACCTGGGGAAAAACATCTTCACACCCAACTTCGAGTTTGAGTTTGGGAAGTTTTTTCCTGAATCTTTTTACCCCCAAACCCCCTACCTTGCTCCGCCGAAGCGGCTACGCGAAGGCGCAGAAGGGGGTAAGAATAACACGGGAAGGCTGGGGAAGAGGTTTATGCGGAATATATGCCAAAAATCACTATCTTTATATATTATACCTATATGTAAATGAGCAGAACCGAAAAAATACTTGACCTGAATAATGAGATTGAAGCGCATCTTATCGACGGACTTCTGAATGAAAGAAGCATTCCGCATCTGATAAGGTCGTTTCACGATTCGGCTTACGACGGATTATGGCAGGCACATTCCGGCTGGGGCCGGCTGGATGCTCCGGAAGAATACCGTGAGGAGATCATCAGAATATACAATGAGATGTCTGCGGCAAACCATCTGCCTCCCGAAGACGAGCTGCCTCCGGAAGGTTAGTCTTCTTCCGGCTTCTTCTTTTTCCTCGAAAAGACTCCCTTTTCAAGTCCCTTGATAAGAAGGAGGTTGAGTCCGCCAATAATCGCCATCCCCACAATAAGCAATCCGTAGGCAGTTTTCCAGTTGCCCTCGCCGCCTGTCATCATGGTCCATTCCGACATCCCGCCGATGCTGGCTATCAGAGTCAGCGGCATGAATACCGTGGTGATGAGAGTCAGCCGCTTAACAGTGGAATTCGTCTCGTTCGACATCTGAGTCATCTTGTTGTTGAGCAGAGATGTGTAGAGCTCCATAAGACTGGTCTCAATTTCACGGTATGTCTCGGTAAGCTCGAAGAATTTTGAAAGGTGGTCATATATGTCCCTGAACGGCACTACTGCCTTTTCAGGTATGAAGGGGCAATCGAGCCGGTTGATCTTGACCAGTATTTCACGTTCGTGGTAAAGGCTTTTCCTGAGCATCACCAGGCTTCTGCGAAGATGGATCAGCTGCATGGGCTGGAAGGCTGAGACATCTTCCATCAGGAGGTCCTCGGCTTCTTCGAGCTCATCCTCCATGGTGTCGAAGGAACTGTATTTCTGATCAACCAGGAAGTCGAGAACCTTGTGAAGCAGCATTGCAGGGCTGGTTTTCGCATTAAGGGTATCATGTTCCACAAGATCGGCAACGTTCTTCAGGGGCCGCCTGTTTTCCGAATTATGACCGCTGACTGTTATCAGGAAGTTTTTCCCGATGAAGAAATTTACCTCATCGGTATAAAGGGTTCTGTCCTCATAGCTGAAAGCATTGAACAGAATAAAGGTATTATTGAGGAAGTGTTCGATCTTCGGAACCTGTTTATCGTCGAAACAGTCTTCCACCGAAAGGGGGTGAATGCCAATAAGGTCGATAAGATTATTGAGCTCATTTTTCTCCGGCTGGTAGTAATTCAGCCAGATGAAACCTCCCTCCCTCAGTGCCGTAACTGCTTCCGCGAGTGATTCCACTCCGTAAAAAAGGCCTGATTGAGAAAAATGATAAAATTTTGATTCTGACATTGGATAGGCGTTTATTGTAACAGCCGGAGTCCGGTAACCGCTTTGAAAAATTAAAATCCAAATTACAACAAAATCGGATATGAGGGACTATTTCAGCGGAGGAGTTATTGTTAACAAATTAACAGTTCCACAGGAAGGGACAAACACTAAACTCCCTGAACCTGCTGCCAACTGACCACTGAGTCGTGCGGTACTGCAGTCGCTGAAAGAAATCGTGTGATCCCGCCTTTTTTTATTACTTTTACCATATATCGACCCTGACCCATCATGCCTGACCCTGCATCCTGCAAAGCCCTTTTCATACTGAATCCGAATGCGGGGATCCCTCCCGTAAAGTTCTTTGTATCCGAAGAGCTGAAAAGACGAAGGGATGAACTCTCCTATTACAAGTCGCTGAGCGTCGATGAATCGGGGACACTGATAAAAAACAACTTCGATAAATACAAAATTTTCATAGCTGCCGGAGGCGACGGCACTGTTCACACCATAGCCGCCAGGCTGGCAGGAACGGGGAAGCTGCTCGGCGTGCTGCCGATCGGATCAGGCAACGGGTTTGCAAGAGAACTTGGATTCAGGCCTAACATCAGGTCGCTGCTGAAGGATATCGAAAGGAACGAGTGTTTCGATATGGATATGCTCACCATCAATGATGACCTCTGCCTGAATGTTGCAGGAGTCGGTCTCGACAGTTTCGTTGCCCACTCTTTCGACAAGCTCGGCACACGCGGCTTCTGGTCGTATGTGTGGGTAACCATCGGGAATTTTATCCGTCTCCGTCCTTTCCATGCAGATATCACGGTTGAAGGAGGAGAAACCATTTCGGAGGACCTTTTTGTACTGGTTACGGCCAATACAAGGCAGTTCGGAAACTATGCGTTCATCGCTCCCGAAGCGGTTCCCAACGACGGCATGCTCGACATTGTTATGCTGAAGCCTTTCCCGAAGTTCCTTTTCCCGGTCTTTATATACAGACTCTTTGCAAAAAAACTTAACCGTTCAAAGTACTATATGCATATCAGTACCGACAGGGAAGTGACTGTAAGTACACCCGAGACCAGGTTTCACATCGACGGGGAGCCGGTGACAATAAAGGGGGAAATAAAGATAAATGTAAAGAAGAATGCCCTTAAAGTGCTTAAAACACGACACAATAAGTTTGCTTAGAAGATCTTTTCTTTCGTTGTCATAACATAGGACTGTACAGAGGCAAAAAAATGCCGCTAAGGCGCTAAGACACTAAGATTCACTAAGTAAAGCATTAAGATTTAAACCGCATAATACGTTAATTAAATAACCTGAAATCAATAAAATAACCTGACCATGAGAAAGATTGTTCTGCTTCTGATGCTGGTTGGGGCTTTCGTACAGATCACAGCCCAGACAACCGAAGATTTTAGTTCGCGCCGGGTGGCGCTGCCCAACGGATGGCATCTGACACCTGCAGGAAAGATGCTTCAGCTCGGGGATCTGCCCCTCAACATTGCTGTATCGCCTAACGGGAAGCTGGCTGCCATAACCAATAACGGCCAGAGCACCCAGATGATCCACCTGGTGGACATAAAAAAGGGAAAAGTGACCGACTCCGTCATTATCGGCAAATCGTGGCTGGGACTGGCTTTTTCCGATAATGGCAAAGCCCTTTATGCATCGGGGGGAAACGACAACTGGATAATAAAATACAATATCCGCAGGAAGGAGCTCATCAACACCGATACAATAAGGATCGGAAAGCCATGGCCCGAGAGGATCTCAATAGCTGGTCTTGCCCTCGACGACAGGAAGAAAGTGATCTATGCAGTGACCAAGGAGAACAATATGCTCTATGCCATCGACCTGATAACAAAAAGCATCATATCGCAGACTCCGCTTGGAGGCGAAGGTTATACCTGCATCCTCTCGCCCGACAGGAAGACACTATACGCATCATGCTGGGGCTGCGACAAGGTCGCAATCTTTGACACCTACACCCAGAAGATCAGCGGAACAATCAATGTCGGTGACAATCCAAACGACATGTGCATCACCGCCGACGGGAGCTGGCTCTTCGTGGCAAACGCAAACGACAACAATGTTTCTGTTATCGACACCAGGGCCCGGCGGGTTGCCGAGACGCTCAACTCGGCTCTATATCCTGATTCCCCGAGCGGATCGACTACAAACGGAGTTGCCCTGAGCAGGGATGAGAAGACGCTCTATGTTGCAAATGCCGATAATAACTGCCTGGCTGTTTTTGATGTTACGGTACCGGGAAGAAGCAAGGGAAAAGGCTTTATTCCAACAGGCTGGTATCCGACGAGCGTTCGCGTGTCGGGTGACAGGATACTTGTAACAAACGGCAAGGGGATGACATCCCTTCCCAATCCTTACGGTCCAAATCCTGCCCGGAGCGGCGATGTTGCAATCCATCACGAAGGAGGCAGGGATCAGGTAATAAAGGTGCAGTATATCGGAGGAGGCCTTTTCAGGGGAACCATGAGCATCATTGACCCGCCTGATGAAATAATGGCAGGTGTTTACTCGAAGGCTGTTTATGCCAACACCCCCTATACGAAGGAGAATGAGCTCAGTTCCGAAGGAGAAACAGGCAATCCCATACCCCGGAAAGTTGGAGATCCCTCTCCCATTAAATATGTGTTTTACATCATCAAGGAAAACCGCACCTACGACCAGATACTTGGCGATATACCCGAAGGAAATGGTGATCCCAGCCTGGTTTTGTTTGGGGAGAAAGTAACTCCCAATCACCATGCCATTGCCAGGGAATTTGTGCTTCTGGATAATTTCTATGTAAACGGCGAAGTGAGCGCTGACGGCCACAACTGGACAATGGGAGCCTATGCGACCGATTACCTGGAGAAGAACTGGCCCACCAGCTATGGCAACAGGGGCGGCACCTATCCGGGTGAAGGAGCCAGGGAAGTGGCCAATAACAAGGTCTTTTTCTGGGATATGTGCAAGCAGAACGGAGTGAGCTACCGTACCTACGGTGAGTTTGTAAGCGACGGCAAGCCCACGCTGGCAGTGCTTCAGAACAATTATTGCCGCGACTTCACCGCGTGGGATGAATCGATAAGGGATACAGTCCGCTTTTACCAGTGGAAGCGTGATTTTGACTCACTGCTTGCCGTCAACGCGGTTCCGCGGTTCAACACAGTCAGGTTCATAAACGATCACACCCAGGGACTGAGCCTTGGCAGGCCCACGCCGTTTGCACATGTGGCTGATAACGACCTTGCGCTGGGAATGTTCGTGGACTATCTGAGTCACAGTCCGATCTGGAACGAAACCCTGATTATCTCGGTTGAGGATGATGCACAGAACGGACCCGATCATGTTGATGCCCACAGGAGTGTTGCCCTTATTGCCGGAGGATTCGTCAAGCAGGGATATGTCGATCACACACCCTATACCACCACGTCACTTCTCCGGACCATGGAACTTGTTCTTGGTCTGCCGCCAATGACACAGTATGATGCAGCAGCAAATTCACTGTGGAGATGCTTCAGCAACACCTCAGGCCATCCTCCGTACAAATACAGGCCCGCAAATATTGACCTGAATGAAAAGAACACGGGCCAGAACAGATGGCAGGCCCTGAGCGAAACATTTGACTTCAGTGTCGAGGACAGGGTGAACGACTTTGACTTCAATGAAGTGATATGGAGGTCGGTGAAGGGACTTGATTCCCCGTGTCCGCCTTCTGTAAGGGCTGCTTTTCTGGCACCTTTTTAAACTCAGGGTCCTTTACCATTCTTACGCGGAACCCGGTGTTGGTAACTATAAGTGGAAGCATTGTATAGGTCTTGTATCCCGGGCATGAAAAGATGAGTGAAGAACCATCGGGGACCTTGCTAATAAAGAATCTACCTCTTTCATCAGTGGACGAAAAGATTGTCGATTTTGAAACAAGCACCCTTACGCCCTGAAGGGGATTGCCTTCCTCATCAACCACCATGCCGCCGGCCTGCTTCTGAAGGGCGGAAGAAAGAGCCAAGGTCCCGGTTTCAGTCGCTGACAATTCTGTGTAATTTAATTCCGGGCCGCGGAAACCACAGAAAACCAGGACAAGAACAGGGAGAATAAAGAATCGCTTCAGTCTCCTGAAAAAAGCAACATTTGATTTAGTCATTGTCTCGAATCTTTTTCTGTTAAGTGAACAGCTTAATGAACTGGCGGGGGTATGCCCCTTTGCATGAAGCTCTGTGATAATTCCTTTACTAATTGTGTTCACCCGTTTTACAGCAATAATATTTGCCTTTATGTAAAGAGCAAAATCCCTGCCAGAAAAGACGCTAACAAAAAAACGACGGACCGAACGATTATTCCTTCTTCCTTTTCTTCTTTCCGGATTCGTTCCCTGTTTCCTTGATCAGTTCCTCAAGCTCACTCATCGACAGGTCTTTTTCCCTGGCGAAGAACGAAGCGAGTGCGGGGAATGAACTGTCGAAATACCCGTCAAGAAGTCTGAACAGCTGTCTTTTTGAATATTCCTCCTTTGTTACCACCGGATGGTAAAGATGAGTGTTCCCATAGGCTTTATGTCCCACATAGCCTTTTCTTTCAAGAACCCGGACAACGGTTGATACGGTATTACGTGCCGGACGCGGTTCATCGAATTTCGTACGGATATCCTTGACAATGCCGCTTTTCATGTCCCAGAGAATTTGCATGATCTCCTCCTCTGCCCGTGTAAGGGGCTGGTTTTTAGCTTTTCTTCTCATATCGGATCGGGTTTGGTTTTCAATCAGTTAGTCTAAACGGTTGCATTCCCGGAGGCTTTTTCCGGAGTGCCATTATATGCAAATATACAACTATCACAATAGTTGCGCAATATTTAATGAAGAAAAATGACTAATTCAATAGGAAGAAAGACGGAAGACCAAAGACGGAAGACGGAAAACAGAAGACTGACCGCGTACCGCATACCGCATACCGCGTACCGCTCGACACAACTTTACAATTGAGTATGTTAAGATATTTTCCTAACTTGCATGATTATCACGATGAAAAAAACCTTATTATATATTATTCTGCTGGCGCCTCTGATTGCAACGGCAGGATGCCAGAACCGGAAAGCATCCCGCGATGCCGGCGAACCCGGACATGAGGAATTGATGAAAAACAGTTCCCGCACTGAAAGGAACGGATGGATCAACGTTAGGCTTGAAGGAAGTGCAGAGGCTATAGGGTATCAGCACGGATATTTGCTTGCTGATGAGATAGTGGACCTGAGAGGCGCCATGTCGATGCTGAATGCAAGGACCACGGGGAAAGACTGGGCTTTCTTCAGGGATGAGTCGGAGTTGATGTTCTGGGACAATATCCCTGAGGAGTATCAGAAGGAGATTGACGGTATAGTAAAGGGGGTTAACAAAAAGAAGGGAGAGGGCACGATCGACAGGAAAGATGTCATTGCCATGAACTCGATACTCGAGATATCGTGGTATTACATTCCCTGGCTCGAATCGAGAGGCAACCCCGATGCTCCCGATCCGACGCCTCCGGGGCATTGCAGCGCCATTGCCGCGACAGGTTCGTGGACCACCGGCGGTCAGATTGTAATGGCCCACAACGCATGGGTTGAATATGCAATCGGACAGCGCTGGAACATCATCCTGAGCATAGTGCCAGAGATTGGTCACAGCATAATAATGGACGCCCTTCCGGGATTCATTCACAGCGGTGACGATTTCGGAATAAACAGCGCGGGATTAATTGTCACCGAAACGACCATCACCCAGTACAGGGGATTCGATCCGACAGGCGTTGCGGAGTTTGTCAGGGCACGGGAGGCGATCCAGTTTGCCTCGTCGATTGAGGAGTGGGTCGCGGTGATGAAGGAAAACAATAACGGAGGTTATGCAAACGACTGGCTCCTGGGCGACATCCGGACAGGTGAAATAGCACGGTTTGAGTTCGGACTTGAAAACCAGTTCCTGGAAAGGACAAAAGACGGTTATTTTACAGGGGCCAACTACCCGGTTCACGATAAGCTGATAAGGGAAGAGACCACCTACGACTCTACCGTGATGAGTACCTCACCCAATGCCCGGAAGCTGAGATGGAGACAGCTGATGAGCGCTTACAGGGGCAAGATAGATGTCGGCCTTGCAATGAGCTTCATGAGCGATCACTACGATACCTGGCGAAAGGAAGAAAAGCAAACCGGTCTGACACTGTGCGGACATATTGACAAGGATGAGGCCGGGGCTCCCGACATGGGATGGGGTCCCTTCACCCCTGCCGGCGCGGTGCAGGCAAAAGCAACCGACAGCAAACTGGCTTCCAAAATGCAATTGTGGGCAATCATGGGCCATCCATGCGGAACACCTTTTGATGCAGTGAAATTCCTTTCCGAACACCCTGAATTCGGTTACCAGAAAGAGTTCCTGAAGGACATGCCTTCGAGGGAGTGGACGTTGTTCGGGGAATAATTTAGATAATATAAATCATATCTCCTCCCTGTTCTCCTGATTATGATTACTTTTGCCCCCGGTTTAACGGGAAAGCTGACATCGGCCGGATCCACATAACAAATCGGCAATTTTGCCGTTCTTAAGATGCCAGTGTCAATTATGAAACATAACCTGTTTGTATGAAAAGACTTATACTCATTATATCTCTTACGGTCATACCATATCTTCTGCAATCACAGGTGTCAGTTATCAATGAGGGCATGACCGTGAACAACACCGTCACAGGGAACTGGGCGGGGGTCAACATCCCGAGAGCAGTAAAAACATCGCTCGTTTTCAGGAACAACTCCATTACATCGGTGAATGCTTCCGGATATCTCCTGCAGTCGGGCGATGAAGTGCCAATGACTACCAACAACAATCTCGACGGAGCCATCATCACCGGCAACAAGCTGACATGGAACGGCACCGACGCATCATCGAACACTCACGGAATGTTCACGGGGTACAACATCAACTTTACCGTGAAGTACAACTACCTCGACAAGACACCCTACGGGATCCTTTTCAAATCGGGGTCGGATGCCGGCACAAACATGACATACTCATCGGGATACGGCGCCTCATACAATATTGTCAGGAACTCAAAGATGTCGGTGAGGATGAAGGGGATAAACGGAGTGCAGGTGTACAACAACACATTTTACTCAAGTCTGCAGTCAGGCTCACTGATCTATATCGACGCCAACAACGACAGAGCTGTGCCTGCAGCCTCAACAGGCGCAAAAATCAAAAACAATATCTTCTACACAGTTCACCAGATACCAAACATTGCAATTGAAAGCAGATGCCTGGTCAACTTTGAAAGCGATTACAACATTTTCTACTGCGAATCGGGAACACCTGTTTTCTCAGTTGACGGATCCAGGAAGACATTTGCCCAGTGGCAGGCAATGGGATACGACCAGCATTCGGTCGTTGTAAATCCGAATTTCAAGAGCACAACTACTTTTGTACCGTCAGCCAGGCTCGATTACGGAGCTGATCTGGGATCGTCGTGGTCGACCGGTCTGAATACCACAGCGGCATGGAGTGCCGGAAAAACTCCGGAAACCACAAGCCAGAACGGGAAATGGCAGGTCGGAGCAATAATCTACGCAGCAGTTCCTGTTGTAACACCGCCTCCGGCAGAGCCACCCCCACCTGTGGTGACTCCGCCTCCGNNCTCCGACTCCGGTCAATAATCCTCCGGTAATAGTTGTAAATTACTCCTCCGAGAATCTTTCGGGATTTGTCGGTGAAATCGATGCAACAGCAAGCTACGATACTAACAACGATAAGCTGACCTATACATGGGTGGCTCCCGCGAACCTCTCCGTTTCCTCCTCAACCGGAGCGAAGATAAGGTATCTGAGCCCGGTGGTGAACGCGGCGCAGACAGTTGAATTCACGCTTAAGGTCAGTGATGGAAAGACCACACAGACGAAGACCATCCCAGTGAAAATATCCCCATACAAACCCGAGCTTCAGTTTGCAGAGGTTGTCAATATTGAGGCCAGTAGTTTTCAGGCGCCCAATTATCCCTACAACATTGTCGATGGAAACATAGGGACAATGTGGTCGGCCAATGGCGATGACCAGTGGGTGATAATGGAACTTCGCGAGCCATTCAGCATCCAGCATGTCAGGATTGCCTTCAAGCCCGGACAGAAGGCTGAAGCCTGGTTTGATGTGATGGGATCGGAGGACAAGGAAAACTGGGAGCCGGTACTTACCAAAACAGCTTCGTGCGGATTCTCCGGCGATCTTCATGTATTCAACTTCCCCGAATCAAAGTCGCAGGTCGGATTCAGGTACATCAAGCTTGTCGGCCACTCCAATTCATCCGACAGCTGGAATCATATATCTGAATTCAAAGTCTTCGGCTACAGACACGTCAGCTACCCCGGATATGAAGAACTGCCCGTTAAGCTCTATCCCAACCCGGCCCGCGAATCAGTCAATGTACGTATAGAAGATCAGTCATTTAGTCCCGATTTTATAAGAATTGTCAGTCTGACCGGAATAGTTGTCTATGAAGCAAAGATGGATCCGGGCCTGAAGGATCTGCAAATCCCGGTCAATTTCAGAAGAGGCGTTTATCTCGTCCAGTTTGGAACAGGAGATCTTACCCTCTTCTCCCAGAAGCTGATAATAAACGGCTGATTTATCGAGACAACCTTACCGGGTAAAGGAAGCAACAGGCTCACCTGGCTTAAAAATCCTTTCTGTCAGTTTTCAAAGAATTCAAACAGTATTGAGGCATCTTCTATGACTTTTCCTGTTTCCAGTTCCCAATAAGGATAAATGCATTTTACACTTTCTTCGTCCATTTTTCCTGCTCTTTATAGCACCAAGTTATTATTAAGAGGGTGCCGCTCCAAATAATAAGAGGTGGATTTGATGACGGGGGTGAGGGCTTACATTAAAGGGTAGAAAGGTGTGACAAAAAAACCTCACACCGCGTACCGGCTTATAAATGAAAAAATCCCGCATAGCAGGATTTCAGAATGGAGCTAAGATTTGTGGGTTGTACTGGATTCGAACCAGTGACCCCTACCCTGTCAAGGTAATGCTCTAAACCAACTGAGCTAACAACCCGTTTTCACCGCAAAAATAATATTATATTTTTATTTTCCGCTATGGTAAGCCAATCCCTGTGAAATACTGACCTTACCCTGCTACGAGAAGTCGAATCCCGAGATATATGCCGGCGCGTCGTAAAAGACTTCCTTTTCCTCATCGGTGAAATTCAGGAAACGGGTATAGACCAGTCCGGGTTTTGCATTCAGCATTCTGTTCAGGGCTCCCATTTTCACTCCGGTGCGAAGCTTTTCGAAAAGGTGGCTGCGGTCGTCGAGCCAGGTAAGTCCGGTGTAGAATCCCTCAGCCGCGCATACCGATTCAAAAAGGTTGGCCAGAAGCTCTTCCCTTCCTCTTTTACAGTATATCGCATGGAACACAAGATGCCTGAACTCCTCCGGATGGAACAGTCTTTTGAGGTAGGGGGCCTTTGGAAGAACCTTCATATAGATCCATCCCCACACACCAGGCATATCATAAACCTTATACATCGAGGGTATGGCGCTTACCCCTGCCACAACCTCCCCCCCTTCCTTCAGAACGTAGTATTTATCACCGTGAAAGATATGGTCGGTACTGAACAATGAATAATCGCGATAATAGTCAAGGAGCAATTCCTTCATATGCTCCTTCTCCTCCGGCGTGGTAATCCTGGTAACCCGGGGATCGGACAAGGGTTTGAATCTGCTGAACGCGACGGTGAGGAAAGACCTTATATATTCATAACCCACCTGATGGATAAGGTTCTTTGATCTTTCGTTCATGCTTTCAACGAAGGCATACATTATATGCTTGTCGTTTTCGCCTATCTGGTTGAAATCGAGCAGATGAGGCTTGCTGAAGATATCTAGTGTCTTCTTCTTGAATGAATCATCCTTCTCGCTCCTGATGATTTCCTTCTTTTTACTGTAGGAGATATCCGACTGGTAAACCGAATCAAATGCAAGGTATCTCAGGTAGGATGAAGGATACCTGAGTCTGCCCTGGCCGGTTATTCTGTAACATGAACCCACGGTTCCCGTCACCTTGTTTTTCCTGTAAAGGGATACAAATCTTATCTGATCGCCGTACGCGGCGATGCGTGAAGG
The DNA here is from genome assembly GCA_002428385.1 of Bacteroidales bacterium UBA6117. Taxonomy (GTDB): domain Bacteria; phylum Bacteroidota; class Bacteroidia; order Bacteroidales; family VadinHA17; genus LD21. The sequence goes on from DIWB01000034.1 coordinate 40,055, forward strand.
GATGTTCCGGAGCTGAAATCTCAATCCCCCTTCGGAACCTTGTACAGCCCGGTTAAGGACTTCGATCATTCCTTCTGTTGCGTGATCTGAGACTCTTACCTCAAGATCCTTGTGTTCTATTATTGTCCTTTCAAACATATCCTGTCTGGTTCATTGGCATCTACTTAACATCCAGGGAGCCAAACACTCTCTGGAGCAGGGGTGTTATCCTTGCTTCCACTTCCTTTCTTATTTTCAGCTCCTCCTTTTCGACTTCGGAGAACATCCCTTCAAGGGCTTTTCTTGTAAGAAAATCGTCGAGGTCGACATTTACCGGTTTGAATCCGGCCAGCTTCCCGGGGATTGTATTGGCCAGTGAATTCCATTTGCCGGTGAGTGCCACCCAGGAGTCCTTTGTAGAAATATTCCCAACAATCTTCTTCCCGGTCGAACTGGCGATTTTTGGCTTATAGAGTGCGATGAGGGCGTCGGATGTTGACGTCCTCAGGTAATTGGTGGCGGCATTGTCGGCTCCCCTGAGAATATTGAACGCATCTGATATTGTCATCGAGGTGATGCTGTTCAGAAATATCGGGGCTGCTTCCTTTGCGGCATCCTCGGCGGCCCTGTTTATCCTCAGCACGACATCCTCGACAAGCTGTTCGCCTCCGGGGATCCTGGAAATATTGTCGATGATCACCTTAGCCTCATCCGGGAGCAGGATCTTTATTGCGGCATCGCCGTAGTATCCATTCTCAGCCGACAGCTTTTCGGCTGAGTTGCGTGCACCTACCGAAAGGGCTTCCTTCAGTCCTTTTACAACTTCCTCTTCGGTAAGGGGAACGTTGACGGTTGACTGCAGCACATTAAGCAGTTCAGCACAACCTGAAGCAACAATAAGCAATATGAAGAGTATTACAGATCTGATTCTCATGACGGATAATTTAAATTTGCCTAAAGATACAAATTACCGGCAAAGTCACGAAACGGAAGAGAACAGGGTTTCGGCGATAACCAGATCCTCAGGGTTTGTGATTTTGATGTTTTCCCTGTTTCCCTCTACAAGGCGGATCTCTTCGCCCGTTTTTTCAAGGACCATGGCATCGTCCGTGAATTCAGGGTTGAATTCTGCCGCGTATGCTCTCTTTATCAGGCGGGCATTAAACACCTGGGGGGTTTGTATAAGCCGGAGAAACTGCCTGTTTACCGGCATATTGCCGGCTCCTGTCACCATTCTCACCGAATCGGCCGGGTTGACTGAAGGTATGGCGTTGCCGAATTCAGCAGCAGTTGCAAAGCAGTTTCCAATAGTAGCAGCGCTGACCAGGGGTCTCACGCCATCGTGAATGGCAACCAGGCTGTCGTCCTCAACCATTGCGAGGCCGTTTCTAACCGATTCGAATCTGGAGGGACCGCCTTCGGCAAGTGAATGTGTCAGGCTGAATGAATGAATGATTGTCAGTTCGTTCCAGTAGGCGAACTGGTCGCGGGGAAGCACGATAATTATCCTGATTGAGGGATCAAATGAGTAGAACCGTTCAGCGGTACGCATCAGTACCGGCTTTCCCGCCAGTTCAAGGAACTGTTTCGGGATAGCTGAACCCATTCTCTTTCCGGCTCCGCCGGCAACTATAAGTGCATAACGGTCCATACAAACTTATTCCGGCTGCATTCATCCTTTGCACCTCTGAAGTGCGCTCAGGAGCAGGTTGAAATTATAAAATTACTCCTTCGTATACAGAAACCTCTTTATGCTTCTCTTGGGTGTCTTTGCAAACTCCTCGCGATGGATCCTGAATTTGCTGACAGCCATGAAGTCGGGAAGACGCTCATTAACCTCTTTCCTTGTCTGGTCCAGAATGGTCAGGAGTTGATCCTCTGACAGATTGTCATTTTTAACTGCATCATTATCAGGGCAGATAAGCGCAACGAGCTTATTGTCCTCCATAATAACTACTGTTTCGGCAACATAATCCATGTTATTGAAGACAGCTTCAATTTCCTCAGGGAAAATGTTCTTTCCCGAAGGACCGAGAATCATGCTTTTGCTTCTTCCTTTAATAAAGATGTTCTTGTCCTTATCCATGATACCGAGGTCGCCGGTGTGCATCCAGCCGTTTTCATCGATAATCTCCCTGGTAGCTTTTTCATTCTTGTAATATCCGAGCATCACGTTCTCGCCGCGAAGGATTATCTCGCCCATTTCCTTCTGAGGATCGGATGAATCGATAGTGACCTCGAGACTGTCAACCGGGCGGCCGGAGGCTCCAAGTTTTGTGGTATCCCACGATGCATAGCTGATCAGGGGTCCGCACTCGGTCATCCCGTACCCAACAGTGAACCTGAATCCAATCTTCCTGAAGAACCTTTCAGCCTCGGCATTGAAAGCTGCACCGCCGATTATTATCTCCTTGAATCGTCCGCCAAAGGTGTCAGTGAGTTTCTGATTGATCTTCTTGTGCAGAATCCCGTTTATTCCGGGTATTGCAAGGAGTATCTTCATGTGCGGTTTGGTTATGACAGGAAGGAGTTGTTTCTTGAATATCTTCTCTATAACCAGCGGCACCGACAATATAAGTCTCGGTCTTATCTCCCTGAATGCCTGCACTATTATCTGTGGTGAAGGAGTTTTTGACAATATGGTGATATGGCATCCGTATGTGAAGGGGAAGAGGAATTCGAAAGCACACCCGTAGGTATGGGCGAGCGGAAGGAAAGAAACAAGAGGATCGCCCGGGCTGAGCGGCATGTTTACCTGTGCGAAACGAACGTTTGCTGCAAGGCTGTTGTGTGAAAGCATCACTCCTTTCGAGAAGCCTGTGGTGCCTCCGGTGTAGCTGATGACAGCCAGTTTGTCGTTGGAAATGTCTGAAAATTTTATGTCTTCCTTTTTCAGTTCGGGATATGCCTTACTGTACTTCTCTTCGAGTGAGTCGAAATTTGCTTTAAGGCTTTCATCCCGTGAAGTGATCAGCTTAAAAGTATCGACCGAAACCACCCCGATAATCTGAGGGATCTTAGCGGGATCAATTGACTCGTATAACTTATCGTCAGCAAACAGGAGCGTGGCATCCGAGTGATTTACCAGGTTTGAAAGATCGTCCGGTTTGAAATCAGGAAGAATGGGAACAATGACTGCCCCGTAAGTCACAGTTGCCAGGTAGGTAATGCACCAGTTGGCCGAGTTTCTTCCGACAAGTGCTATCTTGTCGCCTTCTCTGATTCCGGCTTCCCTGAAAAATATGTGCATCCTGAGCATCTTACCGGCTATCTCCTTGTAAGACATGCCCTTTTCCTTGTAATTCGACAGAGCTTCCATTTCCCAGTTCTGGGTTATACTCTGTTCAATATACCCGATCAGTCGTTCTTTGATCATAGTTACAGGTTATTGGTTATGGGTAAAGGTATAATTAATTTGCAATTGCTATACCTGAGGATGATTTATACCAGGTACATGACCACTATTGCTATTACCGCAAGGATGTTAAAGATAGTAAAGAAGTAATTATACTGTTCCCGCTTCTTGCTGAAATATTCGAGTTTCCTTGCAAATATCCCGATGTTTGGACCAAAGAGCATGATCAGGAAAGCAAAGAACTCAATTCCGTAGAATACCTTGTCGAGGCCGCCCTTTACAAGCGCCGAAAGATATACTATGATGCAGAGTACAAGCACGTAAAAGAGGTAGCTGAGTTTCAGCAGGAGTGTGGACAACAGCCTTCGCTTATGCAGCTGGTGCGGCTTCAGGCAGGCGTATGCCCCAGCGAATATGATGATTATGAAGATAATACCGAGAACATGATTTAATATTTCATTGAAATTTGCCATATCGCCGGGTATTAAAGACTTTATTATGATTCCTTTAGAGTCCATATAAGTGAGCTTGCACCCAGAACAGCGGCATTCTTTGTACTTAGTTTTGAAGGCAGGAGCTTCACCTTTCCCTTGTAGATATGAAGAAGGTTTTCTTCCATCGATCTTCGTGCAGGCTCAAATATCAACTCTTTTGCCTGGGCCAGTCCGCCGAAAAGGAATATTGCTTCGGGGTTCAGGTGTGAGACTACATCGGCTAGCTTGAAACCAAGTATGACTCCCGTCCTTTCGAAGGCTGCCAGGGCTATCGGATCACCCTTTTTTGCCGCAGAATGTATCATTTCCGCATCAAGCTGATCGAAGCTGTATTTTCTGAGATCGCTCGGGCTGATGCTGTCGGCCATCACCTTCAGCAGTGTCCGCTTCAGTCCGGTTGCCGAGACATATGTTTCGAGGCAACCCTTTTTACCGCAGTCGCATTCCCGGTTGCAGAGTCCCGGCCTGATGGTCGTATGTCCGAGTTCGCCAGCAAATCCCTGATGGCCGTAAAGCAGTCTCCCGTTTACAACAAACCCGCTTCCGAGACCAGTTCCGAGCGTGATGACGACAAAATCCTTCATATTCTTTGCGCCTCCGTAGACCATCTCGCCAACGGCGGCAGCGTTAGCATCGTTAGTCACCACCACGGGAAGGTCGGTATGCTTTCCGAAAAGTTCGGCCAGGGGGGTTATTCCCTTCCACGGGAGGTTGGCAGGGTATTCTATTGTGCCCTTGTTTATGTTCCCCATGGGGGCCCCTATCCCGAAGCCGATAAGCTCAACCTCATCCTCGAATTTCCTGTATATCTGCATTATTTTCGCGTACAATGCGGCTACATACTCATCGGCCTCCGGGTACTGGGAAGTCTTTATTTTATCTTCAGCAATGACATTCCCTTTGCGGTCGACCAGAGCGAAAGCCGTGTTTGTTCCTCCGATATCAATGCCTGCAACTGCTTTTTTACGTGCCATGTTTGAATAATATTAGCTGTTTCCCTGTCTACTCCGGTACATATTCGTTGCCGACTTTCCGGGCTCTTTTCGGATGGTCGAGGTCGATGCCGAGAGCCACGCCGGTTTCAACAAGGATATTCCATCCTGCTACAAGCTGGAGGTATTCGGCATATTCGCCTCCATCGGGGATGACTATTGTCGGGAAGATAGTCTGATGAGTTGAAATCGCTATGACATGAACGCCGACACCCTTCACTATGCATTCCATGAATTTATCCTGATCGACATCGAAGGGATCGACCCAGATAAGTACCTCACCGCTGTTCATCACCTCCTCGATGCCATGAAGGGCGAAAGTACCTTCGAAGAACACTGATCTCTTTCTGGTTATCTCATTGGACTTCAATGCAATTTCAGCAGCCACACCGTTGTCGCGTCCGGCAAAGTAGATTATTCCGGCTTTACTTATCAGGTCGGTGATCCTGCTGTCGATGGGGGCAGTCAGCACCTCTTCGGTCTGTCTTGCAAGAGCGCCAAGACCTTCCATCTTTTCTCCCCGAATAGATCTGAGAAGCGAGTCATAGAAAAGACCCTGTTCAATCACCGACTTGGTAGCTGCAATAGCTTCTTCCTTTCCGCACGAAAGGACGTGGGTGTCGTCGGCAAATTCCTGCAGTTTTGTATTCTGGTTGGCTGTGAGACCGAGAACAGGTTTATGATTTTTTGCCTTTAGAACGTTAACAAGTCTGATCACTTCCTTGGTCTGACCTGAGTTTGATGCCAGGAAAACCGCAAAGTCATCAAGGTTATATTCTCTTGCCTGGGTGCATCCCTCGGTGATTACCGGCATCAGGAATTCCTTCCTCAGATTTGACCAGATAGCTCTTTTGGCGGGGAACAGTCTGCTGCTTCCCTCTCCGGTCAGAAACAAACCTTTTTTGGCTTTCACCGGGTTCACGAAACGGTCAGAAACCTTCGGATCGAAAGCGGCGATGATCCCCGGTGTTTCGAGCATCTCCCGGATAAGGGAAAACCTGTTGTACTTTTCTTCTTTTAGGTTCATAGAGATTCAGTTTTTGATAAAAACAAATATGAAAATAATTAATAAACCGGGCAGGTAACGGCCTGCCGGATCCCGATCAGGCAAATTCAAGAGACCCGAAAAACTCAGGTCTGTGGAAATCGGGTTTATCTGTGCCAACCTGATTCCATGTCAGGTAATGCGGCATAGTCAGTTTATCTCCGCATTTATAAAAGTTTGCCCTGAATATGGTCCCTTCCCTGACGTCCGCCTTATGATGGATCAGGGTGCTGAAAGGGATAGCCAGGGTGAGAGTCCAGGTAAAGTCCCCTTCGCCTTCGCTTATGGGACGGTTGCCGGCAGATGCAAGCCGGCGGATCTCCGCGATTACGCGAGGGTCGGCCCTTTTTCTGTCGTGCCTTCCGGTACCTGCCCCCATCAGGCAGGTACCGATGGCATTGAACTCAAAATTGTAGTAAATCCCGTCGTCAGAAGGTGAAACGAAGAATTCCACGCATGAATCTTCGTACACCTCCTGGTTTGTCTCAGTCTTCTCAGCCTTGAACCACGTCTCCCTCACATAGTATTTCAGAAGGATCTCAAGAGGTGTCCGGGCAATAGAGAAGCCTGCTTCGGGACTGTATTCATAACCCCTCCAGTTCAGTTCACCTATGCGGTGCCTGACATCCAGGCCGTCGAGCAAAGCAGAGATCTCCTCCATCGGAGGCAGATCGCTTGCATGCTCAAACTTATTGACCTTGAGGGTTTTCACTTATATCAGTGTCAGTTCAGATCGTTCAGGATAAGTGCGGCTGAGCCAAGGACTGCGCCATTGGATTCGGGAATTCCTGAAGGAAGTATTTTGACAGTATTCTTGAACAGTATGTAGTTGTTCTTTTTGAGGTATTCCCTTACCGGTTTGAAAAGAAGTTCGCCGGCGTTGGCAAGTCCTCCGAAAAGGAATATTGCTTCGGGACTGGTATAGACTATTGAATTGATAATACCAAGTCCAAGTTTTTCTGCAGTGTACTCCATGGCTTTGAGTGCAATGGGGTCGCCTTTTGCAGCTGCTTCAGCAATAGCCTTCGATGTAAGTTTTGCGGGTGGTATGTCTCTCAGCGGACTGTCAGCTCTCATTTCGCTGATCATCAGTGATACTGTTTTTACAAGTCCGGTTGCCGAAGCATAGGCTTCGAGGCAGCCTTTACGGCCGCAACCGCATTCCCTTCCTCCGGGAACGACGCAAAGGTGGCCAACCTCACCGGCGAAACCGGTATGTCCGTAAACCAGTTTGCCATCGACCACGATACCGCTTCCAAGGCCGGTACCCAGGGTGAGAATGATGAAATCCTTCATGCCCTTGGCTCCGCCGAAAACCATTTCGCCCATAGCGGCGGCATTGGCGTCATTTGTGACAGCCACCTGAACGTTGAGTTCCTTTTTTACAAGGTCGCCCAGCGGGACAATGCCTTTCCATGCCAGGTTGGGAGCATGCTCAATGGTTCCCCTGTGGTAGTTTGCATCCGGGGCGCCTATTCCAATGCCAACCAGTTCAAGGTCCTTCTTACCGGCCAGAAGTTTCTTTACTCCGGCGCCAAGAGCTTTGACAAAATCCTTGATCTCAGGGTAATCGGTCGTCTTAAGATGACCTTCAGAAAGTACCTTTCCTTCTGTGTCAACAATGCCGAACACGGTGTTGGTTCCACCGATATCAACACCTGCTACTACTTTTTCCATATTTGTAACATTTTAATTATTAATATATTATATAAAATTCGCCATGATTGGCATGGGCTTGTTTCCCGTTTGTGAAACCCACATGTATCAAATACACAAAAACGGATATATAATTTTCAATCATGTGGGTTCCATTCGACCTTTAAAATATAAATTATTTTCGGATGAAATATATTGGTTTTAAATCACATTTCGATCATCGGCTTGTACCAGTTTTTCTGATCTGCAATTCATACTGTTTAAAATTGACAGGGGTGAGTTTCCAGGGATTAACCACCTCCCAGTTCTCCTTGATCTCAATCAGTCCGGGGTAATATGAGACAGGCTCCGGCTGACGGTGAAAATCGAAGTCGCCGGTAGTCCATTCCCTGTTGCCGTCGAGATCAAATATCGCACGGACCTTGTACTTTCCCTGGCTAAGAAGCGGGAACTCAAGCCTGGCTGTGTCGGTAAGATATTCCTGCCGCACCAGTTCTTCCCGTTCACTGAGCAGCTGAATAATTTTCCCTCCGTAATGACCTTTTACATCGAGTATCAGTTTCCCGTATGATTCGGGTCCAGGTACCAGGAACCTGATGCCCGTCGAATCGGAGTAATCGCCATAGATGCTTGTAAAGGCCGCCGAATCGCTTATAAAGAGATAACTGTTTCCGGATTTCAGTTCAGCGTTCATGTAGTAACGGCTGAATGTTGTGCTGTCGCCGGTGAAGGTTACGGGTATCCTTGTTTTCTGGTCTTTCACGACCTCATACAGGAATACTGCTGAAGTATCAGGAGGTTTCATCGGCGAAGGAGCCGTAAAGGCGATCCTGCGGGCAGGCCTTACCTGGCCAGACAAACCATGGGATATCTTGTAGGGCGTTCTTTTAATTGCCGGACCCCTCGTCGGTCGCTTAACGGCAGCCACAAACCTCATCTGGAGAGTGTCATCCTTAAGGGAAGTGATGCCCAGCGAGTCGGTGAACGGGTAGCTTATGATTGGTTCGAGGATCGGCCTGTTATAAAGAGCTGAATCAGTAAGCCATACTGTTATGGAATCCCTTTTCCGGCTATGTTCTGTCAACCATGCTTTATCGTCTGCCCCGGGTATTGAAAATCTGAAACCGAGAGAATCGGGGGGCTTTGAAAGGACGAACGAGAGCTGGTAAGCCTGTTTACGTGATGAAGAGGCGAGATAATGCAGTTTCTTTTCAGCCTGGAACAGGATAAGCGGAAATTCGCCTGTAACCGGAGGCTTTTCAGGAACCTTTCCGGCAGCCGGAGGGGTAGCGACTGTGGCAATGGAATCCTTCGCCACAGGAAGGAAATTTCTCTCCGGAGTCATCTGAACCGGTTCGCTGTAAAAAGCAAAACTTTCCTCCCTGAGGTTGTAGTTTTTGCTGTTGTCGGCATCCACAAGAGCATAGAGCCGGTACGAACCAGACCTGACGTTATCGATACGGAATTCGCCGTTAAGGGCAGCGCGGGTGATATAGTCGGGAATATCTTTGAAAACGGCAGAATCTTCGGGCTGGCTGTAAAGAAGCACAAGGGTGTTTTCGGGCGGATCGAGATTAAGGCCGGTATACACATTTCCGGTAAGCGACAATGAGTCGATCACCGGACCAGTCGAGAAAACGAACTGGTAGTTGTTTATGGCATTCCCCTCGTTGAGGTCCCTGATTGCATCCTGGAAATAGAACGTATAAGTGGTGCTGTCCCTCAGTTCGTCCTCATATCTTATCCTGATGCTTTTGCCGCGGGTTGTTATTTCGGGCCGTTTGGTCATCGGAGGCGACACCATGAATTTTTCCGTGATCTGTTCCAGGACCACATATTCGTTGAAAGTGACTATTATCTCCTTACCCCTGAAGCTGGTAGAACCATTCTCAGGAAGACTTTTGACTATCACCGGAATATCCCTGTCCCTGGGCCCGCCTGAAGGAGAGCTTATCTTTGCACAGCCGAATGCCAGTAAACTGAACAGGATAAGGAAGGAAAGGTATCGGTTCGTGTTATGGATCATATAATATTCGGCCATTTCGTTTACAAACTTACATTTTTTAAGCATACCTTATATCACCACCTGCCTGCAGTGCAACGATATTGGAAAAACATGAAGCCACTTTGCCAAATATGACTAAATTTGCTGATCATAACAATTCCAATTATGCATTTACTTGTCATTCCCTGGGATGTCAATCCCGAGATATTCCGGATAGGATCGTTTGCCATCAGATGGTACGGGTTGTTGTTTGCCTCCTCATTTCTTTTCGGTTACATTATCCTGGACAAGATTTTCAGGAATGAAAATCTTTCACAGGCCACTCTCGACCGTCTGACTGTTTACGTGGCCCTGGGGGTTATCATCGGTGCCCGTCTCGGGCATTGTCTCTTTTATGAACCGGCCTATTACCTCAGCCATCCCGGCGAGATCCTCAAGATCTGGCATGGAGGACTGGCAAGTCACGGAGCAGCGATCGGTATCCTCATCTCCCTTTGGCTTTTCGTGAGAAAGGAGAAAAAGGACTATACATGGATAATCGACCGGGTTGCAATTGTTGTTGCCCTTTCAGGTTTCTTCATAAGGATGGGCAACCTTATGAATTCAGAGATTTACGGAGTTGAAACCACCATGCCCTGGGGCTTTGTGTTTCTGAGGAACGGAGAGACTGCGCCGAAGCATCCTACACAAATATACGAGGGGCTGGCATACCTGTTCATTTTCTTCCTGCTGATGAGGATCTACTGGAAAAACAAGGGACAACACATTCAGGGCGTTCTTATAAGCCTGACACTTATCCTTATCTTCTCAGCAAGATTCTTCATTGAATTCCTTAAGGAGGATCAGGTCGATTTCGAATCGGGAATGACGCTGAACATGGGTCAGTGGCTGAGTATCCCCTTCGTTCTGGCCGGATTTGTGTGGCTTTACATCAGCCTGAAGCAAAAGAAGAGGCTGGTGATAAAGAGGTAATTCTGCTAAGGGAATAAGATCCCTTCGTCCCGCTGAGGCGGGACTCGGGATGACAGTGCCCGAAGGGTTTAATTCGTCGCTGAAGCGGGACCCGGGATGACGGTAGTCATTGGGAAAGGTCTGGCAGGGCTTATTTCATCAGTATCCCGTTGAAGAGGACGTCGAGGATGGCGTTCAGTCTTTCCTCAAGGTTAATTTCACGCTTTTTCCAGAAAAGGGGAACTTCAAGTCCCTTGAGTGTCGTCTGAACCGCGAGCGCTGTATATTCGCTGTTTTTTACATTAAACACCTTTTTTCTGGCGCCGTCGTACAGAATAAGCCTGAGTATGGCCAGTTCCTCACGGTCATATTTTTCACGCACCTGTTCGATGAATTCGAAGTGATCGAGATGCGTATCGAAGATGGCATTATAATAGTTGGAAAGTTTTTCGAATGATTTCATCCTTACAAAGACGTAGTTCCTCATCTTGCCAACCGGCGAATCGACCGATTTAATAGCCTTAGTGAGCTCATTTCTAAGGACATTGGCCTCATAAAGCACAACAGCCTCAAAGATATCCTCCTTGCCCTTGAAATAGTAATATACAGAGCTTTTGCCCATTTTCAGGGCCTTCGATATCTCCTCCATGGTAGTTTTCCTGAAACCGTAACGGCTGAAAACCTGTCCGGAGGTAATTATTATTTTCTTTCTATATTCCTCTTTATTAACCATATGACTGTTGTTGTCAAAGAATAACCGGGAACCAATGCAAATTTAGAATATAATTATTTCTTATCAAAATCTTCGAAGGTTCCGTTCGATAATTCGAAAAAAAGGATATCAGGGGCTAAAGCCCCACAGGGACGGAGAAGATCTGAACCGTCGGCTGAAGCCGACGGCAACAATAAGAGTTCCCACGATAGTGCGGACTGCAGCTGAAGCCGACGGCAACAACAGGAGCCGCCACGATAGCGCGAACTTAAACTGAAGCCGACGGCAACACCCAGAGTGGCCAGGGTACTGACTGCCACTGAAGCCGACGGCAACAATAAGAGTGGTACTTGTTTGAATATATTGCCTGTTATCCCGAAAGTTCACTGGAATACGTTCTTCTGTTACCGTCAGCTTCAGCTGACGGCTACGGGCACCTTCCGCTCCGATCAGGGGACTTTAGTCCCCATCCAGGCTAAAGCATAAAAATAGCCGATCCCCCAAATTTAAAATAAGCCCTCACGAAGATCAATCAGGCACTAATTTTGTACATTTGAAACTCAAATTGTTCCGCAGGGGAATATGTTGCAATGAATATTGACGGAAATAACTAAATAACGGAAATGCAAGGGGTAGTAAAATTCAATTGTCACTGGAATCAGTCGGGGCCTGTAATCTCCGACGAACAATATGAAATCATAAATTACTGGAGGGAAGTCCTGTATAACATGGACCTGATCGGAGCCTATGAGAACGGTGTCGGTTTTGGAAATATCAGCATGCGGATCAGGGGAGGAAATCAGTTTATAATCACCGGTTCGGCCACGGGAGAAATAACCGAGCTGGAGCCGGGGCACTATGTAAAGGTAAATTCATTCAATATCGACGACAACGCGGTTCAGTGTACCGGGCCGCTGAAAGCTTCGTCCGAGTCGCTTACCCATGCCGCGATCTACCTTGCCGATCCCGGAGCCAATGCGGTAATTCATGTTCACAGCATCGACCTCTGGAACGAGCTTATCTACAAGGTTCCAACAACAAATCCTTCGATGGATTACGGAACGACAGGGCTTGCCAGGGATATAAGCAGGCTTTTCACCGAATCGGACGTGATCGAAAAAAGGATCATTGTGATGGCCGGCGACAGGTCAGGGATACTGACATTCGGGCACGACATGGATGAAGCAGTGAATATACTGATGCAATACCTCAGGAAGGAATCCTGACGGGGATTAACCACGAGAATTCAGGCCGGGTTATGTAACTGTCCGGAGTATTTTATCGTGAAAAAAAACTAAATTTGTCAAACTAAATTTTTATACGACATGAATCCAAAAATCCTCATCCTCTCTCTTCTGCTTGTATCAGCAGGGTTCTCATGCAAACAGAAGGCAGCTCCCCTGGCGCCGGAAACACCACAGGCTGAAACCGTTGCACCGGCTCCCGACTATCAGAAAATGATTATCGCGAAAGCATTCATTAAACCCGGAAAGGAGGCTGACTTCATCAATGCAGCAAAAACAATAATTGAAAGCTCGAATAAGGAAGAGGGATGCCTCGGATACATGCTGTATCAGGATCCCTATGAAAAGACAAATTTCATTTTTGTCGAGAAGTACCTTAATCAGGCAGCGATCGACTTTCATTTTGCAGCACCCTATTTCAGCGAGTTCGGTACGATTATCGCAGACTGGACAAGCAAGCCGACAGAGATCAAAATAATAGATATCGCGGCAGAGAAGTAAAAAAGCCACTGATCGCACCGGCTTTGCCGGTTGTTATGGTGATGGACAAAAAAGAAACAAAACTGAGTCCTTCCGACAGGATCAACGAGATACTTGAGATAATATCCCGTGACAGAACCAGGACCAATCTTCTGAGGAAGCAGGAGCAGAGGGCTATTGCCTGGCTCGTACAGCGAATTCCTGAAAGGATCACATCAAACATGCTCAGCGGGTTTGGCCTTTTTGGCAGTTTCGTTGTGTTTGCCGGATTCATGCTAGCGGCATATTTCGACAGGACGTTCCTGCTGCTGGGGGTACTGGGGTTTCTGATAAGCTGGTTCGGGGATTCCCTTGACGGCAGGCTGGCCTATTTCCGCGACAAACCACGTAAAAACTATGGTTTTGTACTGGATATAACGCTCGACTGGATTGGAATAATACTGATCGGCTGCGGGTTCATTGTTTATTCAGAAAGCTTCTGGGAGCTTCTGGGTTATGGATTTGTGGTCATGTACGGATGGGAGATGATCATAGTTCTGATGCGTTACAAGATTACGAATCAGTATTCTATCGATTCAGGCAAGTTCAGTCCGACGGAAGCAAGGATACTGATCTCGCTCATTCTCATCCTGGAAGTCCTTCTGCCTGGTTCGATCAACTGGTCGGCACTGATAGCCGTCCTTACATTGTTTTCAATTAATGTTGCTGACACAAGCAGATTGCTCCGGACAGCAGATGCCGCCGATAAAAACGAGAAAAAGTAGTATTCCCTGATCAGCGTACTGTTTCCGGCAGCGGAGGAATCTTATCGTAATACATCATTCTGCCCAGCGGCGACATATCATTCGTCGATTTGAACGATCTGAACGGCAATTTTCTGATAACCGATGCGGATTTCACTCCCCTGATATCATCCAGGCAGGCTTTCAGCATATCCTCATTGGGATCTCCCAGCGGCAGCAGGTCGACAGCATATTCCCTTGCCTCGATATCGGGTGCAAGCCCGTTGGTGAAATCACTGAAGTCTTCAGAGTTGGCTATCTTGAGAACCACAGGCTGCATAGCCCATTTATGTCTGGGGTTTACCGTACCCGCGTTATCAATATAGTCCTTGATTGTGAAAGAGCCCACGTTCTTTCCGTAGGTGTTGGTGCCAACCTGTTTTACCGTAATATAAGGTCTGAGTCCGTTGATAAGCATTTCTGAAGCTGAAGCAGTTTCAGAGGATGTAATTACATATATCTCGCTGAGTCCGATAGAGTTTATTGGAGTAGCAGGTGTGTTTTCGGTAGCCGCAATGCTGCTCTGGAAATACTCATTGAAATAATTCTGACCATAATTCGTCAGATAATAGCTTGTAAGCATATCGTTGAACTGGGTTTTTGCAAAAATCAGGCTGGTATTTGTGGAATGGATCATGCTTGCCAGGTAAATGGCCGAATTCACGTAACCGCCGGGATTGTACCTGAGGTCAAGGATCAGCTTGCTGATATTCTCATCCCTGAAATTCCCCATAACATTATTCAGTGCAATATCGTAGGTGGTGTTGATCCTGAGATCGAAGGAACTGTTAAATCCGTTGTACACAAGGTAACCCACTTTTATGCCGTCAACATCGAGTATTGTGTTGAGAAAGATGGGATTTTCCATCAGTTCAATTGCAGTAAGCGACACGGTGCGGCCGTTTGAAATAAAGCCTGTTCCGTTATAGTCGGCAAAACCCATGGTGTAACTGACATTTGTAAACAGGAGCGACTGGTAGTTGTCATCAGTAAGCTGCTGGTTGTTTATATGAGTGAATATGTCGCCGCGTTTCAGTCCGGCAAGTTCGGCCGGGGAATCCTTATACACATATCTTATTATGCCGACAAGTTTGTTGCTGGCATCGTCGATATAGTAAAGCTGGAAATTCATACCGACCGTCTCCGAGATACCGGCCAGCCAGTCGTCGAGTTCGGCATAATCGTCGACAACGAACGAAAATCTGTCGACCTCCTGGTATTTGTAAAGGAGACTGTAAAAAAGATCTTCCGGGTCGGAATATTTATTAAGGAAAGCGTTCAGGCTGTCCTCGTTAGAATCATAGATTGAGTTTGTGAGTGCCGGAACCTGTTTCTCCCAGAAATAGTAAGTGGAAAGACCGTCGTAGATGAATTTTTTTTCGTCAGAAGCATCTTCGATTACAACAGGAGGCTCGGGATCCTTTTTGCATCCTCCCGGAATCATCAGAACCAGGAGTAACGCGATATAGAATAAATTCAGCTTTTTCATACTTTACAGAGGGCTTTATTGACAGGTTCCAAAATTAATATAAAATTCCCAAACTTTATAGATCCTTAATGTTCAGGCTAAAATATTTTCAGTCTCAAAGGATATGATCAAATTTTGTACCAATAAAATAAAATTTACATCTGTTATGACTAATAATAATCTATTGGCACTGTCTTTAACGACGGATACTTTGTGGAAAAATTGTTTGAGTTTGCCTCGTGCTGTGAATAATTTAACAATCCTGACTGTTGAATGAGATCCCTCGCCTAAGTGGTAAATGATTACCCGTTATCCGCAATGATTGTTTTCCAATATGGTTTAGTCCTCAAAACACGATATCAACCGGCGAGGGATGACATGCAGTTTTGTTGGGGATTGGGGTGAGGCCGCGGCCTCACCCCCTTTTACCACCTCTGCCGATGTCATCCCGCATCCCGGTTTCTTACGGGATGCGGGATCTCCAACAACATGCAATGTACATTCAAAGGGAGCCATCATTTTTTCCCCTGTTAAACAAATTATTCACCATACTTGTCATATAGACAGCGGATAATTTGAGAATTTTTTTAATTTTATACGCCTTAATTAATTAAATGACGTAATAACCTGATAATCTGTAAGAAAAATGAATGAGAAAATTATGAGAAAATTAGCGGGGACTTTCCTGGTTGCATTTGCGGCGGTTTGGATGTTGAACGGACAGGAAAGAAATGATGTGATAAAATTCTATAATGAAGGAGCAAAGGTGCTTCAGACTGATGTTCCGGCTGCCATAGCCGCATTCGAAAATGTGGTGACTCTGTCGGAAAAGGTGGGTGAATCGGCCAATGATTTGAAAGCAAAAGCCGTTCAGGTACTCCCCGGGCTGTATGTAAGGGCAGCCAACAATGCAATAAAGGAAAATAAGTCCACTGCCGAAATCATCAAGGCAGCAAAAATGGCAACAGCTGCTGCCGAAAAATACAACAATGCGGCTGGCAAGGACAACGCATCAAAAATAATGGTGCAGGCATATAACAAAATGGGTACGGAATTATTTACACAGAAGGATTATGATAATGCGCTTCTTGCTTTCGACAGCCTTCTGGCCATCAATCCCGACTACAGCAATGCCATTTACAACAAAGCCCTGATCTACAGGAGTCAGAACAACTCAGCCGCCTTCGAAGAGACTATAGATATGTTCCTTGGCAAGCTCGAAGCAGGTAAGGACGACCAGATTTCAAAGCAGGCCTCCACTCTCGCCCTTGAATATTTCCGTGCAGAAGGATCGCAGGCAAGCCAGGCAGAAAAGCTTGATGAAGCTATCGAGCTTCTTACCAAAGCTGCAAAATACGGCGAAGACAAGGATCTCTTCTACTTCTTTGCAGATGTCTACAACAAGAAGAAGTCGTTTGACAGCGGAATCGAATATGCCCGGAAAGGTCTTGCCCTCGAAACAGGAGCCGCAGATGCAAAAGCCAAATTCTATTTCCAGCTTGGTCTCGGCCAGGAAGGTAAAGGTCAGACGGCCGAAGCCTGTGCTTCATTCAAGAGTGCAATGTTCGGACCTTTTGCAGAGCCCTCAAAAGCCAAGAGGACAAATCTGAAATGCCAGTAACAGACTGAGCTTATCGGCCGGTCCCAGATGTGTTCCACGTATCAGGCTTAGGAAGTAATCCGGGTCGGAGATTCACGGAAAGGAGACAGTGTTCTCATAAACCAGCGCATTATCCTTTCCTTAAAGGACAATTCTCCTTCAGATATGAATTCGTTAAGGGCAGCCGTGAACCGGGGAGTGCGAAGGTAGCCGTAAGCCTTGTGAGGATTCCTTAAATTGTTGAACTCATAGTCGTTCACAACCAGATGATCAACCGGTTTAACACCGGAACTGTTCTCATAATAGTAATCAGCCAGCCTGTAATTGAAGGCAACGGTATCGAGGATGTCGGCATAGTTATACCATTTTCCTGTTATCCCCGGAGGTGATTTCAGGCGGGTATCGCTTATTCCTTTCTTCCTCATCTCTGCAGCAATCTTGCTTATCACTACCGGCAATCCAAGCGGTGAACCAATTGTCACGAGGGTGTTGATCTTCACTTCCGGAGCCATGAATGTGAGGACATCAAAGGCCAGTATGGAGCCCATTGAATGCCCGATCAGCATTATATCATCCTTCCTGTGTTCAATCAGCTTATCAAATAGTCTCTTCCTTATAACGTCCCTGTATGTTGCCGATCCGCCGTTCGATTCAACCGGTGACTCGGAGTAATAAAACTCAAGGTCGCTGAAATACCTGCTGATAATGGTATCGGTTATAAAAGAATAATTAAGTGACAGGTCTTCGTTAAGAAAAACCCGGTTCATCTGGCGGCCGAGGAAATCGACTACTTTCTTCCTGGTACTGCTGTCGCCAGGTATAAAATTCAACGGGGCTTCGGAGTATTTCTCATCAATGAAATAAGGGCTTTCCTGGTCCTCCACCGATGGGTCCTGGGGAATTTTATGGATTATGTCGGACCAATGGACCATCTCGAACAGGGGAAGGTCGGCTTTATATTTTCCGAGCCTCAGGCCTTCATTCATTGATGATCTCCACCATTGCTCAAGGAGGGGTTTGGGCGGCTTGTTTCCCAGTCCATGAACGCCGATAATTACTTTAGACATACTGTTCAGTTTGTGCTGTGCCGGGGAGAATGAAAATTTAATAACACCAAATTTAATTGATTTAACAAGGATGTGGTATGTTAAAGGGGAAATTCAAGTTCGTAGACTCATTTTATATAACTTTGCAAACACATATGCCATAATGATGTATAATTGTAAATAAATCCAGTGAAAATTGACTAAGCGTAAAGCGTGGATACCCGACAACAAGGCCGTTGTGCGGTTTGTCAGGACCACATTCAGACTGATGTTCCCCTTTGGAGAAAAGATGGCGGAAGCGGAACCTCACGACAGGGATGGTTCGGCAAGGGAGCATCTGCTTCTGGCTCTCGACAGTCTGGCCGACGAAAAAGAGAAGATTGCAACTGATTTCCTTGAAACCCTTCCGGAACTGAAAAAGACCCTTCTCCGCGATGCCGGGTTCATTCTTGAATCCGATCCGGCAGCAACACAGCTGATAGAGGTGGTGGCAGTATATCCCGGCTTTTTTGCCATATTCTGCTACAGGATAGCCCACTCGCTTACAGGATCCGGCGTACCACTGCTGCCCAGGATGATAACCGAGTATGCCCACAGGGAAACCGGTATCGACATTCATCCCGGGGCGAAGATCGGAAGCCCTTTTTCGATTGACCACGGGACGGGGATTGTAATCGGGGAGACCACTGAAATAGGGAACAATGTAAAGCTTTACCAGGGAGTAACCCTCGGGGCATTAAGCGTCAGCAAGAGCAAGGCATCAAGCAAGCGTCACCCTACCATCGGCGACAATGTGATTCTCTATGCCGGGAGCACGATCCTTGGAGGTGAAACTGTGGTGGGAAGGAACAGCATAATTGGCGGAAATGTATGGCTCACCGAAAGCGTGGCCCCTTTTTCAGTTGTCTATCACAAGAGCCAGATAGTGGTCAGGGACGTAAATAATTTCAGGGAACCAATCAATTTTATCATTTAATCAACCCCAGTTGCTTTATGAAAGCAGATTCCGTACTCGATCTTATAGGAAACACCCCTGTAGTAAGGATAAACAGGCTTTTTGATCCCTCACTCGGCGTATGGATCAAGCTTGAGAGGGCAAATCCCGGAGGCAGCATCAAGGACCGTATCGCGTTGTCAATGATCGATGATGCCGAGAAAAACGGAGCGCTGAAACCGGGAAGCGTGATCATTGAACCGACATCGGGCAATACAGGTATCGGGCTGGCAATGGTTGCGGCCTGCAGGAATTACAGGGTTATCCTTGTCATGCCGGAGTCAATGTCGGTTGAAAGAAGAAAGATAATGAGCGCCTACGGGGCGGAGTTCGAACTGACGCCGAGGGAAGAAGGGATGAAAGGAGCAATTGAAAGGGCTTACCAGCTGAAATCGGAGATACCCGGTTCGTGGATACCAATGCAGTTTGATAATCCGTCCAACCCGGCCATACATCTGAAAACCACTGCACAGGAAATACTAAGCGACTTCCCCGGCGGGTTCGACTATATGTTTGCATGCGTGGGAACGGGAGGCCACCTTACGGGATGTGCCGGCATCCTGAAGCAACGATTCCCTCATTTAAAGGTATTCGCTGTTGAACCCGAACAGTCGCCCGTGCTTAGCGGAGGCTCTCCCGGCCCCCACCCGATTCAGGGAATAGGTCCGGGATTCGTACCCTCGATACTCGACACCACTCTGATCGACGAGGTTATAAGGATAAGCAAGGGAGAAGCCTATTCTTTCACAAAAAGAGCTGCACGGGAAGAAGGTTTGTTCGTGGGGATTTCAACCGGAGCAGCGCTGGCGGCGGTCCATCAGAAAAGAGACTCGCTTCAGAAAGGATCAACCATACTTCTGTTCAATTACGACTCGGGTGAAAAATACCTGACAACAGAGGATCTGTTCTGATGTTACCCCAAATCCCGGCCATTTTCATCTACCCCCCTGCCCCCCTTTAGGGGTCCCGAAAGCTTTCGGGATGGGGGGTAGAACGCTAAATGGAAATGAAATGATCCAACTTAAGGAAAGATGTGTATAAAGATTAGAACCCAAGGCCGTATCCAACCTACCATCCAAATCATCTGAAAAAATCCTAAGAAAAATTTGCACTTATAAAAAATCTGTCATACTTTTGACCATTCGGTTAAACCATATGGTTTATCCCAAAAGTTAAATCAAACGGTCAATATCAATGACAGAAGTTGAAAAACAGACTGAGGACAGGATTTTTGAATCGGCCACCGAGATATTCATGGAAAAGGGCATGGACGGTGCCCGGATGAAGGATATAGCCAATCATGCCGGGATCAACAAGGCATTGCTTCATTATTATTATCGTACCAAGGAGCATCTGTTCGAAGCGGTGTTTGAGAAGATGGCCGCTGTCGTGTTCAGCAGGTTCACCCCGGTTTTTGATGAGAACGCCACCCTCGAGGAAAAAATAAGGTTCTTCTTCAGGGAACACATCTCTTTTCTTCAGAAGAATCCCCGTCTTCCCGCATTCATACTGAACGAGATAAACCGGAATCCGGACAGGATGAAGAAGCTGCTCCAGAGGTTTAGCATAAACGAGGTCTGGGACAATCTGGAAAGGCTGCATCATGATGAACTCATCAGATACAACATTACAAGGGAGATGATGCCCCAGCTGATGACTTCCATTGCGGCCATCAGTATCTTCCCGTTTGCAGCGAAGGGTATATTGGAAGTATTATTTGAAAAATCAGGTTACGACTACAACGATTACCTGGAAAAAAGGAAGGACTTCGCAGCCGACTTTGTAATAAGGGCGATAAAAGGTCCGGACCACGGGCGAAACGAAAAAGAACAACCCCTGGAAAAACCTTCTCTGCATAAGGGCGATCTGCTGGTCAAAGCACAACAAACATCAGGCAACAAAGGAAAAAGGAAAAATATATGAACAGGACAACATTAGCATTCATCGTTCTGATAATCCCATGGATTGCAGAAGGCCAGAACGGGCTTACACTTACTCTCGGGGATTGTTACGCGAAGGCGGAAACTGCAAGCGCACTGGCCGGGGAAAAAGATTCGTACCGCAGAATATGGGAGCTAAAAGACAAGAACCTCTCCAGGGCCTGGCTGCCGTCTCTCGATGCATCCGGCAACCTTGTATACAACTCAGAGGTGATCGACATAGGCAATTCCCTCGGATCGTTGCCGATACCGGGAATTGGGGATGCAATTAAGCCCCTTCCGCATGAGCAGTACAAGGTTAACGTTGACATTAACCAGGTGATATACGACGGAGGAGCCATAAAGGGTGCCCGCGCTATTGAGAAAGCTGATCTCCTGATAAATGAAAAGCAGGCCGAGACCGATCTGTACAAGCTCAGAAGCCAGATCAATACTTATTATTTTAACCTTCTTCTGCTCGACAGGCAGGAGGAACTTCTTAACAATTACCTGACAATCGTCACCAAACGGATTACATCGATGCAGTCGGGTGTTGAAAACGGTGTGATACTCCGGACGGATATCGATGTAATGACTACCGAGAAGATAAAGCTTGAACAGCAGATCAGGGAAAACCACATACGCGGGGAGTCGCTTCTCAGGATACTGTCGGGACTCACGGCATCAGAGATTGATCCATCGTCGGAACTGGTGATGCCAGTGTTCGAAACCGATACAACGGATATGATAAGCAGACCCGAGCTCGAGATCTTCGACCTCAGAAAGGACCAGCTCGATGCAAGCCTGCAGGTCATCAACAGCCGCAGGATGCCAAAGGCCTTTGGTTTTGCAACCCTGGGCTATGGAAATCCTCCCGGAAACAACTTTTTCAGGGATGAATTCGCTCCCTACTATATTCTGGGAGCAGGCATCAAATGGAACATCTTCGACTGGAACAAGGCAAAAACAGAAAAACAGATAATAGGCCTGCAACATGTGATAATTGAAAACCGGCAGACAGACCTTACCGACAACCTCACCAGGTTGCTTGAAGCAAAAAAAGCTGAAATATCAAGCCTCAACGCGCTTCTTGAAACCGATCTGGAACTGATAAGTCTCAGGAAAAGGATAACCATTTCCGCTGAATCGCAGTATGAAAATGGTACAATAACCGCAACCGATCTGCTCAATGAGATCACCGCCGAAAAGCAGGTTCTTATAAACCATGAGATACACAGGATAAACCTGGCAATGGCTCAGGCGGATTACTATAATATAAGTGGTAAGGAAACAGAATGATTCATGAATAAAATCTCTAATAAGATAAAAATGAAACCCTCAACATTAATTTTCATCATTGTGGTTCTGATAGCAGGATGTAAAAATAAATCAGGCGAAGCTGATGCCTTCGGGACTTTTGAAGCCACCGAAGTCACCGTCTCATCCGAGACAAGCGGACGCATTCTTATATTTCCTGTAACCGAAGGGATTGAGATTGAGCAAGGAGCAGAAATTGCCCTGATTGACACAACTCTTTTCCACCTTCAGCTTAATGAGATCAACGCGGGTATGAGAGGCGTCAGGACAAAGATCGGATCGATAAATGCCCAGAATGAGATTCTCAGTCAGCAGATAGAAAATCTGAAAGTCAACATAGCCAGGATTGAGAACATGCTGAAGGATGATGCTGCCACAAAAAAGCAATATGATGATCTCGCGGGACAGGTTGCGGTGCTTGAAAAGCAGATAGCCGCCAACAATACACAGAAGGCTTCAGTTGCAGCGGAGCTGTCGGTATATGAATCAAAAAAGGCAACGCTCAATGAGCAGCTTTCGCGGAGCAGTGTCAGGAGTCCCCTGAAGGGAACAGTGATTGAAAAATATGCCGAAGCAGGAGAGCTTACTGCGGCTGGCAGGCCACTCGTTAAGGTTGCCGACCTCGCGGTGATGAAGCTGAAAGTGTACGTAAGCGGCGCTCAGCTTGGCGGACTGAAGATTGGCGGTGAATGCACGGTAAGAGTCGATGACGGTGAAAAAGGGTATAAGACTTTTCCGGGCAGGATAAGCTACGTTTCGGGCAAGGCAGAGTTCACACCCAAGATAATTCAGACCAGGGAAGAAAGGGTTACCCTGGTTTATGCGGTTACAATCGATGTAAACAATGACGGTACAATGAAGTCGGGAATGCCCGGAGAAGCCATTTTCTGAATTATGAGTAAATCAATTGAATCAACGGGTATCTGGAAGAATTTCGGGGACACTCAGGCTCTGAAGGATATCTCCTTTGATGTGAACGAAGGTGAGATATTCGGCTTCATCGGTCCCGACGGCGCCGGCAAGACAACCCTTTTCCGGATAATAACCACCCTGCTCCTTCCCGACCGGGGTTCCATGACAATCCTCGGTCTCGACAGCACAAAGGGATTTAAGAAGCTGCGCGAAAACATAGGTTACATGCCGGGGCGGTTCAGCCTGTACCTCGATCTCACGGTGGAGGAGAACCTCAACTTTTACGCCTCGGTCTTCGGCACCAGAGTGGAAGACAACTATGAGCTGATAAGTGATATCTATTCCCACATCGAACCATTCAAAAAGAGGCTTGCCGGAAAGCTTTCCGGTGGAATGAAACAGAAGCTGGCCCTGTCATGTGCACTGATCCACCGGCCGCGCCTGCTTGTCCTGGATGAACCCACCACCGGTGTCGATGCAGTTTCGCGCACCGAATTCTGGGAGATGCTCAGGAAGCTGAGGCAACATGACATCACGATAGTAGTGTCAACGCCCTACATGGACGAAGCAATAAGGTGCGACAGGGTTGCGCTTATCCAGTCCGGACAGATAATGACTATCGACAAGCCTCAGAACATAAGGGACGGATTCTCCCGCAAACTGTTCAGCGCAAAGGCTGCCGACAAATACGGGCTTCTGATCGCCCTCAGGGAGTACCCCGGAACCTTGAGCGTTTATCCTTTCGGCGATTCGATACATGTCACTTTCTCAGAAGAAAAACCCGATAAAGCATTAACTGAATTCCTGTTGAAGAACGGGATAACCGATGCTGTACTAAATGAAACCGAAGCCGGGATCGAAGACAGGTTCCTGGAGCTGATGGGAAAGGACGAAACAAGGAAACTATGACTCGCAACCCGGTAATAAAGGTAAGGAACCTTGTAAAGAAGTTCGGGAGTTTCGTTGCAAACGACAACCTCAGCTTCGAGGTGTACGAAGGTGAGATATTCGGATTTCTCGGGGCAAACGGAGCCGGTAAGACCACTGCCATCAGGATACTTACGGGCCTTTCGGAACCGACATCAGGCGAAGTAATGGTGGCAGGGTTTGATGCACGACGGCAACCGGAGGAGATAAAAAAGAACATCGGTTACATGTGTCAGAAGTTTTCGCTGTACGACGATCTGACCATCAGGGAAAACATTATGCTTTACGGCGGCATCTATGGCCTCGGCAAGGCTCTGATAAGGGAAAGGACCAACCAGCTTCTCGACAGGCTGAATTTCAGGGAGTACGGCGACAGGCTGATCTCCTCCCTCCCGCTTGGATTAAAGCAGAAGCTTGCCTTTTCAGTTGCCGTTTTTCATGAGCCCCGGATAGTCTTCCTCGATGAACCCACAGGAGGCGTCGACCCCATAACACGCAGGCAGTTCTGGGAAATGATATATGAAACGGCTTCACGGGGAATCACCGTTTTCGTAACCACCCACTATATGGACGAAGCCGAATACTGCGACAGGGTATCAATCATGAGTGAAGGAAGGATTGTGGCAATCGACACACCGGCTGAGCTTAAGAAGCAATATGATGCAGAATCAGTTGAGGAAGTCTTTGTGAAAATAGCCAGGCCGGGCATGAAGCACGGAAAGGAGTCTGAAACTGCTGACAACAAAAGAGAAGCATGAAGAGATTTTTAGGATTTGTCAGAAAAGAGTTCATCCATATCTTCAGGGATGTAAGAACGCTTACAATATTGTTCGGACTTCCTGCCGTGATGATCATCCTTTTCGGCTATGTAGTGAGCACCGATCTTAAAAACGCGAGCCTTGCCTTCCTTGATCTCTCAAAAGATGATGTCAGCATTGAACTCACAGATAAGATATGTTCATCAGGATTTTTCGAAAAAACCGCCGATCTGTCAGGATATCAGGATATCGACAGAATTCTCAGAAGCGGAAAGGCAAAGGCGGTGATAATTTTCGGGGAAGATTTCGGAAGGGACCTGGAAGCCGGTAAAAACGCCAGGGTGAGCATTATTGCCGACGGATCGGAACCCAATATAGCCACGCTGGTGACCAATTATGCCACTGCGATAATATCCGGTTTCAACCAGCAGCTTTTGCTGGCAGGCCAGGTGTCTGTGCCAGTAATAGTGCCGGAAGTCAGTATGTTTTACAACCCATCTCTCAAGAGCCAGTTCATGTTTGTTCCGGGGGTGATCACCATGATAATGATACTTATATGCGCCCTGATGACATCCATCACGCTGACAAGGGAGAAGGAATTCGGTACAATGGAGGTGCTGCTGGTGTCGCCGCTTAAACCTGTACATATAATACTCGGGAAAGTGATCCCGTATTTCTTCCTGTCATTTGTAAATGTAGTAACAATACTTGTCCTTTCGAGACTGGTTTTCGGCATGCCCGTCAATGGAAGCCCGATTCTGCTGCTTGCCGAATGCATGCTATATATACTGCTTTCGCTTTCCATAGGCATCCTTATTTCGGCACTGGCGAAAACAATGCAGCAGGCTATCTTCATTTCGCTGGTCGGGATGATGCTGCCGACCGTTCTGCTTTCGGGATTCATATTCCCTATCGAAAATATGCCGAAGGTTTACAACTGGTTAAGCGCGATTCTGCCTCCGAGGTATTTTATAGTGATAATCAAGAATATAATGATCAAGGGTACAGGATTTGCACATGTATGGAAGGAAACCCTGATCCTGGCCTTTATGACTGTCATCTTAATAGGTCTGGCAATCAAAAAGTTCCGGATCAGATTGCAGTAAGCAGGGGAAAAAGCCACCATGCCGGAAAAAACCATGAACGATAAACGATAAACCGAATAATGCGTACAATACTCTACCTGATAAAGAAAGAATTCCTTCAGATCTTCCGGGATAAGTTCATCGGGAAAGCCATATTCGGGATCCCAATAATTCAGATGCTTATCCTGGTACCTGCTATTACGTTTGAGATCAAATCCTCGGAGATATGCATCATCGACAACGACAGAACATCGGAATCGCGGGGACTGATCAGCAAGCTCGATGGCTCACCATTTTTCAGAATACTTCAGTCAACCTCATCCGAAAAAGAGGCCAACGAACTTCTTTACAGCGATAAGGCCGACATTGTCCTTCATATCCCGTCCGGTTTCGGAAAAGACCTCGGTACAGGAAGACCGGCAAAAATTATGGCTTCAGTAAACGCCATCAATTCGATGACGGCTCAGCTGTCGTGGGCTTATCTGTCGGGAGTCATCCGCGATTATAACCTGGATATTGCAATTTCGGGCAATCCAGAAGCGGCCAATGCCATGGCTGCTATAGGTATCACCAACCGATACTGGTATAATGAGATGCTCAATTACAAGCACTACATGCTCCCGGGAATACTTGGAATATTGGTAGCGGCAATAGGGTTTGTGCTTGCCGGACTGAATATGGTAAAGGAAAAGGAAGTCGGCACTATCGAGCAGATAAATGTAACACCTGTAAGAAAATATCAGTTTATAACAGCAAAGATGGTTCCCTTCCTTGTGATCGGGCTTATCGATCTTGCGATCGGGCTTGCCGTTGGAAAACTTGTCTTTGATATCCCGTTTGAGGGCAGCATTCTGCTGTTGTTTCTGGGCTCAGCCATCTTCCTGGTTGCAGCCCTGGGGCTTGCGCTTTTTGTATCCACCATGTCGGGAACCCAGCAGCAGTTCATGTTTGTGGCATTTTTCTTCATGATAATCTTCATCCTTATGAGCGGCATTTTCACTCCCCTCGAAAGCATGCCTGTGTGGGCACAGAAGATCGACATGGCAAATCCGGTTGCCTACCTGATGAGAATAAACAGGATGATAATGTTAAAGGGATCAACTCTGAGTGATATCAGGGGAGATTTATTCG
The DNA here is from genome assembly GCA_002428385.1 of Bacteroidales bacterium UBA6117. GTDB lineage: Bacteria > Bacteroidota > Bacteroidia > Bacteroidales > VadinHA17 > LD21. The sequence goes on from DIWB01000034.1 coordinate 66,907, forward strand.
CCCTTACGGCAATAGCGGTTATTTTCACGGCTCTTGCCATCAACAGGTACAGGAAAACGGCCTGACTATCCGATAATAACGACCCGATGGAATAAAACAAAAGAGCTTGTTGTCTGTTATTATTTTATAACATATAAAGACTGAATGATAACAAGCATATTGATAATTTTGTCGGGGTGGGCGGTTTACAGGAACCGCAAGAAGGTGAAGGAAAAGGCTGAGGCAATTGCTTCGAAAAAAATAAAAACCAGGAAATGCTGCTGGTACCAGTATTAGATTCTGTTATTCGCTGTATCTGGCAAATGTCTGCATGACATTCTGAAGGTAGGTTTTCGAGAGTGGAATATCCGTCACATCAGGCTGATCAAGTTCCAGCTTCAGGTTGTCCTTGTCCCGGCGGATCACTTTCACCTTTTCGAAATTGACCATATAGGAACGGTGGCACCGTATTATACCGGTTCCGGAGAAGCTTTCCTCCATTCTTTTCATTGTAGCCCGCAGAAGATATTTTGACACTTTCCCCTTATTAAGGTAACAGACTGTTATATAGTTCTCAGTTGCTTCAAGATAGAGCAGGCTTTCTTTTTTCACCGACAGCTTGAGAACCGATTTATCGTCGTAAAAGGGGATCATGCCGGGAGTGGGATCGGGTGACTGTCCTTCGGCAAGGATCCTGATCTGTTCCTTCTTGTCGCGCCACGAAAGATATAGCCAGGCAACCGAATAAGGAAGGAGAAGGACCAGTGCGGTATTCCGGGCCGACATTTTCACAAGATAAACGAAATCCCTGGCATCATTCAGCACAAACTTCTCGAAAAGAGAATAGAAGAGAGCCATTGCCAGCACCTCTGCCGCGATCCATATAAGAAACTGACCAAGGTTGATTAATCTCCTCTTGCAAACCTGGTACATAATTATCCGGCTGACAACAACCACCAGCACACCTGCCAGGATAACAAGGCTGGAATAGGTGAAAAACTGGAATCTGGTGAGGTTAAACCATTTATCGGCGCCGAATGGTGAATATATGTTTATAAACACAAGAGCAAACAGAGCCGTGAAAAGAATAAGGTTGATTATATTCCTCTTCTCAATCAGGTAAGGCGCTATCGGTTTCTGTAAATCCGGCATGGGATTTTTCTTTCTTAAGCAAAAGTAACCTTTTTATTTTCTCAGTGAATTCCCCTCCGGGAGTTCCGGAACCCATACCGGATTTCGTCACTCATTTGAGATTTTCATCCCGCTCTTTTGATTTTCGTCACTCCCGGGGGTCAGCCGGCACATATTTTTGACGGCTTCAATTGCTATGGATTCCTTTGTGTCGTAAAACAATAAAAAGTCGTTTCATGGGATTCACTTCAATTCAGACAAGCCTTGGTTCGATGTTCGATCCGGGCGCCGGGAAAATCCCAATCAACGGATCGGGAATAAGTATAGTCAACACCGGCTTTAAATCGGACGGGATGCCGGTCGATCAGTTCAGCGGGGAGGACTGGTCGATAAAGGAGAACACCGAGTTTTCCTATCCGGTTTTTGTTCCCGCCTCAGAAGGAAACAAGGTCATTCTGCTGCTACACGGACTGAATGAAAGATCCTGGGACAAGTACCTTGCCTGGGCTTATTCCCTTGCCGCGGAAACCGGCAGTTATGTCATTCTTTTTCCCATCTCATTTCACATAAGCAGGGCTCCGGTTTCGTGGAAGGATCCGCGGGCCATGCTCAGGCTTATCAGGGAAAGGATTCCGGTCATGGGAGAAATAAGGAATTCCTCATTTGCAAACCATGCCTTGAGCAGACGGCTTGCCGATGATCCCCGAAGACTTGTAAGGTCGGGTTACCAGACAGTCAATGATATCGTAAGGCTGGTAGGTCAGATAAGAGAAGGCAGTCATCCGGTTGTGCCGGCCACAGACAAAATAAACATCTTTTCCTATTCCATCGGGGCCTTTCTTTCGGAGATAATGCTTATGGCTGATCCATGGGGGCTCTTTTCCGACACTAAGCTTTTCATGTTTTGCGGGGGATCGGTTTTCGGAAGGATGAATCCTGAATCGAAGCATATAATGGACAAACTGGCTTTCGAAAATACCTGCAGCTATTACAGGGATTCATTTGAGGAGGAGATCGGGGTCAAAGGCTCGCTACTCGGGCGGCTTGTTTCGGGGCCTCTCGGAATGGCCTTCCGCTCAATGCTTGACCCGGCGCGTTTCAGGCTTCAGAGGGAAAAGTCGCTTGCAGCTATTCGGGACAGGATGTTTGTGATAGCCCTTTCCGGCGACAGGGTGGTCCCACCGGCCGGAGTCATTGAAACCCTTGGAGACAGGTTCCGTGTAGAGGTACTGGATTTCCCGTTCGATTATACCCATGAGAAGCCCTTCCCTATTTTTGATAACGTGAAGTCTGCGGAAGTTGATGCAGGCTTTGAGAAAGTGTTCATTCCGGCCTGCAGGTTCCTGGAATAATACCCGGATCTCGAAATATCCTGAAAGGTGAAAACTAATTTTTTACCTTTGGCAACGGCAAATCAATTCCTGATGAACGTAAATTTTTGCAGTCTGAGCAGCGGATCGAGCGGCAATTGCTATTACCTGGGCAAAGGGTCGCAGGGTATACTTATTGACGCCGGCATATCGGCCACATCCATAAGGAAGTTTCTCAGGGATATGGGAATCGCGATAGAAACCATCATGGGAATTCTGATAACGCATAATCACTCGGATCATATAAAGGGGCTGGAGGTTCTGACAAGGAGAAACGGGATTCCGGCTTTCACCACAGCTGCGGTTTGGAAAAGCATACTTACGCCCCGGACAAGGATTACATCCGACTGCATCCGGGAGATAACCGCGGGAACCGGATTCAGCATTGCGGGTTTTGAGATTGAGGCTTTTCCTGTATGCCACGATGCCCCCGAGACTGTTGGTTATCGTATATCGCACGAAGGCAGGAACATAACAATAGCTACCGACCTGGGACACATCTGTGAAACGTCGGCGCCATATATCAGATCTGCAAACCTGCTGGTAATTGAATCAAACTATGATGAAGAAATGCTTGCCGGGGGTCCGTATCCATATTTTCTCAAATCAAGGATAAAGTCCGATCACGGTCACCTTAGTAATCATCAGGCATCATCGTTTCTGGCTGATATCATCAATGACAACCTCCGTGTTATCTGCCTTGCTCACCTGAGCATCAACAACAACACCCCCGACAAGGTGCTTCAAACCCTGCACCGGACTCTTTCAGAGAAAGGCATCTCACTGAACGGCAATCAGAAAATTACGATACTTAACAGGAACAGGCCGTCGGAGATGATGTGGCTGGAGTAAGGACGGGGACTTAAAGACCCAGGTGGCAAGTTGGCAGTTGCTGGTTGCTGGTTGCTGGTCGCCTCACGCCCTCACACCATCATGCCTTGACGCCTTCACGCCTTACCTGCTTGTTTTACCCCCTGTCCCCCATGAAAATGACGGTTGTGTCTTTCCTGCCGGAAACCTTCAGCAGCATTGTCGACTGTGAACCGTAGGTCCTGGTTTCGGGAGGAGCCACATCGCGGAATTCGCTCCATGGTCCCTCAAGGCTTAAAGCCGTTGCGTACTTGTTGGGGTTGGGCGACCATCCTGTGAGCGCCGATCCAAGGACATAATACAATCCTTTGTAATGTACAATGGCTCCTCCCTCGATGGGAGCCTTCAGCAGGCACATGTCCTTTTCCACATCAAGGTAATCCTCTGAAAGCCTGGCGATATGAAATCCGTTGGGTCTGTCCTCAAAAAGTCAGAACAATGGAAAAACAACAGAATTTTTATCGAATAACGATAAATTTTCATATGATATTCGACAAGTTTTTTACCTGAAACGATATGAAAATTGTGATCAGGGCGTAAGATCCCTCATCCCTTATGCGGGATTCGGGATGACTTCAACCCGTTCAACCTGTATCCCTTATGCGGGATTCGGGATGACATGCTTTAATGGCTTACTTATTTATCAGCTTTTTTGTAGCTAATCGATACACCGCCACCCTGGCTGTTGACTGTCGTTTCGTAGTTTGGAAGGCTCTTCACGTGATCAAGGAAGGCTCCCTGACCGCCCCGGCTCCCATAGCCGTATGACCTGTCGTAAATATTGTGTGCGGTGAAGCAGCCTCCGACCTTAAGCTTCGGTTCGACATCGATAAAATAATTCTTGTACCAGTCCTTGTCGGCATCGCTGAAGACAAAGTCGAACGGTCCCTTAAGCTGTTTTACCAGGACATGGGCATCTGCGAGACGGGCATCGATGTAATCTGAAAGTCCGGCTTCCTTAAAGTTTTGCAGTGCTTCTTTATGACGGCCTTCGTCGATATCGATGGTTATCAGTTTGCCTCCGGTTTTGCTGAGAGCCCAGGCTATCCAGATGCCGGAGTGTCCGGTTGAAGTCCCGATTTCAAGAGCGCTTTTATAGTTGTTTTTAACAATGATGTCGTGGAGCAGCCTGCCGTCAACTTCGGGAACGTTCATATCACGCCACTGCCGGGACCGGGAGTCGAGGAATTTCTGAACCTTTTCATCAAGGGCCGGGTTACTCTTTGGAGCCTGGGATATGGCAGAAGGGGATATCATTACCATAACTGAAGCAACAATGATAAACAATAAATAGTTTCTTCTCATGATTTTCTAATTATTTACTCATTATAGACAATCAACAACACATTAATATTTCTGTTAACGGTAGTGATATATATCATCTAAGCAAGCTGACATGTCAAAAGGATTGAAAATTCCTGCAAATAATATTGCCGTTCCGGCATTACGATCTACATTCGTTAAGACATATGAATAGTTCCGGTATTGAAACAGTTTTTCCACTGAAATGAAAAGGAATATCTTCAAATCAGGGATCAGCCAGTACGCCCTGGCCGTCGCAGCTGTTGCCGCCACATCGGCAATTTGCTATGTCCTTGCCAGATACCTTGGATATCAATCAATATCATTGATCCTTCTGTTCATGGTCTCCATACTTGCCACATTTCTGGGGATAGGTCCGGTTTTGCTTGCTGCGTCACTAAGCGCGTTTATCTGGGATGTTTTTTTCATTCCGCCGAGGTATACGATTCATATAGAAAGAACCGAGGATATTCTTATGCTTGGAATGTTTTTCATCATTGCCCTTATAAACGGGGTCTTGACAACGCGCATCCGGAAGCAGGAAAGGCTTGCCCGCGATCGTGAGGAACGCACCAATGCTCTTTACCAGCTTAACAGGAATTTATCGGCGGCAGCCAACAAAGCCCAGTTCCTTGAAGAATCGGACAAGCTGTACAAAACTCTTTTCAATTCAATTTCTCATGAATTAAGGATCCCGGTAGCCACAATAATGGGCGCTTCCGATTCCCTGCTTTCATCCGTGCATCCTGAAGCGATAAGGGTTGAATTACTGACTGAAATATTGAAAGCATCTGAAAGGCTTAACCGTCTTATTGAAAACCTGCTGAACATGTCGAGGCTGGAGGGCGGCCGGATCAAGCCCCGCCCCGACTGGCACGATGTTCATGATCTTGTTAACGAGGTATGTGAGAATCTGAAAGAAGAACTCAGCAGGTTCAGGGTACAGGTAAACATCCCCGAAGACATGCCTCCGGTAAAAATCGATTTCGGACTGATGGAACAGGTGCTGTATAACCTCGTGCACAATGCATCGCAGTATGCTCCTCCGTCAACTGAAATAGGGATAAGCGCTTTTTACTCCGACGGGCTTTTGAATCTTCAAATCACGGACAGAGGTCCGGGATTCCCGGAAAATGAAATATCTTTAATCTTCAATAAGTTTTACAGAGTCGGTGGATCGAAGCCCGGAGGAACGGGGCTCGGCCTGTCGATAGCAAAAGGATTCGTTGAAGCGCACAAGGGGATGATAACCGTTGAAAACAGAAGTGACGGAGGAGCAATGTTCAGAATCAGCATCCCGGCTGAAACATTCCGTGAAGACATAAATCAATGACCAACCATGAATCAGGCTGAAAACGTACTGATAATTGATGATGAGGTGCAAATACGCCGACTTCTGGAGATAACACTTACGGCAAACGGTTTTAATACATTTTTTGCCGCAAGCGGCAAAGAGGGACTTGTTTCCGCGGCCACACACAATATTTCAATAATATTGCTTGATCTTGGATTACCTGATATTGATGGACTTGATCTGCTGTCCAAATTCAGGGAGTGGTATACAAAACCGATTATTATTCTGACAGTAAGGGATGCTGAGGAGGACATCATAAAGGCTTTGGATTCCGGAGCAAATGACTACCTGACAAAGCCGTTCAGAAGCGGTGAACTGGTTGCCAGAATGCGGGCAGCACTCAGGCTGAGCAAGGAAAAGGGAGACAACCCTGTTCTTGAGTCCGGATCGTTAACCATCGACACAGTCAGTCATATCGTCCGAAAGAACGGTGTGATAATAAAACTCACCACCACGGAGTTTTCATTGCTGGCCCTTCTGGCCAGGAACAAGGGACGGGTGCTTACACATCAGCAAATACTCAAGGAGATCTGGGGATTCGGTTATCTGGAACAAACCCAGTACTTACGGGTTTTCATCGCCCAGCTGAGGAAAAAAATTGAAGACGATCCGTCAATTCCGACTTTGCTGATCACGGAGTCAGGTATCGGATACAGGTTCGGTGCTTAACTTTAAAATTCCTTATTTCTTTATAAAATCTTTATGTCTTAAGGGGACTTTTTTACGATCCGCTTATAACCAGGGAGCTAACTTGCGGGGCTGTAAAAAGAAGGGGATTTCAGATGAAATTAATTCACCCTATCCTCATTATCAGGGTTTTAAGCACAATTCTTCTTATCGGAGCCATATCTTTTCTGGTTTGCATTCCGGTTGCCCTTATTTATGACGAACCGCTTATCCCGTTTTATGGTTCTGCAATCATAACAGGCATCGTTTCCATTTTGCTCAGGATATTTACAAAAAAGGCCGATCCTGAAGGCATGACTTCCAGGGACTCCTTCCTTACAGTAACGCTTGCCTGGATAATTTTCACGCTATTCGGATCCCTTCCCTATATTATAAGCAAAACGATTCCATCTCTTGTCGATGCAGTTTTCGAATCTGCATCGGGATTCACAACAACCGGGGCTTCAATACTGACAGACGTTGAGATTCTGCCCTATTCCATTTTGTTCTGGCGAAGCCTTACTCATTGGATCGGAGGTTTTGGAATTGTCCTGCTGGTGATACTTATCCTTCCCTCATTGAGGGTTAGCGGATACCAGATGTTCAGTCTGGAATCGTCGCTGAAAGAGAAAATACATCCGAAAACAAAAGGGATCACGCTCAGGGTTATGATGATTTACGCCGGTTTGACAGTGCTTGAAATCATTCTCCTTTCATTAGGCGACATGAATCTGTTTGACAGCGTATGCCATTCATTTGCAACAGTTGCAACAGGCGGATTTTCAACAAAAAACATCAGCCTTGCGTACTTCTCGACTTACAGCCAGTATATAGTAATGCTGTTCATGTTTCTGGCAGGAACAAGCCAGGTCATCTACTACTACCTGGTAAAAAGCAACTTCAGGAAAGTGAAGCATAACGAGGAGTTCTGGTTTTACCTGGCAATAGTCATCTTTGCCGGAGCATTGGCTTTTTCAATACTGCTCGTGAACACTACCAGGAATCCTGAAGAAGCATTCAGGGAAGGCTATTTCCAGGTTATTTCAATAATCACCTGTACAGGTTTTGCCAATGATGACTTTATCCTGTGGCCCCAGCCCGCAATGATCCTGATATTTTTACTGATGTTTGCAGGAGGCAGCACCGGGTCGACCAGTGGCGGCATAAAAATGGCAAGGCATCTGATTGTAATAAAAAACGTCAGGAATGCCTTCGTCAGGCTGGTTCATCCAAATATTTTTCCGTCACTGAAACTGAATGGAAGGCTCATCGACGAAAAGACTAATACCTCAATTCTTTCGTTTATTTTGCTGTATATTTTCGTATTTGCTGCCGGCACCCTTTTCATTGCCATGAATGGCGCCGATCCTCTCACATCGGCAAGCTCGGTCGCAACCTGCATGGCTGGTATAGGTCCGGGATTCGGCACTGTCGGACCGATGAGCAACTTTTCGGGGATACCTGCAATTAACAAGATTGCTCTCAGCTTTATCATGATCCTTGGAAGGCTGGAGATTATTACAGTCTTCATTCTGTTCGGAAAATCGTTCCGGAGGTTATAAATTCATAAATCCTGTGTTGTGCTGTTAATTACAATGGCAATTCCGGGAACAATCTGCCCTCTTGATTGTTAATTAAAGGAGTTAACAATAAAATACCAAGTTATGGCTGATTTACGAATAAAGTACATGGGACTGGAACTTAAGAATCCGGTCGTTGCCGGCGCCAGTAATATGGTGACAAATACAGATAATCTGAAAAGGCTTGAAAAAGCCGGGGCTGCTGCCATTGTTTACAAATCGCTTTTTGAAGAACAGATTCAGGCTGAAAACCTGGAGATGTTTGAAAGGCGCACTGAATATGAGGAAAGAAATGCCGAAATGATCACTCTTTTCCCCAATTCGAAATCGGATCTCACCTATCCCGAAGAGCACCTCTGGAATCTTAAACGGGCAAAGGAAGCTGTCAGCATTCCGGTGATTGCCAGCCTCAACGCAGTCAGGTCTGAAACCTGGATTGAATATGCAAAAAAGATTGAGGAAACCGGCGTTGATGCCATTGAGCTGAACCTTTATACGGGTCCGGAGAAGATGGAAGAGGGCTTTGACAATGTGGAAAAGAAGCATATTCAGACAGTTAAAGATGTTAAATCAGCAGTCAGCATTCCCGTTTCGGTAAAGCTGAGTCCGTATTACACCAATCCGCTGACGTTGATTTCAGAAATGGACAAGGCAGGAGCTGAGGGTTTTGTGTTGTTCAACCGCTTGTTTCAGCCTGATATTGACACTCAGTCGGAAAAACACATATTTCCTTATAGTTTGAGTCATCCCGAGGACATGAGGCTGCCGATGAGGTTTGCAGGCTTGCTTCATGGCAATATCAGGGGTTCAATCTGTGCCAGTTCGGGGATATTCAAGGGCGATGACGTTATTAAAATGCTTCTTGCAGGCAGCGATTGTGTACAGGTTGTAAGCACGCTTTACCTGAACCAGATTGAAGTGATCAGTGCTATCCTGAGCGACATGGAAAAATGGATGGATTCAAAAGGCTATAATAACCTCAGCAGTGTAAGGGGCAAGCTTTCGAGGAATAACTCCGGCAGTCTCCTTCCATACCGCCATTCCCAGTATATGGATTTTGTGATGTCCACTTCGGAGATAATGAAGAGATACAAGTCTCTGGTATAAAAAGACTTATGTCGGGACTAAAGTCCCTGACCGGAGAGGAAGGTGCCCGTATCCGTCAGCTGAAGCTGACGGTAACAAAAAACCTTCCTCCGGAAGATTTACCGTTAGAGCTAATTTCTGTCTTGTCAGTCAGATATATCCCCGCTGATTCTTAAATGTTGCCTTTAGAGCTAATTTCTGCCTTGTAAGTGAGGTATATCCATGCTGATTCTTAAATGTTGCCGTTGGCTTCAGCCAACGGTATAGGCTCCCCCTCTGTCCCCGGGGCTTTAGCCCCTCTTTCCTTAACCGGGACTAAAGATCCCAGCTGTTGATGATCTTTACACCCTTCTCCATAATCTCCCTCTTCAGGTTTCCGAATGAGTTTATATCAAGGGGGCGGGAAGCGTCTTCGATAAGTGTTGCGGAGAAGCCTTCATTCAATGCATCGAGCGTGGTGTAAAGGACGCAGATATCTGCAGCCAGACCGCAGAAATAAATATCCTGTGCTCCTTTCTCCTTCAGGTAGCCTGACAGGCCTGTGCTTACCATGTGCCTGTTATCATAGAAACCACTGTAACTGTCTACCTCAGGATTCATCCCCTTTCTGAAGATTGCCGAAAATCTGATTGTATCAAGACCAGGGTGAAGCATTGCTCCCGGGGTTCCCTGAACGCAATGGTCGGGCCACAGGACCTGCTCTTCATCATAAAGGTCGATCTTATCGAAGGGCAGCTTGCCGCGATGGTTCGATGCAAAACTGACATGGTCCTTCGGGTGCCAGTCCTGCGTTGCCACGATAAGATCGAAACGGTCCTGGATAGTATTAATCACCCCTACTATCTCATCACCAAGGGGTACCTCTAGAGCGCCGCCGGGCACAAAATCATTCTGGACATCAACAATAACAAGTGTTTTCAATATTCTATACTCCTTTTTCTGCAATAAGCCTGTCGCGCTCATTCCGAAGCAATCCGCTGATTCCCACCTTATAAACATGGGGATAATTAAACCGTTTGTATTCCTCAGGCAGTAGTTTCAGCCGTTCTGTGCTGTACCGGGCAATCTCATCCAGTGAAGTTGATGGTGTCAGTCTTCTTCCTCCCTCCATGATTTTATGAAGGAGCGGTTCTTTTCTTTTACCTCCTGTCGGAAGCGATTTGTCGGGGAACAGGGGATGGTACATAATATCAACATCCTGTTCAGTGTTTATCGTTACAGCATCGGCTCCTGCAAAGCGGCCGTCGTCATCCAGCACCCTGAAGACCTGTTTCCTGTGAGGCAGGGTGATCTTTTTCACATTCTCCGATATTTTGATCCTTGGTTTTCCGCCCGAAAAAGCAAGTTTATAAACACCATCAAGCGCGGCATCGGGGGCTCCTGTCACCAGGCTTGTGCCCACGCCGAACACATCTATGGGAGCCTGTTGCTCGAGAAGGCTCTTTATTATATGTTCGTCGAGCTGGTTTGAAGCGGCAATTTTAACATAGTTCAGTCCGGCCCTGTCGAGAATCACACGGCATTGCTTGGAAAGATATGCAAGGTCGCCGCTGTCGAGTCTGATTCCGAACAGCCGGTGTCCTTTCTCTTCCATCATTTTTGCAGTGAGGATGGCATTGGGCAGACCGCTGTTAAGGGTGTCGTAAGTGTCTACAAGAAGAACGCATCCCTCCGGCTGTCCTTCTGCAAAATGGCTGAAAGCCTTCAGTTCATCGTCAAAGCTCTCAATGTACGAATGTGCCATGGTGCCCGACACCGGGATCCCGTAGTCGCGGCCGGCCACCACATTGCTGGTTGCATTGAAGCCGCCGATAAAACAGGCCCTGCTGGCATAATAACCTCCCGGACCCTGAGCCCGGCGCAGGCCAAAATCGATTAATGTGTTTTCTCCGGCTGCCAGCCTCATCCGGCTGGCTTTTGTCGCGATGAGGGTCTGGAAATTGAGAATGTTCAGGATCACTGTCTCCACGATCTGGGCCTCAATGATTTTAGCCTCAACCTGCAGGACAGGCCTGACCGGGAAAACCACATCTCCTTCGCGTGATGACCAGATGGTTCCCGTAAACCTGAACTGTTCGAGATAGTTGAGGAATTCAGGCCGAAATCCTTTTTCCTTCAGGAAATCAATGTCGTAGCGGTCGAACCTGAAATCCTGAAGAATGTCAAGAATATCTTCAAGTCCGGCAAAAATTGCATATCCTCCTTCAAAAGGCAGTTTCCTGAAAAAATAGTCGAAGACTGCGATGTTATCCTTCTGACCATGTAAGAAGTAGGCCTGGGCCATGGTCAGCTGATACAGGTCGGTATAGGTGGCTGTAAAGTTGAACATTCAGCAGCCGCCCGCAGGTTTCTTCTTTGCCTTGGCTGTCACGGCGGGTTTCGCAGCTTTAACCGCCGGGGCAGATGTTTCTGTTGAAACAACACCTCCGCCGCCAAGAGCAGCCGCAGCGCTAAGCCGGAAATCGTACCTGGCGAATTCCTCATCCGGACTTGTTTGTGCAGGTTCTTGTGGCGAGAGAATATTGCCAAACCAGTAATTAAGTCCTCCTTCAAGCACGAAATTGTTTTCATAACCCAGCTGCCTTGTTATCATCCATGCCTGATTGGCATACACTGAACCGTTTGAATAAAAAACATTTACGTAGGCATCCTGGTTCAGGATATCCTTATATTCTTCAGCAAGGAGATTGCTGAGCGGAACGTTAACAGCTCCGGGCATGCTGTATGCATCAAATTCCTCAGGCGTCCTCACATCTATAAGGCGCAGGGAGGGATCCTTCTGAACCAGCATATCGGCTATTGCATCAGGAGTGATAAACTGAACTCCTGCTCCCGCTTCCTGAAGAAGTTCCTCAGGTGTAAGACGAGTCTGGCTGATCCTGTCGGCAGGTACGGCTGCCAGAATTATACCAAGTGGTATAATAATAAATGCAAGTAATTTTAACTGCTTCATGATTATATATATTATAGTTAATATTCTTCTCTCGGGAACTTTTTCTCCGCCCATTCAGCTACAAGAAACATGCCGATTGCTGCCAGTATCATAAATAGTCCGAAAAGACCGTCGGACATGCCGAGTTTTTCGCTGACCTTTGGCTCTCCAAGGTAATTTGCAAGATATAGTTTCTCCCACCATCCGTAGGTGAAGGCAAATCCGTAAACCCCGATGAAAAGTCCCGCGATGAAGACCATCGCATCTATTTTCCCGATGGCAGCTCCGCAGAAGCTGGTTCCCGGACAGAAGCCTCCCATAATGAATCCGGCGCCCATCACTACCCCGCCTATGATTGCTGAAGTAAGGTAAGTCGGATTGACATAGATCAGGCTAAGGTCGACCCAGCCGAAAAGGCTCATGAAAAGGAGTCCGAGCATTGCCGTAATGGCCGCGGTAAAAAACACTTTAAGCACAACGGCATCGTAGCCGTAGAATATCCCTGCAAGCTTGCGGCTTGAAGAGAATCCGGAGCTTTCGAGCACCCACCCGAAAGCTATTCCGATAAAGAATGCAAGCAAAAAATTGGTATTTTCCGAAATAAGTTCATTTGGCGCCAGTGGTCCCATTTTGTCCTCCTTTTTAAATCCAGTTTCTTCTGAAAAAATATGCAAGCGCGAATGCAGTGCCGAAGATGGCCATCATTGTTATGAAGCCTCCCATGGAGAGCACTGCCATGCCGCTGAGCGCTGATCCGCTTGTACAGCCTCGTCCCAGCTGTGATCCGAAGCCGAAAAGCACGCCGCCGGCCAGCGCGAAGACAAGCCTTCGGCGGGATGTGATTTTCGGGGAATGCTCAACTTTGAGTTTAAGGCGGCCGGCCACGGCTCCTGAAAGGAAGCCGCCTACCAGTACCCCCAGCATCTCAAAGACAAGCCAGGATTTCATTGGATTTCCGCCGTGCGATTCAGCATATTCGGCCATGAAGGGATTTGTATTAACCGCATCTTTATCCACTGCCCTGATCGTTGTTGCCACTACACTCTTTACTGCCCCGCTTGCGCCCAGTCCCCTGCCGGCGACAAAATTCGCTGCAAGCAGCACGAGACCGAGCAGGACACCGCCCAGGTAAGGGTTGAGGTATTTTCTGCTCTTACTTGTTTTTGTATTGTTGCTCATATTGTTGTGTTTATTGTTGATATCAGTATAACCACCGGCTTACCTGTCCGGCAAATACAAAAATAAATCTGAACATCAGGCTTCCGAACACTACCAGAATTCCGGGGATCACGGCGGGGATATGAAATCCCCTGAGTTCCATAAGGTCAAGGACTGCCGGAATGATTATTCCCAGAACCACTACAAATATCCAGAAGGCCATTGTGTAGGGGCCGCCGAGGAAAAGTCCCGCCGCTTCGATCTGCACCTGGGTGCTTGCCAGGAAACCCATGAACATGTGAACGATCAGGAAAAGTTCAACGCCGAGAATGATGAGGTCGATCTTTGTAAAGAGAAGTCGCTCCTTGCTGTCTCTCGAAGACAGCACTATTGTTGCCGCGCCGGCTGAAAGTCCTGATGCCAGGAAAAGAGGGCCAAGCACCGAGGTGTTCCACAGAGGCCTGGCATTAAATGCGGATAGCAGAATTCCGGTATAAACACCTGTTATGATTGCAAAGATCATTATCACCCAGGCAAGCGGTTTCTTATGCTTATTAAAGAAGGTCTCGAGATCTTTCAGCCATGAGTATTTCCAGTCCCAGTTTGGAAAAAATTCCCTGATATGGAGCGCGCACCATATGAAGGATGCGGTGGTAATGACAAGGAGTGTCCAGGCTCCCCACGACATGGGAGACTCCAGCCTGATTGTGGTGTAAAGCTGCCAGAAGTAAGCCTTGTGTCGGAGGTCTATAAAAAGGGCGGCAAGGCCGATCACCAGGGCAACAGGTGCAACGAACGGGACTCGTCGCACTGCAGTGCGGAACTCGTTTTCCTTCCCCATCAGGTAATACAATGCGGCAAAGAAAAGCACTCCGGCCGCCAGTCCTCCAAGGAAAAGGTACAACGGGATCGGCCAGTGCCAGATTTGCAATTGCGGATCAACCCCCAGGTTTTCTCTTCCGCTGATAATCAATTCTTCGTTCATTGTCTTCTCAGATAAGGAAATACAACTGTGGTTTCGTGCCTGCTTCGGGTATCAGGGTTTTGTGCTTGCGCTTTTTCAAAACCTTGCTCACATCGCTGTTGGGATCATCAAGATCACCGAAATACATGCATTTGGTCGGACAAACGGCCACGCAGGCGGGAAGCATTCCCTGCCTTACCCGGTGGATGCAGAAAGTGCATTTGTCGACATAGCCTTTGGGATGAGGGTAGCGTGCATCATATGGGCATGAGGCGATACATGCGCCGCAGCCAATGCACTTATTGGGTTTCACCAGGACAACGCCACCCTCTACAATGTGGCTGGCACCTGTAGGACAGCATCTTACACAGGGAGCGTTATCGCAATGATTACAGCGTTCGGACCTTAATTCCACCTCGAGCTG
>DIWB01000034.1:81748-108273 GCA_002428385.1 Bacteroidales bacterium UBA6117
CGTATCTCATGATGCCACCTCCTCTCCTGCGACTTCAGTGACAAAGGTCACAAAGTTCCCCCTCATACCTGTTCCTCCCATGATTGGATCGACAAGCACTTTGGTGATCAGATTGGTATCGCTGGCACCCTTGCCATAGCATCGCTCCAGTTTCTTCTGATCGTGCCCGAATCCGTGGACCATATAAACGGAATCCCATCTTATACGTTCGGTGATCCGCACTTTAATGGGGAATTCAGATCTTTTACCGTCCTGGTTCATCAGGTGGATATACTGGCCTGAAGATAATCCCCATTCCTTTGCCACACGCGGATTAACCCACAGGGTATTTTCATCCATCAGGTCGGTCAGGTTCGGGTTGTTTGATGTACGGCTGAATGTATGCATGGGCGCTCTTCCGTAATTGAGGCGGTAGTATCCTGGCGGCGGCTCTTCGTGGGCCGTGTATTTTGGCATGGGATCGTAACCGGCATCCGCAAATGTTGTTGAATAAAGTTCAATTTTCCCGGTGGGGGTATAGAACTCAACATCCTGGCCCGGCTGGAAGTAAAGGTCGCCATACTGCCTGTCAAAAGTCTTGACACCAAGCCGCAGCATCTCCTCCAGACTGCTTCCCACCTGTTTCAGCTGCCAGTCGAGCTGGTCCTCAATTTTCTCAAACGGAAAATATTCAATCACTCCAAGTCGTTTCGCCAGTTCCCTGGCCATATAGTAAGCAGGGCGTGTATTATATGAAGGTTCTGCAGCCGGAGCCCTCAGGGCAATCTGCGGTTTCCGGTGAGGCCCCACTCTTATGTCGTCATAGCGTTCAAGATAAGTGCATTCGGGAAGGATCACATCGGCCCAGCCGGTTATTTCCATCGGCATTGTATCGATGACAACAAGGAGCTGAAGGGCCTGGATAGCCTGAAGAGTGTTTGCCTGGTTGGGAAGAGTCTCAATGAGGTTTGTTCCGTTCACAATCCATCCCTGGAACTGGCAGTGGCGGCTCGGATCAGGCACAGTGGCATCGCATACGCCATTTGCCAGAACAGTGTCGGCCAGCTTGTACAGATCCGGGAATTCCGTCCTCCATGATCTTTTAGGTTCAGGATACGGCGGATGCTGGGGCTCTGGCAGTTCGAAGCTTTCGGGACTGAAGAATCCTCCCCTTCGTCCCCACGAACCAAGGAGAGCGTTAAGGATAGCAACAGCCCTGAGCCGCTGTGTGTCGTCGCCATACCATGTTACATGGCGTCCCGGGTGAATGATAACTGCCGGGGAAGCATTAGCCATCTCGCGGGCGGTTTCGCGGATCACTGTCGGATCGATGGTTGTGATACCGTAAGCCCATTCCGGAGTGTTGTTCTTAACATGTTCCTTAAGATATTCAAAACCATATGTGTATTTCTCCACGTACGGTTTATCATATAGTTCTTCTGTAATTATTACATTGATCCAGGCCAGAAGCAGGGCAAGGTCGGTTGCCGGTTTTATCGGAAGCCAGTACTTCGATTTACCCGCGGCAGTAGAGAAACGGGGATCGACTGTGATGATGGTTGCCCCCTTGTCGATAGCATCCGACATTTCCTGGACCTGTCCGTTGTGCATGTTCTCACCAATGTGGCTGCCGATAAGGACAAGGCATTTTGTATCACGGATATCTGTCCTTTCGGGGCTTTCGATGGTCTCGCCAAAGGTACCCTGGAATGCAACTTCCCGGGGTCCGCGGCATTGTGCATACGACGGAGCTGCAATATGGGGTGAACCAAGGGCCCGGAGCAGGTTGGTGAAATATTTTCCTCCCGAGCCGTGGGTGAAAAGGGCAAGGCACTCGGGACCATGTTCAGCAGATATTGTCTTAATTTTATCAGCTATATAGTCAAAGGCTTCCTCCCAGGTTGCTTCCCTGAAAGTCTGTTTGCCGCGTTCCTCTGTACGTATGAGAGGGGTACGTAAACGGTTTTCATCGTAGTACATCCCAATGCCGCCGGTGCCGCGGGGGCACAGGCGGCCATTGCAATTAAGGTCCTCAGCATTACCGATGATCTTTTTTATTGCCCCTTTTTCATCCTTGTAAATCCAGCCGGCGCATTTCCAGAAACAAACCTCGCAGTAAGTCGGGATCCGGCGGAGCGGATCTCCTGCCGAAGCCATCAGCGCGGTTTGCCCCTGTTCCGCTGCCAGCAGTCTGAACCCCGCCGCGCCCGCCATTACTGCTCCTGCCCCGATAGCTGAGATCTTGATGAATTGCCTTCTTGTTGCCATGTATAAAGATAGATATCTGAATTTTTAAATATATAGAGAAATCCTAAAATATAAACAGGAAGCAAAAAGAAGAATTTTTTACTCCCGGAAAGGAAATAATGCTTTATACGTTATTTTCAATCAACCAATTTATCACACGGTCAGCAGGGCTGTTTCCGATTTCCGGCCGGCAGCATCGACTGCGATGATCCTGAAATTCTTTCCCGACCTTGCTTCAAACATAAAGGGGTCCCTTGTAACCTGTGGTACATGTTTCACTGTTCCGATAATGGTCCCGTCGCCTTCAATGTCGTAATGGGATAAAGGTTCACTTCCGGCATAGCTGGTATCCCATGAAAGCTTTATTCCGTCTGATTTGGCAATCTGTGCATTTCTGGGCGGAGTGAGGCCGGAGTCGGGCAGCTGGAAGTAATTTGTTTCGCCGTTGCGGGCTCTTTCGCCGATCTTTTCAAGTTCGCGCCGCTGGCTTTCACTGAGAGCGTCGGGCGCTATCTGGGCGGCATAGTAATTCTGGGTAAGCTGGCACTTTAGCGGATCGTCGTCTATCTGGCCGATTCCTATGATGAGTGTATGAATTCCGGCAGTTGTAAGAACATATTCGATAAGGGGACGGCTTGGAACTGATTCCGTACCGACGAACCTGACCACCTGTTCCGGCTTGTTCGTCCATCCGGGTTCCTTGGTGTACATGGTCCCGTCGGAGAAGACCTTCATGGCGATGATACCTATATTCCTTGCCTTTGCAACAGGGATAACGTTGTACTGCATGTTGAGGTAGCGCCTGTCGTTGACATTTATTGCAACAAGCATACCGTCGAGTAAATCCCATTTATCGCGCTGAATCATATCGATCATCACCGGGGCGCTGTAATGGCCGGAGAAGCCGATATGCCTTATCAGCTTTTCATTTTTCGGGTTCAGTCCGGTAATGTTTGTGCCGTCCCTGTAATCGCGAAGTGCAACCAGGGCGCCGAAGTTATCATTAACATCAAGCGGGGTTTCAAGACCCTTGTACACCACATCAACCTCTTCAGGATTGGTGATATTATGGATAAGCATCATGTTTACGTAGGCTCCTTCGGGATATGTCCCGTCATCATTGCCGAATATCTGTGAAAGGGTACGTTTGAGATCTGCCACTGCTCCTTCTGCGTGGTCGCCGTTGGTACTGTTCCTGACGTTGTCGATCTGAGGATATCCCCCCTTTGCCCAGCGGATCATGGTTTTGTTTGTAAGAAAGATGGATTCCCTGAGTGACTGGTTGTACCCCTTCTGCCCGGGTATAAGGTTAAGTTCCCTGAAGGCTTTTCCGTAATTCATCTGGCTGGGACCGTACACGTTGGATGTATCGAAGTAGTTAACACCCAGGTCAAATGCCTTTTTAATGATTGCAACCGGATCTACTCCGTCAGGAGTCCACTGAATGGAGGCCTGACCGCCGAGTCCCAGTGTGGTTACATCGAAATTGATCCGGCCGAAGCGCCGTTTCATGGGAGCCGGGATGACAGTGTTGGAGCAGGAAAGCTGGGGCAGCAGTGCCACACCTGCAGCAGCTGCAGCCGATAGCCGCATGAACTGGCGGCGCGTAAGCATGGTTCTTTTTTTTGGAGCTGTCATGACAGAATGGATTTGATGGTTTAGTGCATAATGCAAAACTAAAAAAAACAATGTAAACTTTTATGATCCTGATCATTTAAACTCATATGCAAAGCAAAAGTTTAGAAACGTTCTGCTTCACCTAACCGGGTTAAAGATTATCCAGAATAGTCTTCAGGGCATCCTCGTTCCAGGTCTTTCTGATTTCAATCGTTATTGCGTCGTCGAGGTGCCATAAGCTTTTTATCCCTTCAAGCTGTGATTCCCTGACAGAAAGTATCAGATGGCTGACCGGCCGTGCCAGCAGTGCGTCAATGCCGGAGGCCCAGCCACGGCCGCTTATCTCCAGCGCTCCCACCTCATCAATAATGATGATCCCCTTACCTGAGGAGTTCAGGATATTTGCTCCCTTTTCAATGCTGCCAGGCACAATGATGAATCTGCCAATCCTTTCAGATTCGGGTTCATCGGACTTCCTGAGGAATTCATGACTTTCGCCCGTCTCTATGTTTACCAGACTGTAACCTGCTGTCCCGGTGTCATCGCTCTTTCGTTCTGAAATAATTCCCTGAGGGTGGTATCCGTTTTTCCGGAGAGCCTCTGCCAGCAGTTTCAGAAAGGTGCTTTTCCCGGAACCCAGGGGACCTGTCACAATGAATGTTTTCGTGGCCGGAGCCGACCTGCCCTTTATCTCATGAAACCTGCCCTCGGCCTGCTTTAGGATATGATAAAAGATGGAAACCGGATTCCTCTCGAGGCTCCTGAAATCGGGAACGGATGAAATGAAGTGAGGAAGGCTTTCGGCCGACAGTTCAAGTGCCAGAGGCAGGTTCCTGAATGATGTCCCCTGAAAGAAATTTCTTATCCGCGGATTGTACAATTCGGTTCCAAGAACAGTGAATCCGGCAATTATCAGGGCAGCCCTGAAATTCATCTGTATCCCTGTAAGTATTCCCTCCTGCCATGAAATTTCGCCCTTTTGTGCCTTGCTGAGAGCAAAGGCAGTGATCAATGTAATAAATACAAAGAATATCCAGAATTTCGGCCTTAATATCTGACGGAGGGCTCTTTTATATCTGATTGACCATATTACTATCACCGTTATTACGACAGGGGCCCAGACGAACCAGGGAGTAGTATTCAGAATGACAAAACTGCCGGTAAGAAGGATGATGTCAGCAATAAGCCATGGTATCGAGTAATCAAAGGCCGGCCGCATTGGCGGTTCTGTTTTGCTGAGGGGCTTTTGTCCAGGGGCAATCAACCCTGAAGAAGGCTGCTTCTTCATTTTTCTGCCCACTAAAATACCTGTCACTCCTGCAATCAGGCCAAAAATGGCAAAAACAACAAGCAGTGCAAGGATGGGCAGCCAGGCAATATCAGTCTGGATGTTAAGCTGCCGCTGAGCCATCCCGATAAGGTTGTTATATACCTCAATTATGTTTTCGCCGTAGAAAATGATGTAGTTGGCAATTTTCTGAAACAGGTTCCATGACATTGCCAGCATGGCTCCGATGAGATAACCCGCGATGGTTCGTCCCGACAGGCGGACGGATATTTCGATAAGCAGCGATTCGGCGATGATGGCAATCATTGGTCCGAAGATCACGGCGCTCGGCGACAGGGTTTTCAGTAAGGCACAGATAAGGCCTGCACGCCAGAACAAGCCTCTTTCAGTCCACATGTAACTGATCGAGATAAGAATTATGACGCCTATAGCTGTCAGAATATTGCCGCTGAAAGGGACTCTCAGGTTATGAAGAAAGCTGCCCAGGACAATCTCCGACGCAGCCCAGATTGTACCGGTTATGGAAGCCTTGATCCACTTTTCGCTCAGTTTGTTGTTCATCCCCTGAAATGATACCTGGTTTCCCGAAAAGAAAGTAAAAAACACTGGTGCCGGACCATGGTATTCGGTAATCAGTATCCGGTATTCGGTAAAAGTTGCTGGTTGCTGGTTCAGTTACTGCTTATTGCTTACCTATCACTGATTACTGAATACCGGTTCCTGTATTCTTCCGCCAAAATTAGCAATTCCCGATTATCTTTAGCAAAAATCTGCGCTTATGTAGAAATGGGCCTGTTTCTTGAGTTGGCAGTTGGCAGTCGGCCTGAGCTCTGTGCCCTGAGCCCTGAGCCCTTCATCGCAACATTGTTCCCCCCAAACAATAAACCCTGCCCTTTATTTGTTATCTTTATACCGTATTAAAAGGAAAGCAAAATTGGAAAAATCGCTCAGATATATCAGGGTAAATTCCCGCACGGTTGTGGGGATCAGGAGCGATATGCCCGATGATCAGGTGAGGAAGAAATTCGCAGATAACCTGAAGCTCTCGCCGTATTTCAATCCCAAAAAATTCTTTGTGATTTCAAAAAGCAGGTGGATCTGATCCCCGGAAGGAATAAGCCGGACGGTTTATGCTGCTCACGAAAAACTTTTTTTCTATATTTGGAAACCCGCGGCTATTCCGCGGCTTTAACGAATAATCCATTCCAGTGGCTATAGTAATTATTGCAATTGTGGTATTATGCGGAGGATTTTACCTCTTCATATACAACCGGCTTGTCAGACTTGTCAATTATGTCAGGGAGGCCTGGAGCGGCATAGATGTGCAGCTTAAGAAACGACACGATCTGATCCCCCTTCTGGTGGAGACAGTCAGGGCATATGCATCCCATGAGAGAACCCTCCTTGAAGCCATCACCAGTCTCAGGACACAGGGGATGTCAGCTTCTTCCATCAAGGAGACGGAGATGGCAGAAGTAGGATTGTCAAAAGCCCTGGGAAAGCTTTTCGTAGTGGTGGAAAACTATCCTGACCTCAAGGCCAGTCAGAATTTTCTTGAACTCCAGAGGGATATTTCGAAGGTTGAGAATGATCTTCAGAAAGCCCGGCGTTACTACAACGGCACTGTACGTAACTACAACATCCTGATTGAACAATTCCCCTCAAGCCTTGTTGCAAAAATAGCAGGGCACAGGCAGAAGGAATTCTTTGATATTGGCAATGAATCGGAAAGATCCGTGCCCGAATTCAAGATGTAATACCCCCTCGATGAAAAGAATCATATTATCTTTCCTTTTGATCTTCACTGTACTTTCAGCAAAAGCACAGGAAAGGATCCTCTCGTATGACATCGTCGCGGAAGTTGAAAAGGACGGCACTCTTCTGGTTCGTGAACAGATCAGCGTCGTGGCTGAGGGAAATGCAATAAAAAGAGGCATTTACAGAACCTTCCCCACAAAATACAAGGACCGGTTGGGAAACCGCTTCAAGGTGGGGTTTGAGGTCACAGAGGTGTTGAAGAACGGCGCCCCCGAGCCCTGGTTCACCGAAGAAAAAAACAACGGTGTAATTGTTTACATCGGAGACAGCAACATTGAGCTGACACCCGGAACATACAACTATACCCTTTCGTTCAAAACAACCCGTCAGATAGGT
Source organism: Bacteroidales bacterium UBA6117 (assembly GCA_002428385.1). Classification (GTDB taxonomy): domain Bacteria; phylum Bacteroidota; class Bacteroidia; order Bacteroidales; family VadinHA17; genus LD21. Next base: position 89,034 of record DIWB01000034.1, read on the forward strand.
TTCTTTGATGATTATGACGAGCTGTACTACAATGCCATTGGCGGCGACTGGGCATTTCCGATTGAAACTGCCTCAGTCACAATCAGGGCTCCTGAAGGAGCGGGTATTATTCAGAAAGCAGCATATTCAGGCTATGCCGGATCGACCGGATGCGATTGTGAACTGACAAGTGAGGGCAATGTTGTAAGGCTCTCCACCACAAGGACACTGGAACCTCAGGAGCAGCTGACCATAGCGGCAGCCTGGGAAAGAGGGTTTGTAGCCCGTCCGTCGGGTTTCAGCAGGCTGATAATGTTTCTGAAGGACAATCTTCACATTCTGTTTGCATTGGCCGGACTTGCCGGAGCGATAATGCTTTACTTCAGGAAATGGAAGACTGCCGGGAAAGACCCCGCCAAAGGAACCATAATTCCCCTTTTTGATCCGCCGGAAGGTTTCAGTCCTGCCGAAACGGGTTACCTTTCCAGCATGGGCATGAAAGAAGAGGTCATAACGGCAGCGCTTGTGAACATGGCCGTAAGCGGTTACCTGAAAATCATCCGTACAAAGAAGAAATACTCACTGGAACTGGTTCCCGGCTCAGATGCAGTGCTGACTCCCGAGGAAAAAGCCCTGGCTTCAGCCCTGTTTGCCGGCAATCAGGAAATAGTCCTTGACAACAAAAACCACATGGTCTTTCAGAAAGCAAGGAGTGAGGCAGAAAATATTCTCAAGGGGAAAATGATACCGGAATATTTCAACCTGAATGCCAGGCATCTTCTGCCCGGCGTTCTCTTCTCGGTGGCCCTGGTCCTGCTTACTTTCTTAATATCTCCTTCGCCTGCCGTTCCTGTGATCCTGATACTTCTCCTTGTCGGGATTGGGATTCTTTTCGCATGGCTGATGAAAGCGCCCACACCCCGTGGAAGGTCGATGATGGATGAAGCGGAGGGTTTCAAAATGTACCTGTCGGTTGCTGAAAAGGATCAGCTCAACCTGGCGCATGAACCCGAACTGACAGTAGAACGTTTTGAGAAGCTTCTTCCATTCGCCATTGCCCTTGGCGTTGAGAACCAGTGGGGTAATAAGTTTGAAAATGCTCTGAGGCAATCGATGCAGGATACCAAAACCTACAATCCTGCCTGGTATACAGGTACGGGTTTTGGAGCCGCTGCTTTTTCACCCTCAAGTTTCACCTCAACGATGGGTAAAAGCTTTTCGTCGGCCATCTCCTCAGCTTCAACCCCTCCCGGTTCGTCATCGGGCAGCGGTGGAGGCGGAAGTTCGGGCGGCGGCGGCGGCGGCGGCGGTGGCGGGGGCTGGTAAGGAATCATGACCCGTAAAAAATCTGTTAAAATAAAACCTATGGCAGACAATGTCATTAAACCGATAAAAAACAGGGAACGGTCGGCAGCTCGTTTTTTTGCAGCTTTTGGAATTATTTCCCTGTCAGCCGCAGCAGCATCCTTATCAGCAAATAACTTCCTGTCGGGGATCTGGCCGGTAAGCTTTCTGGGCATTTTTGCAGGGGCAGCATCCCTGGTAACAATTATTATCCTTAATAAAAGGGCGAAAAAAATGGACCGCCTGCTCTCAGGGGAGAAACTGCTTGCCGGATGGATAATGACGGATGATGAAAGACAGGCTTACTCGGAAAATCTGAAAAATACATCCAGGAGCAAGAATAAGGTTATAATGATCGTAGTTACAATTTTCTTCGTGGTCATAACCATTACCTTCCTTTTCTTTCTCGAAAGAGATGAAGCAGGCGGATTTTTGCTGATCATGGGAAGTATCTGGCTTACAGTCCTGTTATTTTCCAGGTTCATGCCGTACTATTATCATTACAGGAACCTCAGGGGAGACGGGCAGATACTTATCGGATCACAATACGCTTATATCAACGGGTACTTTCACAACTGGGATTTCCCGCTTTCAGGCATCAGAAGCCTGAAACATATAAAAGAGCCTTTCAGTGGGATCATGCTGAAGTACTTTTACACCGACCGCACCTGGACCAATGAGCACGCTCTTTATATCCCTGTACCCGATTCAATTAACATTGAGGAGCTTATCGGCAGCATAAGGAAGGAGAATCCGGCAGTATAAGCTGCCGATCGCTTCACTTCAAAAGCGGACAGCCGCAATTGCGGCAGAAATCATCGTTTATATCATGCAAAAAGGAGCATGCATTGCAGAATATGATATCATCCTTCGATTTGTCATATTTTTCGAATGTGTGCAGCCGGCCATGAAACCGGACCTTTTCTCCCTCATGGTAATAATCGTGAAACGTAGCGTCGTTCTCTGATTTTATTTCGTGTATACGGTTTTTCTGATCTGAAATCATTACCACATATTCCAGTTTCCCCCTGACCCGCCTTATCTTTTTCCCGGTCACCACACCGTCCCAGGTAAGAGCAGGTTTGACCGACCGGGCAGAATAAAAACCTATAAGAGCAAACATCCCCCCTATCGCCAGCCCTATGTACAAAGCCTCAGGATTATCCATGTCATCGCTGAAATGTCCGTAAAGGAAAAATCCTGCAATGGCTGCCAATGCAAGCACAAAGGAAAACTGCAGCCTGTAGTTTTTTGTGTTTCTCAGGTATTTGTCAAAAGCAGGGTCATTAATCTTTTCAGAATATGCCATTGGGGTCAGTATTTATCCCGAAAAATTAGCGCTTTTTCCTGATTAAACCATACCTGCAGACATTTCCCCTGCAATTTGATTTAACAAAAACCCTAAAAAAAAGGTATAATATTGCATTTTCATCAGTATATAATTTTTAATTTAATGGTCTGATGGAACCCACATGCTTGAATATTATATACATACGTGTTTGTGTATTTGACACATGTGGGTTTCATAAAACAGAACATCATGACAGAACAAATAAGGCAGATTGGAGAAAGAATAAGGGAACTCCGGGATATTTCGGGGATTACTACAGCATATCTGGCTTTGAAGCAGTGAGAAACGGAAAGGGACTGAAGCTTGAACGCAGGCAGCAGTACAAATATGAGAGCCTTGCCAGCAACTTCATCCATAAAAAAGCAGAGATATTCATGGTGACTATCGATCCTAAACCCGAGGATGCACTTCTTGATTTCAACTCCCATCCCGGGCAGGAATTCAACTTTGTGATAAAAGGATCAATGATGACAATTATAGATGGCCACGAAATTATTCTGAATGAAGGCGATTCAATCTATTTCGACTCGGGATTCAATCACGCGATGAAAGCCCTCAACAACGAGCAGGTGAAATTTCTGGCAATGGTTTTATAGGATAATACGGATAACGAAAATGGTTCTTGACAAATACCTTAAACAGACTGATTTTAAATCATATGAGGAGTTTAAATCGGGACTTGAAATAACGATCCCGGAAAGGTTCAATTTTGCTTATGATGTTGTTGACGAAATAGCGCAGACCTCACCGGACAAGACGGCCATGGTATGGTGCGATGACAAAGGCAATGAAGCCGTGTTCACCTTCGGGCAGATGAAATATTTCAGCGACAAGGCTGCAAATTTCTTCCTGTCGAAAGGCATCCGCAAAGGTGATCCGGTGATGCTGATCCTTAAAAGACACTATACCTTCTGGTTCTGCACTCTCGCATTAAACAAAATCGGAGCAGTAACGATCCCTCAACTCATCTTCTCACCACAAAAGACATAATCTACAGGAACAACGCAGCCGGTATAAAGATGATTGTTTGCGTGCCCGATCCCCTTGTCATGCAGCACATTGATGAATCCGAAGACAAATCACCGTCCCTGAAACATAAAGTACTCATCGGTGAGGACAGGGAAGGCTGGATTAATTTTTCAAAGGGGATGGACGAGAGCCCCGGGAAGTTTTTGAGGCCGGGTCCGGATGAAGCTGTAAAGAATGATGATGCCATGCTTTTGTATTTCACATCCGGAACAACCGGGATGCCGAAAATGATGACTCACGATTTCACATATCCGCTCGGGCATATTGTTACTGCCTTATACTGGCAAAACGTCAGGGATAATGGTCTTCATTTCACAATAGCCGATACGGGTTGGGCAAAGTCGGCGTGGGGAAAGATCTATGGATAGTGGCGCTGGCGACATATCCGTGGATGGCACCCAAGCCGGGATCGATGGGAAAGCCTTCGCCGGGTTATGATATTGACATTGTTGATGAATCGGGAAATTCGTGAGAGATAGGATATGAAGGAGAAATTGTCATTCATACAGACAGGAGAAAACCGGTAGGCATGTTCAAAGGATATTACCGCGATGATGAGCTGACAAAAAAAGTATGGTCGGATGGTGTTTACAGGACCGGCGACATTGCCTGGCGCGACGAGGACGGATATTTCTGGTTTGTAGGCAGGGCTGATGATATCATCAAAAGTTCAGGCTACAGGATCGGTCCCTTTGAAGTCGAAAGCGCCCTGATAGAGCATCCGGTAGTTCTTGAATGTGCTGTTACAGCGGTTCCTGATCCCGACAGGGGCCAGGTTGTGAAGGCCACAATAGTGTTGTCAAGAAATTACACTCCGGGTGATGAACTGGCGAAGGAACTTCAGGAACATGTTAAAAAGGTGACGGCACCCTACAAGTATCCCAGGATAGTTGAGTTTGTTACCGAATTGCCCAAAACCATAAGCGGTAAGATAAGGAGGGTGCAGATAAGGGAGAAGAATAGTTAATTTGAAAATTTGAAAATTTGAAAATTGGCCTGTAAGAACGGGTTTCAATGCTCCATTTAATATCCGCCAGAAAAATAACAGATAAAGCAGTTCCGTTTATTAAGAGAAAATGATTCAATTAAAATCAGAAAATCTGTTGTGAAATTCCAATATTATTAACCTTAAAACTCCGATACCATGAGCTCAAAAGCAGTGCTAATGATTAGTCTTTTCATGATTTCAGCCTTAGCTTTCCCGCAAACAGAAAAGGGGACTCTGATAGTTTCCGGCAAAACCAGCCTGGAATTTGTCCGTACTTCTTCAAAATATTCACAATACGGAACACCGGGTCCATCGAGCAGTTCGGAAATGAATTCCTTTGAGTTTATGCCGGCTATAGGTTATTTTGTCGCAAACAATTTTGCTTTAGCGTTTTCAGGTAATTACTCCCATTCCGTGGTAAATGTTTATAAATCAAACGAGCTGGTTCTTATGCCAACCTTAATGTATTATTTTCCGCTTAAATCTTCCTTCAGGCCTTATGTCCAGGCAGGAATAGGATATGCAAAAGCAACGGAAAAGTCGGATTATAGACAGGATTCGTACTCCGGACCTGCTTTTGGCGGTGGTTTGGGTCTGGCTTATTTCATCAATGAAAATATTTCGATCGATTTGGGTGTTGAATTGACCAGAACAAAACTGACCTACTCGGAAGACAACAATTCAAAGGTTACAGGAGACAACCTTGGATCGGCTATCGGATTCACCCTGTTCTTTTAGTATGAAGCATATTCAACTTCAGCAATAAATATAATAGCCTCAACTGATATAACAAATTAAGTAAGTCATTGGAAGTCAACCTTTCCATTATAGTCACGGTTTCACTCTACCCTTTTTACAAGTCTATTTGAAAATCATTCTCTGATGGGTTATCAGTGCATTGCTTTGGTTGAATGAGATCCCTCGCCTGACTGGTCCATGATTACTCTTTTTCCGCATTGATTGTCTTCCAATGTGGGAATAGTTCAACTATCCGATATCAACCGGCGAGGGATGACATACCGGTTTGGGGGGGTTTGGGGTGAGGCCGCGGCGAGTGATGAATTTCCAAAATAAAGGAAGATTGCCTCTCGCCGCGGCCTCACCCCCTATGCCCCCCCTGCACCATGTCATCCCGCATCCCGTAAGCAACCGGGATGCGGGATCTCCTGCACAGGCACTGACTTACCAAAAGTAGCTTGTTATCCGATTTTATTGGGAATGCACCAAAGCTGAAGTACCCCGGAATTACTGCAGTTATTGTTAAAAATAACTACCTTTGCAGGAAATTTCAAGATTTGAGAACAGGAATCCGGACTAAAGCCTCACTTATCATTTTCAGCTGGCTGCTGATTATGGCTCACAGCTTAATTCCCCATAATCATCAGGATGAGGATTTTTCTGTGTTGCCAGCCCATTCGCATACCGGAGCAAGCCTGACCGAAGAATATCACAGCCTCGGCGATGATCATGATGCCTGCCGGATATCCTCTCTTCTCTTCCACCAGTTCACCCAGGAAAACCTGTTTATCGAAAACTCCACCACTGATTATTCATCCCCCGAATCACGGAAAGAATTGATCATTGACAATAAAAAGCATTCCCTTTACAGAAATAGTTATTTCGCATCTGTCTCACTCAGAGCCCCTCCGGCTGCTTAAGCCATAATCTTATCTCTTCTTTTTCTTATATTGTTGAATAACAATTATTTAACATTTTTACTGTCAATGAAAAATCTTTTATTTTTTATCCTTATAGTGTTTGCAGCTTTTTTCACCGGCTGTTCATCAAAGAGTGCCCGCGACCACGAAACAGTCGACGAACACCAGGAATCAACCACACATGTACATGAACAACAGGAAACAGCCTCACATGTGCATGAATATGAACATTCCGCTGATTCATCAGGCTACAGAATAATCACTCTGACACGTCAGCCGTTCGCGTTTACCATTAAGACGGGAGGCATGATCATGAGCGATAATAAAGATATTCTGCTTGTCACGGCTAAAACTCCGGGATTGGTAAAATTCAGCAATTCATATTTGTTCCCCGGAGTAAAAGTGAGCCGCGGGCAGAATCTGTTCACCATAAGCGGAGAACAGCTTACTGAAGACAATTCAGAACTGAAATACAGGCAGTTAAAAGCTGATCTGGACAGGGCCGCCCAGAACTATGAAAGGGCAAAAAATCTCATTTCGGATAAAATAATTACCCAGGAACATTTCCTTACGTTAAAAAATGACTATGAGAAAGCCCTCAACGAGTTCGAAAATCTGAATGCAACATACAGTGAAAGAGGGAATTCAGTTTCTTCGCCCGGAAATGGCTACATCCGGGAGATCTTTGTTGGCGAAGGACAGAAAGTATCATCGGGAGAAGCTCTTGCTTCAATAATCATTGAGCGGAACCTGATACTTAAAGCCGATGTTTCACCTGATAATCTGGATATTCTTCCCCGCATTGAAAGCGCAAATTTCAAGGTCGGCTACAGTAAAAAACTCTATAAAACATCTGAAATGAACGGCCGGAAGATCGCCTTTGGGAAAAGCACCGGCGGCAACTCATTTTATGTGCCGGTTTACTTCAGTATTGATTATGATCCCGGACTCATTGAGGGTTCTTTTGCAGAGGTGTTCCTGACCGGACAAACTACAGAAAACCTGATCGTTGTTCCCAACAGCGCCCTGATGGAGGAATTCGGGAAACTTTATGTATTTGTCGCGCATGAAGACGGAGACTTTGTGAAAAGATACGTAACCGCTGGCTATAGCGACGGTGAAAAAACTGCCGTACTGGACGGGCTTTCCGAAAATGAAAAGATCGTTTCCGAAGGCGCTTACCTGATCAGGCTTTCGCAGATGACGACAGCCGCACCTGCTCATAATCATTAATATTCGGGACCATGCTGGACAAGATCATAGACTTTTCATTAAGGAACAGGCTAAGCGTACTGGCAGGAGCCCTGCTGCTGATAATAGCCGGAACCATTGTCACCACGCGGATGGAGATAGATATATTCCCTGAACTCACCGCCCCGACTGTTGTCATAATGACAGAGGCAAGCGGAATGGCACCGGAGGAGGTGGAAAGGCTGGTGACATTCCCCATTGAAACGGCAGTGAACGGAGCAACATCGATCAGGCGGGTACGGTCGACCTCAACCATGGGATTTTCGATAGTGAATGTTGAATTCGACTGGGGAACTGATATCTACAAAGCCAGGCAGACAATTGCCGAAAGGCTTATTCAGGCAAATGAAACACTTCCAGCAGGTATCAACAAGCCGGTGATTGCCCCCCAGACATCGCTTCTGGGTGAAATGATGATCATAGCCCTTGAATCGGACAGTCTGAATCCAATGGAGCTCAGGACAATGGCCGACTGGGTTGTATCTCCCAGGCTTTTGTCAGTAGGCGGTGTCGCTCAGGTAAACGTGATAGGAGGAGACATAAAGGAGTACCAGATACTGGCCGATCCCCACAGGATGAATTTCCATGGAGTCACTATGAATGAGCTGATAAGCACCAGTCAGGAAATAAACCTGAACACTTCCGGTTCGTTCATTAATCAGTACGGCACCAAGTACATAGTCAGGGGAATGGCAAAGACCGACAGGGTGGAAGATCTGGCCAGTTCGGTAATTAAGATTACCCAGGGGCTTCCCTTAAGGGTTGGTGATGTTGCCACAGTCCGGACAGGCAAATCCCCTGCAATCGGCACTGCATCATACAGGGGCAGGAGCGCGGTGCTGGTTACCGTAACAAGGCAGCCTGACGCCAATACCGTGGTTCTTTCAGACAAAATTCTTGAAGCGATAAACGACATTCAGAAAAATACCGGCTCATCGGTAACCTTCAGAACTGATATTTATAACCAGGCATCGTTCATTAACACTTCTGTAAGGAATGTGATGAAAGCGCTGGCAGAGGGAGGGATTTTTGTGGTTATCATACTGTTCCTTTTCCTGTTCAACACGAGGACCACCGTCATTTCGCTCCTGGCAATGCCTCTTTCGCTGCTTGCAGCAATAATAACCCTTAGTGCTCTCGGCTACACAATCAATACGATGAGCCTTGGAGGTATGGCTATTGCAATCGGCTCGCTGGTTGATGATGCGATAATCGATGTGGAAAACATTTACAAGCGGCTCAGGAAGAATGTCGTTCTGCCAACTGAAAAAAGGGAACCGCCGCTCAGGGTAATATACAAAGCCTCAACTGAAGTGAGGTCGTCGATATGGAATGCAACCCTTATTATAATCATCACCTTTCTCCCCCTGTTTTTACTTGGCGATCTTGAAGGAAGGATGCTCAGGCCACTGGGCATATCCTTCATAGTATCCCTCTTCGCCTCACTTATTGTGGCAGTGACCGTCACTCCCGTTCTGAGCAGTTATCTCCTTACAGGTGAAAGCAGACTGCTTAAGGCAGTCAACGGATCGTGGACCGAACGGAATCTGGGCCGGATTTACCGTAAATCGCTTGATTTCACATTGGGCAGGAGCAGAATTGTAATCGGATTGACCGCGTTGATCTTCTTTATCTCTGTTATTCTGTTAACAACAACGGGAAGTTCGTTTCTCCCTGCCTTCAACGAAGGTGCATTGACTGTAAATATCTCCCTGCCGCCGGGAGTTTCACTCGAAGAATCGGAAAAGATGGGGATTGAAGCGCAAAAGATACTTCTCGGGATACCTGAAGTCACTTCGGTGGCAGGCAAGACGGGACGGGCGGAACTGGCAGAACACTTCTTCGGGGAGAATACCTCGGAACTTGATGTCCCGTTTGTACTGTCGGACAGAAGCCGGGATGAGTTCTTCGCCGATGTTAGGGAAAAGCTGAGAGCAATCCCGGGTGCCAGTATTGAAGTCGGGCAGCCTATTGCCCACAGGATCGACAGGATGCTATCCGGCACCAAGGCAAACATTGCAATTAAACTTTTTGGAGACGACCTTAACGATCTTTACAGAATTGCCAATGAAATCCGGTCGGAGATAGCCGGAATAAAAGGGATAGGCGACCTTAACGTCGAACAACTGGTTGAAACCCCTCAGCTCAAAATAAAACCAAACAGGGAGATGCTTGCCCGCTACGGCATTGATATGAACAGCTTCAACTCATTTGTAAGCATTGCCCTGGGCGGGCAGGTGGTATCGGATGTTTATGAAGAGGAAAAACGGTTTCCCCTCGTGCTCCGGTACAATGATGAAACACGCGGCGCCATTGAAGGTATAAGAAACGCCATGATTGACACCTGGAATGGTAAAAAAGTTCCTCTTTCCTTTGTGGCTGACATAGAGTCTTCTTCCGGACCATTTTCAATAAACCGCGAAAATGTAAAGCGACTGATTGTAGTTTCAGTAAACACTGCAGGCGGAGATGTGGGAAGTGTGGTGAACGACATAAAGAAAAGAATAAACGAAACAATTGTACTGCCCGAAAATTACCACATCGAATATGGCGGCCAGTTTGAAAGCGCTGAAAGCGCCACGAGAAGGCTGATCACTGCTTCAATAATTGCAATCCTGGTTATCTTTCTGATACTCTATCAGGAGTTTAAAAACAGCTCCCTTGCCTTGATTGTACTGCTTAATCTGCCGCTGGCAATAATCGGAGGGATCTTTGCCATCAAGCTTTCATCAAATGTAGTAAGCATTCCTTCAATCATCGGGTTCATCACGCTTTTCGGCATCGCCACAAGAAATGGCATATTGCTGATATCAAGATATATTCACCTGAAGAAAGACGGAATGCCCCTGGATGAGCGAGTTCTTACCGGATCGGCCGACAGGCTTAATCCCATTCTGATGACTGCCCTTACGGCTGCGCTTGCTCTGATACCGCTTGCACTTGGAGGCGACAAACCGGGGAATGAGATCCAGAGTCCCATGGCAATTGTGATCCTCGGAGGACTTCTCAGCTCCACGCTGCTGAATATATTCATCATTCCATCAGTCTATTATTTAATTGAAAGAAGAAACAAGAATGATTAAGAAGATATTTTTACTGACAGCGCTGATTTCTGTCACCGGACTGGCATCAGCTCAATCAATTACTGAATTCCTCGAAAGGGTTTCTGCCAGCAATCCGGAAATAGCCGCTTACGGAAAGCTGCTTGAGGCAAGAAGGATTGAAGCCCGGACAGGGAATGCCCCGCCGGATCCTTTTGTATCAGCAGGTTTCATGCCGGGTAACTCTGATGAGGCCGGTGACAAGAAGATATGGTCGGTATCACAGTCTTTTGATTTCCCGACAAAGTACCTGCTTCAGAAAAAGATCAACAACAACACAATCATTCTTGCAGAACAGGAATACAGCCAGGCCAGGATGCTTATAATGCTTGAGGCGGAGCAACTGGCCCTCGATCTTATTTACAACACGAGAGCCCTTAATACACTTCTTGAAAGGAAGAAAGGCTATGAAGTCCTGAGGTCGGCCTGGGGCAAGATGCTTGAAAACGGGGAAGCCACAATTATGGATTACAACAACATCCTGCTCGAATTGTCAGCCGTAAGCCTTGAGATCAACCGGAGGGAATCGGAAACGCAGATGCTCAGGGAGAAGCTTGATTATATGAGCGGATCGGATGCGGCAGAAATCGGATATGCTGAATATCCGGTAATGGAAGTCCCTGATTTCGATTTGCTGATTACCGAGAAATCAGAATCGCATCCTGCTTACCTCATTCCGGAAATTGAATATAGTATCAGCCGGCAGGAGGTCAGTCTGAGCCGCAGCGGATCTTTGCCCGAAATTCAGGTTGGCTACGGATCGGAAATCGTAGCCGGTACAGCTTACACAGGTCCGGTTGCCGGACTGAGCATTCCTCTCTGGGCGAATTCAAACAAAGTCAGATCGGCATCGGCTGCAGCTGATTATTCTGATGCTCTTCGCGAAGCAACGCTGATGAAACTCAAATCGGAAGCACGAAATGATTATTCCGGAATAATGGCACTGCAGAAAAGCGTTTCAGAGATCAGGGGAATTATTGAATCGGGCGGCGGGACTAAGTACCCCGACAAGGCCCTGGAGGCAGGTGAAATATCTGTTTCAACCTATTTTATGTATATGAAAGCGCTGTATGAATCGGAAGACAGGCTTCTGGAACTTGAAAACGAATATCATAAGGCACTGGCGGCATTGCTGGATCACAGACTTATCAAATAAATTACTTGCTCACAGCACGACCGGCATTAATGTTGCAATCACAAACACACCTTCTCCCCTTTCCTCCTGAGAGATTATTACAAGTCCGGCTTCAGCAGCAAGTTGTTTGAGGCCGCCCGCAGCCATATACTTTCTGAAATTACGGTAATGGTCGCCTCTTGCCACACGTTCGATGCCCCATGCCAGCCATTTTGCCGGACCGGGACTCATGGGGCAGTTATAGTCGGCTATGATGATACGCCGGGCAACACTATCATTGAAACCAAACGCTTCCTGAGTCCGGAGATAAGAGGGTCGATGAATATCCGGTAGACGAGTCCTTTAACTGAGAATTCCATACAAGATTTATTGTCATAAAAGCACAACGGTTGCCCTTGGTTTTAACCCGGTTGATATTTTCAAGGCATAACTCCGAATCCATGGATTTATTAAGGAGGTGACTTTAAGTATTCTGATGTTTTCACCCCCCGGGATACCATTTAATCACAACCTTGCCCCGGGCATGACCTTCAGAGGCATATCGCACGGCTTTTGCAGTTTTTCAAGTGGATTATGTTTTTCGATAACCTACTGGTTCGCTTTTTTATCTTAAATGATCGCTTTCATCTGCCTGAGTTACGCCTCCTTCGTCTTTCCCCTGGTGAGCACAATGATCATTCCCACGACAGCAAGAACCACTGCACTGACAACGGTCTCAATAACTATCGGCAACAGAGATTTATACATTGTTGTCATTGAAAACATGGACAGGTCGATTGTAGCCGTGAACAGGGCTCCGAACAAAGCCCCGGTCTTTAAGCCATCAGAAATACTTCGTGCCCCTGACCAGTTAAGAAACAATGTCAGGAACAATGCTATCAGCAGATTTGACAGGATCATTGCCCACCATATCATTTCATCTTCAGGAGAGTTTGCACAGGTGTTAGTCATGGGAGAAAAGAAATTGTAAAGCAGCACACCATAGACGAGCCAGCCAATAAGGAAGTACGACACCCCCCGATTAATGTTCCCCGTAAGATCTTCATGGTTAATGTTTTTGAGTTAATGCTACAATTTAAGAAGTATTTTGCAATCTGACCACGGACGTGAAGCAAAAATTTTCGTAGGTTTTTCCTGACTATTTCCGTCTTTAGTCTTCCCTCTCCTCTCTCCTCTCTCCTCTCTCCGCTCTTCAGTCCTTCATAAAATCCATATCGTTTCAGGTAAAATATTTGTTGTAAACCGATAAGCCAGATATCGTTTTACGATAAAAATTCGTGAATTTTCACTGAAATTTCCCCGCTCTCTCACTCACTCCCGCACTGCATATACCCAACCCTGCCTCTCCGCCTACTTTTCTTGTTTACACCTTTTATATGACGAAGATTTAATAACTTCAGGGAATATTTTGGTTTTCGAAATGGAAAAGATTTTTCAAAACGGATTGATAATTGTCCTGCCTATCCCTGATTTTGTACAGTGTTTCGATTATCCGCTTTGCAAGTCCGGATAGCCAGGGAATGAAAGACACAAACGGCAAATATTTTGAAGGCCGGAGGGGCTTCCTGAAAGAAGCCGGATCATCTTCGGAATCATATGATCCGGAAACTGGCCGCAGCTTATGGGAAATAAGTGAACAAATTGTTGGCCAGGGATTCATTGTGTAACTGGTTATTCATCCCTCACTATAATGATACTGAAGCCACCGTGAGAAAAAGACATCGTATACCTGCCACATCTCCTGGTCGCGGACAACCATCTCCTTTTCCAACAAGGACTTAAGTGACGCTGACACTGAGCTTGGACTTGTAAGACCATGTCGCGAGATGAAATCGCCCGCTGTAGGCTGATCCACTCCATCCTCAGCTGCAATCGCCTTCAGAAGCCGAAACTGGTGAGCAGGAATGAGGTTACGGTAGTTGATATACTGAGGTTCAAAATCAGTCATTATACGGTGAAATATCCTGTTAACCTCGGCTTCACCTGTATGAAGGGAGCCCTGCTCATAAAGAATACTGCATACATACTGCACATAATAGGTATGAAGCCTCGTCCATCTGAAGATCCTGTGCAACGAATCATCATCGATATCCAGGCCGGCATTATGAAAATGATTCTTGATGAATTCGCTATAGTCTTTTTCCGAAATCCTGTCCAGGTACATAAGTTCTGTACTCTGGTAAAAGGGACTGCCGGCAGACATGAACATTTTTTCGAGCATATGCTTACTGCTGCCCGAGAAGATGAACGGGATAACCGGATAAGCCTGGATGACTGACCTCAGTATAGCTTCGGTGTTCTTCTCCGGGTACTTTGCTATCTGCTGAAACTCATCAAACATGAAAAGTATATCCTGCCTGATCTCAGAAATAAGTCGAAGGATATTGTCAAGCCCTGCCTTAATTTCAGAGGCTGTCTCCACTTTCAGTTCAACAGCCGGTTCACCTGTGAGTGGGTCAACCGTCAGCCTCGGACGAAGTGAAGCCATCAGACCGAACATCTTTTCCATAAAGTTTCTCTCCTTCTGCCTTACCCTGAAGAGAGCGGTTGAAACGGAATTCAGCATCTCGTTACAGTTCATCGTTGGCAGAAGATCAGCATAAACAACTACGCTGGATTTTCTTTTATGCTCAATCTGCTGCTTGAAATGCTTAAGCAATCCAGTTTTACCCATTCTCCTGAGTGATATCAGGGTTATGTTCCTTCGTGAAGAAACGGCACTTGCAAGCCTCTTTGTCTCATCAGTTCTGTTACAAAAATAATCCGGACCTGCATACCCGCCAGTGACAAATGGATTTGTTATTACGTTTTTCATGTTGCACTTTTTATGTTACGCTTTTTATGTTACGTTTTTTACGTAACGCAATTTACGTAATATTTTGTATTAATCAAAATTAAGTATCCCCGGGGCGTTCCTGAACACGAACATCTGCTTAAAGGACCGGGCAAATTAACAAGGAGTGCTGACTGGATAAGTGCCTGGAAAGAGATGTCAAAAAAGTTGAATGGGATCAATAATAAATTATTTTCGTGAAATTTACGTTAATTCGAATGATGAAAGAGATGATCAAATATCACATTACAGAAAAAGGTATTTCACTTGCGGAAATACTGCCGGGATCAGAGATTATCAGTTCAACGGAAGACATTCTCGATATAATGGCAGATGCAGGTTATAACGGAAGCACCGGGCTGATAATATATTCAGAAACCCTGAACAAGGATTTCTTCGACCTTAAAACAAAGATTGCAGGTGACATACTCCAGAAGTTTTCAAACTACAGGATGAAACTGGCAATTATTGGTGATTTCTCTGATATTAAAAGCAAAAGCCTGAGGGATTTCATCAGGGAGAGTAATAAACTTGGTGTGATAAACTTTGTAGCCTCAATTGATAAGGCGCTTGCAAGGCTGGGATGAAAAAACAGACCGAAGACGGAAGACCGAAGTAAGTGCGGTCGCCGCGTACCGCGTACCGCGTACCGCATACCGTTTTTCTATGGCTCTAGTACTATCCCCACCGGGCAATGATCCGAACCTGTAATTTCTTCGTGGATGAAAGCATCTTTCACCTTTGGCAGGAACGACCTGCTTACAAGGAAATAATCGATTCTCCAGCCGATGTTCTTTGACCTTGCACCGGCTCTGAAGCTCCACCATGAATATCTTCCACGGGAGTCAGGATAAAAATGCCGGAATGTATCAGTCAGTCCGCCTTCAGTGAGCCGGTCCATTCCGTCAATCTCCTCCTGCATATAGCCTGCAGCCTTGTTGTAATTCTCCTTCGGACGGGCCAGATCAATGGGCTTATGTGCTACATTAAGATCGCCGCAGACAATAACCGGCTTTTTCATTTCGAGATTTTTCAGATAAGCAAAAAAAGCCTTGTCCCATTCCTGTCTGTAACCCAGCCGGGCAAGTTCGGCCCCGGAATTGGGCACATATACATTCACCAGAAAGAACTGCTCAAACTCGAGGCACAGTACCCTGCCCTCGGTATCATGCTCACTGATTCCGATATCCTTAATTACATTCAGCGGCCTGACCTTTGAAATAACTGCCGTTCCGGAATATCCAGGCCTTTGGGCTGAATTGAAAAAGATATGATAAGGCTTAAGGGGTTCAAGCGTTTCGGCAACCTGGGCATCCTGCGCCTTTGTCTCCTGCAGGCATACTATGTCCGCGTTTAACTGTTCAAGATCTGTAAAAAAGGACTTCTTTGCTATGGCACGGATGCCGTTTACGTTCCAGGATATAATCTTCATTGTATCATATTTGAATATGTAAAAATAATAACTCCTGTGATATATAAATGTTCAGAAACTGAATGGGAGAAATGAATCCTGCATTTTAAATAAACCATTGACGTACATTTTCATTCCTGTGAAAAACTAAGCAATTGGAAACCATCAGAAATCCTTTCAGAATAGGCCGGAGGCCTTCGGGCATTCATACAATCTGGCCGGTGAATTATGAAAAAGCCCTGCAGCTTTTACTGCAGGGCTTTGGCATTCTTACCTTTTTGGAGTTGCTACTTTTTCCCGGGACCTGAACCCCTGGATACTTTTGCGGCATTCTTCATGGGAGTGGCAGTACGTGCACCTTTGTTCTTTACAGCAGCCTTGTTCTGGTCCATGTACTGTTCCTGTTTCATCTGCTGATCCTGCATTTTCTGCTGCTTCTGCTGTTTCTTAAGCTCTTTCTCCTGTTGTTTGAGAGCTTTTCTTTCAGCATTTCTTGCCTGTTTCTGCTCACTGGTCATCTGACCATAGTTCTGGTACTGGCCCTGGGTCTGCTCCTGCACTGTAGCAGCTGACCTGTTCTGTTGCTCAGTCTGAGTCCGGGTGGCATTCTGAGCCGACATTCCGGCACTTATCAGAAGTGCGACGGCTGTCAAAAAAATTGTCCTTTTCATCATAATTTAATTTTGATTTTAATGGTATGATGGAACCGCACATGATTGNNTTGTGGTCAATCATGTGGGTTTCATCTCTTTTCCTTTTAAGTTAAACAGTAGTTTGTCTGGCAAATTTATAATAGTCATTATGAAGAAATTATGAAGAATTATAAAAACATCCTCTTTTCTTTAAAAAATTCTTACATAGCAATTAATCATAAGAACAAATCCCTCAGGATTAAACAATTCTGTATCGGAATACAGTGATAATATATATCCTGGTTCTGCTTCCAGAGTAAGCCGTTTCATATTAACGGCAACGGGAACACCCATATCAATTTCCATCAACCCGAAAAAAGTTGTAGTTGACTGTGAACTGTTCCTGTCAGACCTTCCGGAACCGAAGGGACGGGAAATACCAATAACCGTACCATCTGATGTTTTTGTCCTGGTAAGAGATCCGAACAGCATATTAATATATGGATCAAAGGTGAAATATGCCTTGCCTTCAATATGAAGTGTTTCAAAATATCTTGAGTTGGCAAGCTGCAGGTAACCACTGGTCCCTTCTGACAGCACGCCCCCCAGTGATACCTTTGAATACAATACCTTCCAGTCAAAACCCAGGGTGATATTACCATAGAGAAAGCTGCTGAAAAGTGTATCTGTAAGGGCAGGGGCAACCTGGTAGCGTGAGATGCCGGCTGAATAATCAAACCATGAATTTACAGCATGGTTGTAACTCAACGAAAATGCATGAAAAGCCAGGAATGGATCAAAAGCTGACAGATGAAAGGTAGAGGCTGAAAGAAAGAGTT
This sequence comes from Bacteroidales bacterium UBA6117, assembly GCA_002428385.1. Lineage (GTDB taxonomy): Bacteria > Bacteroidota > Bacteroidia > Bacteroidales > VadinHA17 > LD21. Next base: position 106,585 of record DIWB01000034.1, read on the forward strand.
CATCCTTAAAACCATATGTCAGGGAGCCTGAATATACGGGTTTATCCTGCGAAATGCTTGTCCCCATGTAAACCATGTTACTTGTAATTCCGGCGCCCCCGTAAAGTGAATGGGAGGATTGACCATGTGTCTGATCCTGCCCGGCAACTGTCAGGCAGGTGAACAAAAGGATCGTAATCATCAGAAAGCATCCTAAACGATTGGAAATTCTTGCAGCCATTTTATACACATTTATTACAAAAAAAGACAGTGACAAAGATATTTTTGATAAAACGATACAATTGTGGCAATAGTATGTAACCACTTCCAAATTATTGACAAACAGTCAGTCACAAGTATTTTCTTCATCAAATCTTCATAATCGGACAGTATTCATTTGTTTCGACAGAAATTTGTTTGGGACTGCCATTTTAATAAGGAATTTTCAGGAGCAAACTGATCGCAGGAATGGCGAAAGGAACTGCCGGAAGGAGAGATATTTCATCGAGTTGAATTATTCAGATATTTTTTTAAATCTTTCCTGTCCTCCCTGAAATTTCATTATAAATTCATTTTCACGAACATAAATTTGTCCCGTAGATTATTATTAACTAAAAATTCATAAGAAATGAAAAGGACAATTTTGATGACAGGAATGGCACTCATACTGAGTGCAGGGCTGCTGGCCCAGAGTACTGACCAGGCACAGGACCAGACGCAGAACAGGAAAAGGATAAAGACTGCTTCCCAGTCAGAAACACAGACACAGACACAAACCCAGACCCAGACTCAGAATGGTGATCAGACAAAACTGCAGGCTGGTGATCAGCTTAAGACTCAGAAAAGGGATCAGCTCAAGATCCACGATCAGACAGGGACCGGTGACAAGATCCAGAAAAAAGACCAGTTAAGGGTACATGACAAGACCCAGCTTAAAGCAAAGGATCAGACTAATCAGGCCTCCATGTCAAAAACGATGAATGATTCTCAGATGCGTTCAACTGCAAGAAATTCTGCTGCCGGAGCTAATGCTTCCAGGCAAAGTGCAATGAGGATGAACGGCGGAGTTAAGGCAGGCCGCAGGTAATCATACCAGGAACAAATAAAAAACCCCGCGATTGTTCGCGGGGTTTTTTATTACACCAAATTTTATCCTGAGGTATTTTCTGCTACCCGTATAACCTGTTTCCCTCACAAAGTCCAAGGTAAAGTGTAACATATTGACTTCCACTCTGAAAACTTTACATTTGGATGCTACTGTTAAAGAAGAGCTGTGAATAATCTGGATTTGTGAACAAATAAAGAGGTAACCTAAAAAAGATTGAAAAAAACACGATAGAAGTAAGTAAAAACATGCTAATCACTAAAAACCGCCATAGCGGTAGATTGTTATCAACCCCGATGCAGAAAAACTGCGATAGCGGCAGATTGTAAATTCCCTTTTGGTGAGAATAACCGCGGCAGAAGAAGATTGTAAATTATCCTTGGTGAGAATAACCGCGGCAGAAGAAGATTGTAAATTATCCTTGGTGAGAAAACCGCGACAGCGGTTTAATGTGAATAACCGCCGGTGTAACCGGCGGCAACATCCCACCCATTGATGTAAAACCCTGAAAGGGTTTAATATTTTTTGCAGGTCAAATACACTTTTTCCTAACTTGGCGCTGTCTCGTTGTATTATAAACCTAATTGCTAAAAAAATGTCAAGCT